>NZ_JZAM01000128.1:0-148585 GCF_000960595.1 Vibrio sp. S234-5
TGGAATACGCACGTAACGCAATGCGTATGGCGGCTCTGATGAAGATTCAGAACATCCAAGTGTACACGCACGATTCTATCGGCTTGGGTGAAGATGGCCCAACTCACCAACCCGTTGAGCAAATCGCGTCTCTGCGTCTAACACCAAACATGAGCACATGGCGTCCATGTGACCAAGTGGAATCAGCAGTAGCATGGAAACTGGCGATTGAGCGCAAAGATGCACCGTCTGCACTGATTTTCTCGCGTCAAAATCTGGCACAACAAGTTCGCTCTGCTGAGCAAGTGGCAAACATCGCCAAGGGTGGTTACATCCTAAAAGAGAGCGATGGCAAGCCTGAGCTTATCCTTATCGCGACGGGTTCTGAAGTTGAACTCGCAGTGAAAGCCGCTGAGCAGCTAAGCGCAGAAGGTAAGAAAGTACGCGTGGTTTCAATGCCTGCTACTGATACATTCGACAAGCAAGACGCGGCTTACCGTGAAGCAGTTCTGCCATCAGACGTGACAGCACGTATCGCTATCGAAGCGGGCATCGCAGACTTCTGGTACAAGTACGTTGGCTTCGACGGTCGCATCATCGGTATGACGACGTTTGGCGAATCTGCACCCGCTGACCAACTGTTCGAAATGTTCGGCTTCACGGTTGAAAACGTGGTGAACACAGCGAAAGAAATCATCGCTTAAACTTTCAAACTAAGTTCAATTAATACTAAGCCCTGCAAAATTATGTAGGGCTTTTTATATCCCCCCCACATCAATGCTTTACTTTTTTCTCTATAACTCTTCTATAGTTAGAGGTGCAACGAAGAACGACAAATAAGGAACATTCAGTTATGCGCAGCACGAAAGCCTGTCTTATCACTCTCTGTCTATCATTCAGTTTTCCTCTCTTTGCGGCAACATCAACAGCCGATTTACCCAACACAGTATGGGTGGTCGAAAACTATCAGCAACTCCTAAAAATCAATCCTCGCTCACCAGACACGATCAAAACCACTCTGCCAGTGCAAGGGTTAACATCGGGTGAAAATATCATCGGCATTGATTTTAGAGTTGCGCGCGGCGATCTCTATGCCCTGAGTAGCCAAGGACGCATTTTTATCATTAACCTCTCATCGGGTGTCGCAACGCTAGTTCCGGGCTCTAAACCGACTGAACCGATCAACGATGGGCATTGGGGGTTCGATTTTAACCCAGCAGCAGACAAGATGCGTGTGGTCGGAAAACAAAACCTCAATCTGCGCTTGCACCCAGACACTGGAGCAATTATTGATTTTGATGGTAAAACGCTTGGCACTCAAATGGATCCAAGGCTCACTTATGACCAAGGTGATGTCAACGCAGCTTACAAGCCAGATATTGTCGCCGCGGCCTACACTTACAACCAAAACAATGAAAAGCTCACCACCAATTATGCTATCGATAAGCAGCGCGGAACCTTGGTGATGCAAGGCACTATAGAAGGAGCAACGCCTGCCGTTTCTCCCAATCTTGGCGTGCTCTACACCATAGGTGGACTCGGTATCGAACCGATTCAGGACGCCTCGTTGGATATCAGCGATATTAATAATGTTGCGCTTGGCACCATCACCACATCAGCCAGCCTGCCAGTAAAGCTGGTAGTGATTGACCTTACGACTGGCCGAGCCGAGCTGCTTGGCCACTTCCCACGCGGTAAAACAATTACTGGATTGGCGATTGAGCCCTAACTTTTATGAGGTGTACCTTGTACAAAAGACAATGGTGGTTATCGCTGCTTTGCTTCGCAGTTGGTGTTGCACAAGCTGCTGAGATTCGGGTAGAAGTGCAAAATGCGACTGGTGAGCCGTTAGAAAACGCGGTGGTCTTTCTCAAATCAGAACGATTAAAGAGCCAGCTAAAACCGTTGAGCAACATCGAAATGGCACAGAAAAATCGTGCGTTTGTGCCCGGAGTGCTTGTCATTACCCAAGGAACTGCGGTTGATTTTCCCAATCGCGACACAGTCCGCCACCATGTTTACTCTTTTTCGCCAGCAAAAACATTTGAACTCAAGCTCTACATCGACAAACCAGAACAGCCCGTTATCTTCGACCAAGCAGGCGTAGTTGAACTCGGTTGTAACATCCATGACAGCATGCTGGCTTGGATATTGGTATCAGAAACGCCAGTCTATACACAAACCAATCAACAAGGTGAGGCTATTTTTCTCGATCAAATTCCAGAGCACTATGAGATTGATGTGTGGCATGCCAGCCTACCATATGGCTCACCGTTTGTGACTTCAAGCGTGACCGTCGATGCAGAGCCCATTTCACTTCGTATTACCATGCCAGATTCTGGAGGGAGATTGTGAGTCTAAACTGGGCATTTTTCCAAGAGAGTCTATCCAGGCGCTTTATTTTTATCACTTTGTTACTGCTGATTGCTGTGCAGGCCATCAGCCTTACTTTGGTTAATATAACCGTGGACAAACATGTTCGCGAGGAAATCAGACAGTCATTAGAAGTATCAAAACGCGTTTGGAATCAATTGCTGGCACAATCTAATTCCATGTTACAAGAGAGTGCAGAAGTGCTCGCTTCCGACTTCGGTTTTCGCTCTGCCGTCGCCACGCAAGATCAAAGCACCATTGCCTCCGCGCTGTTAAATAACGCCCAGCGCATCAACGCTTCCATCGCTATTTTGATTGATGCCAACTGGCAGCTCAAAGCCGCTTCATCCGAAGCTATCTTGCTTGACGACCCTTCGGTATACAAAGAGATTATCCAACGTTTTGACAAGCAAAAGCCCTTTCAGCTGATGATGTACAGCGGCAAACCGACCCAGTTTGTACTGGCTCCGGTACGTGCTCCGCGAGTGATCGGCTACGTTTTGTTGGGCTTCGATATTGACCAAGAACGCATCTTACAAGCTAGCCAACTGGCGGGGATTGAAATTGCCCTTCTCTCTTCATCAACAGGGGCACAAACCATCAATGTCGTCGCCAGTTCAGAGGCCATTGCTGACTATTTTCGTTCGCAAAACAGCACCATGGCACAAGACGAACACTCACTTCAGGATATAGTGATCAATCAAGAAGTTTTCATCAGTGGGGTAATCAGCGAACAGACCTCGACGCAACATTGGGTTCACGTGGTTTTCCTTGAATCTTTGCCAAAAGCCAGCGAGAAATTTGACCAACTTTCCACTCAATATCTGACGGTGAGTGGTGTTGGCATTATTATCTTCACTTTAGCCATTTTCGCCTTGTCTCACCGAACCATAAAGCCGCTAATTACCCTCACAGAAGCAACCGCTGAGCTAGAGAAAGGTAATTTCTCCTCTGAGATTGAGGGAACGGATCGCCCTGATGAGATCGGCCAACTCGCGCGGGGATTCGATAAAATGCGCAGTAGCATTGAGGAACAGAGAGAAACCATCACTCAACTGGCTTACTTCGATCCTCTGACCAGATTACCAAACCGTCTCAATTTTAAACAAAAGCTCAGCGAAGCAATGGCATCTAACACGTTTAGGCAAATTTCCGTTATTACGCTCAACCTCGATCGCTTTAAGCAAGTGAATGATGTTCTGGGCTATGAGGTCGGTGATCGGGTACTCAAAACCGTTGCCGAGCGTTTAAGTGATGCTTCACGTACGTCCCGAACCATGACGGCTCATGTAAGTGGTGATGAGTTTTCCGTGATGCTGGATACCTCCCAACAATTGCCTTTTGAGGCCGCTCAGCACCTTAAACACAGTTTGGATGATGCGTTTGAAATCGACGGAACGCAGATTGATCTCAGTGTCTCAATTGGCATTGCTTCTTGGCCAACAGACGCTGCCGATCCCGACTCGCTGATTCACGCCTCACAAATTGCCATGTACGCAGCGAAATCCAAAAAAGAGCAGATCGTGGTTTACAGCCAAGCCTTGGTGACGGCGGCTCCACAAAACTTATCACTGCTTTCTGAGTTGCGCCGAGCAGTGCGAGAAAATGAACTGCGAGTTTTCTTACAAGCCAAAGTGGACACAAGATCCGCGGTGGTTTCTGCCGCTGAAGCTTTGATCCGTTGGCAGCATCCCAGTAAAGGTATGATCGCACCCTATCAGTTTGTTCCTTTTGCAGAACAGACCGGTTTTGTGCGTGAAATTACTAAGTGGGTGATTAGAGAGGTCATTAGCCAGTGGCATCACGTGCAACCTCGGCAAGGACAGATGATCATCTCGATTAACTTGTCGACTTGGGATCTCATGACAGGTCAGCTACCTGCTTTTCTTGATTCACAGTTGAACGAATTCAAGGTACCAGCTGAGGGTATCTGTTTAGAAATTACCGAAAGCGCCATCATGGAAGATCCGAAGATTGCCCAACAAACCTTAAATGAACTCGCCGACATGGGCTTTCACCTTTCCATCGACGATTTTGGTACAGGATATTCGTCACTCGGCTATCTAAAACAGCTACCAGTCAATGAGCTTAAAGTCGATAAATCTTTTGTCCTCAATATGATAGAGAACAACAACGACAGAATTATCGTCAATTCCACCATTGAACTGGCGCACAATTTAGGGTTGCGTGTTGTCGCAGAAGGGGTGGAAACCCGCGAACTGTTTGATGCACTTGCGTTACTGCAATGCGATGAAGCACAAGGTTATTACATCAACAAACCGATGCCGATGGAGGAGTTTGTTGCTTGGCGTGACGAGTGGTGCGCTCAGCATACTTAACCTAACGATATGCACCAGTGTTCGCCTTTGTCATACTGGCCTAAAAAAACCCAGCCTGCGCTGGGTTTTATTGTGTTCAGCCATTCAGAACCACTATCGCTCTTGAAAACGCTCAGCTAGTTGATAAAACTCGTTTACTTGATCTTTGAGTTTCAGGCTATTTTCTTCCACGATGCGCGTGGCCGCCAAGTTTTGCTCGGCTGCGGATGCGATAGAGTGAATGTGCTGATTAACATCGCGCGACAGCGTGAGTTGCTTATTGGCCGAATCGGCCACATCTTCCATCAAGCTGTCCATGCTTTGCATCAATTGTTCAACTTCCGCCAGCCGCACGGCGCTTTGCGAGGCACTTTGAGAGCACGCTTCGGTCTGCTCGCGGTTGCTAATAATATCGCTTTGCCAGCCCTGAATCGTGCCCAGCATGTCATCAATGCTGGATTTGATCTGCAATGTCGCTTTCGATGTACGCCCGGATAGTGCTCGCACTTCGTCGGCCACAACGGCAAAACCACGTCCCTGCTCGCCTGCCCGCGCCGCTTCAATCGCCGCGTTTAAAGCCAACAAGTTGGTCTGCTCTGCAATTCCCCCGATCTCTTCCATCAGTTTGCTCACTCTTTCCGCTTGCTCACTGAGTTGATAAGTGGTCTGGGTCGCTTTTTCTGCTTGGCTACTCAAGCGATTCAAATTTTGCTGCGTGTGCTCAATGGTTGCTTTGGTTTGCGCACAACTTTGCACCGTTTCATCTATCAAGCCGTGCGCATTACGAGTGCTATCGAACACCGCATTGGCGGCTTGCTCCATCGAATCCGCGGCATCACGCACTTGACGAATGTCCGTCGCTTGCTGGCCAAGCGCTTGAGAAACTTCTTCCGTCGTCGCGCTCAACTCATCGGCCAAGTTTTGCAGCGGGCGAGCGGAGTCGGTCATTCGGCCCAAAATGGTTCGAATTCGCGCAGAGGCCATTTTTAAATGGAAATCGGCGACAGAAAACGGCGTGTTACCGGAATAGATCAAACGGCTCACACTATCAAACTTGGATTGTAACTTTTTTAGTTGGCTCGGCGTGTCGATCAACTCTTGACGAAACAGTAATCCCAGCGCCGCTGCCGGAAGCAGGTTCGCCAACCAAGCCAATAGGCCTTCAGCATGCAATGCATGGGCGAGCATCGGCGCGGACACTGACCCTAAAAGAATTGCGTAGCGTATGCTGTCACTCAGTTGTAATGACCACGTCCGGCCATTTTTTTCCGCACTGAGCAACGATTGATACGCTTTGGCGGCAATATTAACCCACTCACGTTTTGGCTTAACACGCACCGATTGATAACCACACATAACGCCATTGTCGTAAATTGGGGTGACATAGGCATCAACCCAGTAGTAACCGCCAGATTTAGTGCGATTTTTAACGATGCCACGCCAAGCTCTACCCTGCTTGAGATTTTTCCACATATCACCGAACGCGGCCTTCGGCATGTCCGTATGACGAACGATATTGTGGTTTTGCCCTAGCAACTCATGTTGCTGATATTCCGCAACGCGGCAAAATGCCTCATTGCTGTAGGTAATGACCCCTTTAAGATCGGTAGTAGAAACAAGCTGATCTTGTTCACTTAGCACTGTCTCATGAGCTGATTTCGAAAGACTGACTGACATAGTGGCACATCTTTTTTGTTGGAATAGTTGAACGCCGCAATTTATACACAAATATGAATAATATTACAAAGAGGGATTCGCATTGCTTATCAACAGCATGATAGCCGTCATTATTTTGTGGATTTAATTGATGAGAACTTTCTTACAAGCAGAAAAATGAGCTTTACAACAAAGTTTACCCTTGAAACTTATGGCAACAGAGTTGGGGCTTATGGCAATAGAAAAGGCCAGCTCAACAAGCTGGCCTTTTGGCATGGTTTAGATGCAGGTCTCTAAATTAGAAATGCAATTGAATAACCGAGACTACTACCGCTGCGGGTCGGCGCACCCCTTCGATCTCGACTTTGATTTCGCGTTCAATTTCAAGACCTTTTTTGACCGGTGTCACTTTAGTCAACACGCTTGAAGCACGTAAATTGTTACCCGCTTTGACTGGATAAGGAAAACGCACTTGGTTAAGACCAATGTTCACCACCATTTTCGCCGTCGGAAACAGCGGTTTATCCGCATCCACCGAATCGGTCAACTTGGGCAATAGCGCCAACGTCAGAAATCCGTGTGCAATGGTGGTTTTGAATGGCGATTCAGTGGCCGCGCGCTGAGGATCGGTATGGATCCATTG
This sequence comes from Vibrio sp. S234-5, assembly GCF_000960595.1. NCBI lineage: Bacteria > Pseudomonadati > Pseudomonadota > Gammaproteobacteria > Vibrionales > Vibrionaceae > Vibrio > Vibrio sp. S234-5. The sequence continues at coordinate 6,970 of NZ_JZAM01000128.1, forward strand.
CATGTCTTCAGTAACTAAACCAAATTGGTTGATACGCTGTTGATCAACATGAATCCAGTCGCCAACGTGGATCACCTGACCAATTTTTCCTTGCAATTCATCGTAGAGTCTTTGCGCTTCTGCATTTAAAACAATCGGTTCCGGTATAGAAACTTCCTCGTTTACCGCAGGCTGCTGATGGTCGCGCACTTTTGAAAAAAGAAAGCTTCCTTGTGCTTTTTCCAAAAAGTCACCCCAATAATCGCGTAGCGTCGGGGACATCCAATTCATAAACTCAGTATGATGTGCAGACCATGCATCAACTTTGTCTCTAAAAAGATTTGTGACTTTCATAAAAAAACCTTGGTTAATGATTTGCCCAACTGGCTCAACCAGTTAATTTTGAAACACTTCACATATTGTTGCAAATACTTTCGGGCGAACAACTGTAATCCAAAAAGGATAAAATCATTAAATATCAATACATTAACAATAAAACATCATTTTATTTATTTTGCCGAGATAGAGTTAATACTCTATAAAATCGCCTTTTTATCGTTCTCCTACCTTAAAGGCAGAGAAGTCGCCATTTGCGCATATCTTCTTCCTTTAACTAGCAAGACAAGCTTGCAAGATAAGCGCCAAATGGTCATTAAGAGCAAGTGACACACCACTAAAAATCCAAACCACATATTGATTCATCCATCAATCAATATGTGGTTTGGCCATGTTAAAATCAGATCCTAGTCAACAGTCTGCTTAAGTCCATTTGAACAAGAAGGGAATATCAGAGAAACTGGTTTAATAAAAACAACTGATTAGTGATACCTTGATGATAAAGTTCGCGGACATTCGTATTCGTCCCAAGTTAATTGCCCTTTTAATCACGTTTGGCATTTTGCCTATGGTATGCGTAACGATTTTCAGTGGACGCATGGCAGGTGATGCGTTAATCGACAAATCGTTTGAAGAGCTACAGGCCATTCAATCGCTACGTTCCACCGCGATTGACACCTTTTTTAGCAAGCGACTGCTTGATATCAGTATGTTTGCTTCCACATCGGAAATGCTCGATTTTAGCCAGAAACTCAGTGAGTCCGTGACCACTGCATCGCAAAGTCAACTCGAAGAAACATTGCGGCACTTCGTCGAATCTTATGGCTATCGCGATCTGTTTATCCTTTCGCCGCAAAACGGGAAAATCCTCTACGCTTTGCGAGACAAGAGCCGTATCCGCACCATCAATCTCAGCTATGAGTCGAGCGATCCGGCCCTCGCCCGACTTTGGGCCAAAGAGCTGAGCCACCCGCGTGCACTTTTTACCGACTTTGCCAAAAGCAAGGCCGCGGATAATCAGTACGTCGCTTACTTTTCTGCGCCGATTTTGGACCAAGAAGGCAAGTTGATTGCCATTGTCGCCGTGCAAGTGATGCCGGAATTGGTAACCGAAATCGTCAATTCCCGTGTCGGCATGGGAGAAACAGGCGAGTCCTATATTATTGGTCTTGAACACGCGACGGATACATTCTCGCTGCGCTCAGATCTGGTTACGATGGGCAACGGCCTATATGTGGTTGGCTACAGACTCAGCAGTGGTGAGCCCGATTACTGGCGCGATGCGCAATCGGCGGGCGAGCGCGGCGGGCAAGGCATTTATATCGATAGCCTTGGCCTTCCGGTTCTGGTTACCTTCGATAAGTTGAGCATCCCTGGGCACGACTGGTATCTGATCTCCAAAATCAACCAAGACGAAGTCACCACTTCGGTTTATCACGTGTACCAGATCCTGCTGGCAGTCGGCGTGGCTTTGTTTGTTATCGTCTGCTTTATTGCTATCAAGTTTTCCTCGTCGGTTACTCAGCCTTTGCTCGAAAGCATGGGGTTTGCTCAGCGCATTGCCGAGGGCGACTTAGAGTCCGCGTTAACCATTGACCGCAAAGACGAGCTCGGCGAATTAAGCCGTTCACTCAACAATATGGCTTCGCAACTGCGCGACTTAGACTGGCTGAAATCTGGCAAAGAGATGTTGGACAATGAAATCCGTGGCGATCTCAGCCTCGATCTGTTGTCAGACAAGTTTATTGCTTTTTTTACCAAACACATGAATGCCCAGTTGGGCGCGCTCTATCTGTTTGAAAACGACCGATTGGAGCTGCACGCCTCCTATGCGTTTTCCGATCGCCATGGCAATTTCAATCAACTCAAACTCGGCGAAGGCATGGTCGGTCAAGCGGCACTCGAGCGCCAAGTGATCGCCTTTAACCATCTGCAACACAATGTGCCGAGCTACAATTTTGCCGCTGGGGAAACTATTCCAAGTCATTTTCTCGCCATCCCATTAGCGGTTGATGAACAGTTAATTGGCGTCGTGATGCTCGGTTCAAACCAAGCCTACAGCTCGATTCAACGCCGCTTTGTCGATGAGATCGTCAGCAATCTGGCCATTGTGTTTAACGCCACCAAAGCGCGTTTGGTGATTAACTCACTGCTACTGGAAACGCAGCAGCAGAAAGAGAGCCTAAGCAAAGCGAACGAAGAGTTGGAACAGCAGACTCAAGCGCTGCGCGCCTCGGAAGAGGAGTTGCAGGCGCAGCAGGAAGAGCTGCGCGTCACCAACGAAGAACTGCAAGAGCAAACCAAAGTGCTCAAAGAATCGGAAGCCGAGCTGCAAGCCCAGCAAGAAGAGCTACGCGTCACCAACGAAGAGTTGGAAGAGCGAACCAAAGCGCTTGAGCAGCAGCAAAACGAGATGAAAGAGAAAAATGAGGCGCTGCGAGAGGCGCAGCAAGTGGTGGAAGAAAAAGCCAAAGAGTTGGAAATCGCCAGCAAGTACAAGTCTGAGTTCTTGGCGAACATGTCGCACGAACTGCGCACACCGCTTAACAGTATTTTGATCCTCTCGCAGTTGTTCGCCAACAACAAAGACGGCAACTTAACCGACAAACAGATCGAATCGGCTAAGGCAATCAACTCATCGGGTTCTGATCTGCTCTCTTTGATTAACGAAATTCTCGATCTTTCCAAAGTTGAAGCTGGGAAAATCGACTTGCATATTGAGGATGTATCGCTTGCCAGCATAGAGCAGGATTTGTTGCGCCTGTACAAAGAGATAGCCGACGACAAAGGGCTCGATTTCCAAGTCATCTGTGCCGGCAACTTGCCCGCGAGCCTTGAGAGTGACTCGCAGCGACTGCAGCAAATTCTGCGCAATCTACTCACCAACGCATTCAAATTCACCCATGAAGGTGCCGTGACGCTGAACATGGCTCATCCGTCACAAGAGCTGGCAAAACTGCTCAACAAGCCACGTGAAGAGTTAATCGCATTCTCAGTACGCGATGACGGCATCGGCATTAAGCAAGATCAGCAAGTGGCGATTTTCCAAGCCTTCCAGCAAGCCGATGGCAGCACCAGCCGTAAATATGGCGGCACAGGGCTCGGCTTGTCTATCTCCAAAGAGCTGGCCCATTTGCTCGGCGGTCGTATTCATCTTAAGAGTGAAGAAGGAAAAGGCAGCACCTTTACCGTGGTGTTCCCGTTGAAATACACCGAAAAGGCACGTAATGAGATGGAAAGCTTGCCGCAGATTAGCCTCGCGCCACTGGAAATCACCGAACGCGATGCGCCAGTAGAAGCGCAAGAACATGCGGTGGTATCCACACCCGCGCCGCAACCGCCCATAAGTGTCGAGAAAGCAGAACCCGTTCTCAGCGCCAGTGACAGTTATGTGGAAGACGACCGACAATCGATTGTCGCCGAAGATCGCACCTTGTTGATCATTGAAGATGATCGCGCGTTTGCTGGTGTCATGCGTGATTTTGGCCGTGAGCGAGGCTTTAAATGCATTGTCGCCGAAACAGGTGAAAGCGGCTTGCACTTTGCTCAATACTACAACCCGAGCGCCATCATTTTGGACATTGGCTTGCCCGGCATCGACGGTTGGACCGTGATGGAGCGTCTCAAAGAGAACCCAGAAACGCGCCACATTCCAGTACATTTCATGTCGGCCAACGACGCCAATTTGGATGCGCTACGTATGGGCGCGATTGGCTACCTCACCAAACCGGTCGATATGAAAAAACTCGAGAAGGCGTTTGGCAATATTGAAGAGATTATCTCCAAACCCGTGAAGCGCCTTCTGGTGGTGGAAGACGATGCCATACAACAAGAGAGCATTCGCCAACTGATTGGCGAAGATGACGTGCATATTGTTACCGTGCCAACGGGCGAGAAAGCGTTGAGTGAGTTGGAGTCGGCACGTTATGACTGCATGGTGCTGGATTTGGGCCTTGAGGATATGACCGGTTTTGAGCTACTGGAGCGTATTCGCCGCAGCGAAACAGCGGCGCGCGTCCCCATTATTGTGTATACCGGGCGCGAGTTGAGCAAAGAAGAAGAGAAAGAGTTAAACCGCTACGCCGAGAGCATCATCATCAAGGGGGTCAAATCTCCTGAGCGCTTGCTGGATGAATCCGCGCTCTTCCTTCACCGCGTGGAAGCCAACCTGCCGAGAGAACAGCAAGGTATGTTGCGCGCAGTGCACAATAAAGAATCGGTTCTGATCGGCAAAAAAGTTTTGCTGGTTGACGACGATATGCGTAATGTGTTTGCTCTCTCCAGCATTTTAGAAGACAAAGGCATGGATATTGTCATTGCCCGAGATGGTTTGGAGAGCCTAGATAAGTTAAAAGAAAACCCGGATATTGATGTCGTATTAATGGACATCATGATGCCAAGGATGGATGGTTACGAAGCCATGGAAGAGATTCGTAAACAAAAAGTTTACGAAAAGCTGCCAGTGATCGCGCTGACGGCAAAGGCGATGAAGGGCGATAGAAGTAAGTGTATTGAAGCAGGTGCGAGCGATTATCTCGCCAAGCCAGTCAATACCGATAAGTTATTGTCAATGTTGCGAGTATGGTTGTACTGAAATGGAAAGCGTGACTGATCTTTCAAACGAACAATTAGAAATTCAACTGCTGTTGGAAGCGATCTATCGCAAATATGGCTATGACTTTCGCGAATATTCGCTCGCTCATACCAAGCGACGACTCGAATATCGACGTGCGATTGAAGGCATGTCGAACTATTCGCAAATGCAGCACAAAGTCATCAACGACGCGCGTTTTTTTGATCAAATGCTGCTCGATCTCTCCATCAACGTCACGGAAATGTTCCGCGACCCTTGGTTCTACAAAAAGGTTCGTGAGCTGATTATTCCTCATTTGCAGACCTATCCGTTTGTCAAAATTTGGCATGCGGGCTGTTCAGCAGGTCAAGAAGTCTACTCGATGGGCATCATGCTGGAAGAAGAAGGGATGAAAGATCGTGCGCAAATTTACGCGACCGATTTCAACGAAGCCATTTTGGAAAAAGCCAAAAAAGGCATCTATCCGATGGACTTGGTCCGCCAATACACCGCCAACTACCAAGCAGCGGGGGGCAACGCATCTTTCTCTGACTACTACATTGCCGACTACGACAGTGTGATCATGAAACTCGCGCTGCGCGATAAAATGTTGTTCACCCCACACAACTTAGCCACCGACGGTGTGTTTGGTGAAATGAATGTGATTTTTTGTCGTAACGTATTGATTTATTTCAACAGAGAGCTGCAAAACCGCGTGTTTAAACTTTTCTACGACAGCTTAGTACCGGGCGGTTTTCTCTGCCTCGGCTCGAAAGAATCGCTGCGTTTTTCTGATATCGCGGACAAGTTTGATTTGGTCTCAGAAAAAGAAAAGATTTATCGCAAGAAACGGATTAGGTGATACATGAGTTGTCGTGGCCACACATACAGCGCAGTTGTTATTGGCGCATCCGCAGGCGGCCTTGCAGCCGTTGGAGCGGTATTGCGTCAGTTGAAGGATTCATTTTGCTTACCGGTTTTGCTGGTACAGCACATTAGTCCCTCGCCAGAAAGTTACATGGCCACGCACTTTGACAGCAAAAGCCACCTGAGCGTGCAAGAAGCCGAAGACAAACTGCCCATCCGCCGCGGCAATATGTACATCGCTCCGCCCAACTACCACATGATGGTAGAAGTCGATGGCTGTATTGCACTTTCAGTCGATCCACCTGTGAATTATTCACGGCCATCGATTGATGTGTTGTTTGAAACCGCCGCCGATTATTATGGCCCATCGTTGGTTGGTGTGGTATTGACGGGCGCGAATTCCGACGGCGCGCTTGGGCTGAAAAAAATCAAACAAATGGGCGGACTGGCCGTCGTTCAATCCGTCGAAAGTGCCGAGGCGCAGGCCATGCCAGCCGCCGCGATTGAAACGGCCAATGTCGATCATATCCTCCCTTTGGACGAAATTGGTCATTTCTTAAATTCTCTATGTGACTGTTAACCATGCAAGATAAAGCAACCATACTCATCGTTGATGACAAAATCGAAAACCTACTCACGCTAGAAGGCCTACTGGACGCTTTTTCGGTAAACGTAGTCCGTGCCACTTCCGGCGAAGAGGCCCTTGCCCTAACGTTAGACTACGATTTCGCGCTGGTACTACTGGACGTACAGATGCCAACCATGAATGGTTACGAAGTGGCAGAGTTAATGCGTGGTAACCGCAAAACCCGTCATATTCCGATAATTTTTGTCACTGCGGCTTCGAAATCCGAAGAACACATCTTCCGTGGTTACGAACACGGGGCGGTAGACTATCTGTTTAAACCGTTGCATCCACTGGTGTTTCACAGCAAAGTGCGCGTTTTTGTTGAACTGTTTGAACAGCGCCATGCCCTGAAAAAGAAGACCATGGAGTTTGACCAAAAGCTCTCTGAGCTAGAGGAGTTGCAACAGCAGTTGGAAGAGACCAACGAACAACTGTTGTTGCTCTCGACCACCGACAGCCTCACTGGCCTGCACAATCGCCGCCGCTTTGAAGAGATCTACACCGACGAGTGGAATCGAGCCCTACGGTCAAATACCTCAGTATCGATGATCATCTTCGATATCGATCACTTCAAAATGTACAACGACTCTTTCGGTCACCAGCAAGGGGATGAATGTTTGCGTATGGTCGCAGAGGCAATTCGCGATATGAAGTTACGTTGTCTCGATAAGGTCGCGCGCATTGGCGGTGAAGAATTTGCCGCGATTTTGCCTGAAACCGATCTTGAAGGCGCGAAACACGTGGCGGATCGCATTCGCACCACAATAGAAGCACTACGCATCAAACACAGTGAGAATGCCAGTTACCCCCATGTTACTGCCAGCCTCGGGATTTGCTCTATGGTGCCGCAAGCCGACGGCAACATTAGCCTGCTACTGAAAAAAGCAGACGAAGCGTTGTACAAAGCCAAACGCACTGGGCGTAACCGCATTGCCGAAGCTTGCCATACAGAACTCGTTTCGTAGCGCCTCGCCACCTGCTTGGTGCTTATCACACTTTACATTCAGGGGAACATTCGTTCCCTTTTTTGATCTTTAGTAAATACCTTTTACTCGCCTAACGCTCTTGCTTTCTGAACACGGCTCAAATCCAATTCTCACATATCGAGAAATAGTAAATTAAATTTCATTCCTTTTCTTAACCAATAAGAATTATAGTTGTGTTATGAATTTGTACACGTTAAAAATTGCATGAAAGAAAACAAGATGAACGCCAATCAGGTTAACGAAAAAACGTTACAACTGCTGATGCAGGTTGCGGTGAACGACGAGCCGGTTTCAGCCAAAACTCTAAGTGAACAATTGAACGTTCCGCTCAGCAGCTTGTATCGCCATTTGAAATTACTCAAAGAGTGGAACCTGATTGAAGAAAGCGCCCATGAAAAAACGCTGATTGTTGGCCCCGCTGCGCTTCTGTTGATGCGCAGCTATCAAACCCGCCAGCACAGTCTTGAATCGGTGGAAACGATATTAGCGCGTTTACAACATCAGACTGGAGAGCTCGCCGCTTACATGGTGCCTGTTGGGTATCGCGCTTTGTGCGTTCGTCAGAAAGAGAGTATGCAGGCGCTGCGATGTAGCTACGTCCAGGGTCAAAGTCAACCACTACTTCGTGGCGCCTCATCCAAAGTGATGCTCGCTTTCATGCCGCAACAACGATGCGAACGGATTCTCCGCTATTTCGGTCAAGAACAGCGACTAGAGAAATGGCAGGAAGAGCTCGACACCATTCGCCGTAACGGCTACGCAGTGAGCACGTCGGAGATTGATCCCGGGGTTTCTGGTATCAGTGCTCCGGTAATGAAAGGAAGTAAACTGATCGGCGCAGTCACGGTCATGGCTCCAGCTCACCGAGTGGATGCCGACAAGCAACGAATCATTTTACATGTTTTACAGGCAGCGAGAGCGCTCCCACCAGAAAGGTAATGCCGCCATGTTAAGCTTTTTCAAACGTCATCAAAAAGCCAGTGTGATTGAACATCATCACTCCCCTTTTACGTATCTCACCTTAAGTGAGTTGGTGAAACCCATGACAATCGTCGAGTTTGAAACAGCGCAACAGAGCCTAGAAAACGCCAGTGAATGGTTATATCAGCTCAACGAACGTAAAACGGGTAGCGACTGTGACAATTTTTCTCGCAAAGACGTGGAAAACGGCAACTATCAGGAAGCGCTAAGCCGAGTGCTTTCACGTCATGCGATTCCAATTGTTCTTACCAATTGTGCGGAGAGTGTACTCTCTTCAATGCCTGTGCTCTTTAGCGGCAGTGATGAAGTTGGGTTGGTCAATTTGAGCCACAGCATGGGGCTCAAAGCGACCTTGGACGTGAAACTCGGCACCGCTTTTCACTTTGCCCTCACTCGCTATCACAACACCCGGGCCTTTTTCGTTGGCGTGAACGAGAGCCATACCAGCAGCGCAGTTTGGGAACACGCCGAAGATCTCGGTTGCAATTGGCTGACAGAGAAAGAGTTCACGTTCCGTCATCGCAACGATTGCAAAGAGCACTTGGGCAGTTTTATCGATCACTGTGACCGACTGGTGATCTCGATTGATTTGGCGTCGATTGTTGCCAAAGCCAGCATTGAAGATTGCCAAGCGCTCGACATGCAAATGGTGATGCGCACTTTGCGCCAATGTTTACTCTCCGGCAAAACCACCTTTATCCAAATTGTGGGCGATCGCGATAAGCTCATCTACTCACGCGAATGCAAAAATATGCTGGAAGAGTTAGATCAGCTCACCGATTTGCTCCACCATGCGGCATAAAAAAATCACCCGTTTGGGTGATTTTTTATTGAGGGCTAAATTAACCGCGACGCGCTTTCAAACGTTTGACCATCGCTAAGCGACGTTCTGCCGCGGCCTGATCGGTCGGCTCGTTGGCGTTGTTACGTCGACCTTGACGATTTTTAAACGACGGCTTGCTATTGAGTTTGTCGATGTACGCGGTACGGCTTTTCGGCTCGTATCCGGCCAGTTCAATGCGGCGGATCTGCTGCTTAATTAAGTTTTCCACCTGAATCACCGTCAGCTCTTCTTCGCGATTGACGAAAGAGACCGCATGACCTTGTTTGCCCGCACGGCCGGTACGGCCAATACGGTGCACATAGTCCTCAGCCAAGAACGGCATGTCGTAGTTGACCACGTGTGGCAAATCTTCGATATCCAATCCACGCGCGGCGACATCGGTCGCGACCATCACGCGCACTTTGCCCGTTTTGAACTCTTCAAGCGCGCGACGACGTGCACTTTGCGCTTTGTCGCCGTGGCAAACTGTGGCTTTAATGCCGTCCAGTTTCAGCTCTTGCACAATCTCGTTGGCGGTCTCTTTGTAGTTAACAAACACCAACACCTGCTGCCAGTTTTTACGGCCAATCAGTTCCGACAACAACTCTGTTTTGCGTTCTTGATCAACCGGATACAGTACATGTGCAATGGTGTGCGCGGTGGTATTTTCACGCTCAACGGCGATGCGTTTTGGCTTGCGTAGAATGTCTTTCGACAGCTCGTTAAGCTGGCTTGAGGTCGTGGCAGAAAACATCATGATCTGCGGATTGGTGTCCACGTCGAGAAGAATCTTGCGTACCGCACTGATAAAGCCCATATCCAGAATGCGGTCCGCTTCATCAAACACCAGAAATTCGATATTGGCGACCGTCACATTTCCCGCTTCGATGTGCTCTTCCAAACGTCCTGGCGTCGCCACTAATATATCGACGCCATTTTCTAAAGCACGTTCTTGGCTCGACATTTTACGACCACCAAAGACCGCCGCTACCGTGAGGTTGGTGTATTTGGTATAAGCTTTGATGTTGTCCGCGATCTGCTCGGCCAGTTCACGCGTCGGCGCAAAAATCAGCGCTCTAGCCGATTTACGCGATGCCGTTTTACTGCTGTCGAGCAATTGCTGGATCAAAGGCAGAGAGAAAGCGGCGGTTTTGCCAGTCCCGGTTTGCGCAGTGGCAAAAATATCATGGCCACGACGGGCAACAGGAATGGCTTTTTGCTGAATTGGGGTTAGCTTTTCATAGCCACACTCTTCGAGCGCTTTCACGACTTCGGGAGCAAAACCTTGAGATGCAAATGACATGGAGCGTTTCCTTAAACAGACAAAAAGTTAATCGCGTAAACAAATGGCCGAGCATTCTACCTGAAAGCGAGTGATATATCTCACGATATTCGACAATTCACTGAAAAAACTTCAGTGTCGACTCTGCTTACTCGGCGTGGGCACCGCATAAACGTAGCAAAATCGCCTCAAGTTCGTCCCAAGGCATCCGTTGTGAATCAATCACCTCAATACGCGATTCAAATCCTTCCAACGACATCTGGTTGACCGACAGCACACCATTGGCGCGATTAAAGGCGTAACAGCCTTGATCGGTGTTGATAACCGCTTTAACACGCTCTGCGGTTAAGTCAGTCAACATAGAAAACAGTTGGTCAAAATTAAACCGATACTCTGCGCCAATTAGCCAGCCACAGCTGAAGTAGCCTTGCCCTTGATTCTCTTTACGCACATACGCCTGCCCCGGCTGCAACTGAAACTGCGGCTCCATGTCTGCGTGATGGTGATGATGCGCTTCAATATGCGTCGATGCACTGCCATACACGCGCTCAATGTCGAGCACTTCCAGCGGCAGCTGTCCATCGTGGATTAACTTGCTAAACACTTTCGCTGGCGTTTGATCGGTCAGCCAATCATTAAATACGTCAATATCGTGGGCATGGCACAAATCCACCTTGCTACCAATCACCACATCGGCGCAGGCAAGCTGGTCATTAAAGTTCTGATTAATGGTGTATTTTTCATCGCTGAGATTGCGAGGGTCCACCAGCGCAATCGTCGCTTTGAGATCAACGTATTCTTGATACTGCGCCGAGGTGAGCGTTGCAATCACTTGTTTTGGATGGCCCAGTCCGGTCGGTTCAATCAGCAAGCGATCAGGATTTTGCCTTAGCAATGCGGTGATCCCAACGCTCATCGGCACTCCAGCGGTACAACACATGCATCCGCCGGGGACCTCTTTAATCACAGCGCCGCTTTCTGTCATCAGCGCGCCATCAATGCCGATTTCACCGAACTCATTCACCAACACCGCCCACTTTTCATTGGCCGGTTTATTTTCGAGCAGATTGAGAATCGTGGTCGTTTTGCCGACACCGAGAAAGCCAGTAATAATGTTAGTTGGAACCCGCTTGGCCATAGTCTTCTCCAGAAAATACAAGGTTTAGGCGGCTATTTTACTTTTCATCCAAGAAGTTGCACCTCTTTTCCACGCATTTCACTTCTCAACCGATGGCAAAAACCACTACAATCGCCCGCTTTGAGTCCCGCCTTTATCGGAGCGAAAATGAAACTGAGTCAACGCATGCAAACTCTGCAATCCATGGTGAGCAACGAGTATGACCATATTTGGGATTGTTGCTGCGATCACGGCTATCTGGGGCTTGCGTTGCTGCAACAGACACAAAGTGCCAAGGTGCATTTTGTCGACATCGTGCCGCAGCTAACAGAAAAAGTGAGGCAAACGCTTGAAGCAAACCACACGGCTCAACGCCATCGCTGGCATGTCGAGTGCGTTGACGTTGCGCAGTTGCCTTTGGAAGGTTTTGCAGGCCGACATTTGGTGATCATTGCCGGTGTTGGTGGCGACTTAACACTGACACTGGTTGAGCAAATTTGCCAGCGACACCCGCAAGCCGAGTTGGAGTTTCTGCTCTGCCCGGTGCATCATCTGTACATGCTGCGCCAAGCTCTGCGTCGCCTTAAGTTTGGCCTGATTGACGAAAAGCTCATTGAAGAGAATCGCCGCTTTTACGAAGTGTTGCACCTATCGCGCCAGCAAGATACGCATCGAGAGCTTTCTGTCGTTGGGGATTCCATGTGGTCTTGCGCGCCGCTGGATATCGCCAAACGCTATCAGGCAACCACTGTCGCGCATTATCAACGCTTGCAGCGCGGCCATGGTGAGGCCATGTCGGCGGTTGTTCAAGCTTATCAGCGCGTACAACTGAACGAAGTTGTACGCTAACTTGGCATAGGCTCGCTACCATCAAGCGTTGCTATCGCATTAGAACGTGCGGTTGTACTGTAAGCCAAAGAGAACTGCATTGGCACGAGTGGTGGCCGAGATACGGGACAGCTCAATGGGTCCGGCATCCGTCACTTCATCGGCTTGCACATCCTCACCGATCAAGTAAGTCAGACCGATATCAATATTGGACTGTTGATCAATCTCGTACGTCCCGCCAATGGCATAGTGCCAAGCATCTTGCCAGTTGTAATCATTGAGTGTGGTGGTCGTGCCATTGATCTTGGCATCCAACTTATCAAAACAGCTCCACCCGGTGTATTGAATACTGTAGTGAAGCGCGAAGGGGGTTCTTTGATTCTATGGTAGCCCGAAAACTCGGCCATATTAGGCAGCAGCATGTAGAGTGTGCCGTTGCTGTCTTTGTCGCCGGAGTACTCCACATTCCCGTCCGCTTCAATTTCCGGGCTGTATCGATAGGAAAGACCAAAGCGGTTATTTTCGTCCAGCTCAAAAACGGTTCCAAGATTAAAGCCGACCCCAAGCAAACTGTTCGTTTACTGGGATGATCACATGGACATTAGGCGCAACCGATACGCTTCCGGCATCGTCAAACGATTCTGCCGGGTTACCATTGTATTGCACATCTTCCGCTGTAATGTCTGTGGAAATGATTTCAAACCCCAACGACAAGGCTGTTTCATCAAACAGTGCCATCGCGGCAGGGTTTCGCGCCATAACCGAGGCATTGTCCGCGATAACGGCATCGCCGGAAAAAGCTCGACCAATTCCGGTGGCCGACTGAGCATTAAGTTGAAATCCGGCTGCCATCGTTTGACCAGATGTTAAAATAACTTTATTTTCAATAATTTAAAGTAATATTCGCGTCACTTTAATAAGCCAATAGCAGTGAAATATAGCTCTACTCTGCTCTTATTCAGCAGCGAAACACTTGTTGAGAACATCGTGTTGATTTCAGACTCAATGAATGTCCTCGCCACTGTGAGTATAAGCCGTCACTTCACTTCCAGAACGCCAGTCTCAATAGCCAAACTCGGCCTTAAGGCCAACTTTCGATCCGTCGGCGCGCCGAAAAAATATTGGTATTGATCTTTTGTCATATATTTTTGCAAGATCAGCAACGGGATGGTTAAGGAAGGCTCTCCATTGGAATAGGGCGCAATAGCGTAAGCTGGGTATTGAATGTACAACCCGTCGGAGCGAATAGTGAATGCTCCGGTTTCCTTGAAGTAAAAAATAGCCCCAGAGACAGAAGGGGCCGGCAGGTAACCCTCGTCAAGCAGTTCACTGGCCACTCGTCGATAGATATGCTGCTCCAGAGCTTGATTGTCGCCAAAAATATCTTGCCAACTCAGTAGAGCCCGCTTATTGGTATCAATACTAAGCAGGGTTGGTTCTCCGTTTCCATGGGCTCCACCAGAATACGCCCAATGGTAGACTTGCAGAGATACCACGTTGTTATTGACGTACACCAGCGTTTCTGAGTACCGATGTTCGCTTGAAGTCGATTCAGGGCAGCCCTCCACTCGGTCTTCAACTTTCGGCGCTTTGAGGGGAGAGATGCTTTCTAGCGTTTCTAAATGAAACCCCAGCAACGAATCCATCGGTTCTCTTTCAAGAAACATCTCATCGTGACAAATTCGGCTTTGCTGATCGAATGAGAGAAATGCTTTTGTTTCTATGTCGTACCATTTACTCGTGGATTGCACCGAGGCGGGTTGATCACGAAGCTGGCGTAGCTGCTCATAGCGGGTCTCGTAAAACGTGGCTAAACAGTGAGTGAGCTCGACACCCAAAAGCTTGTCGCAAGCCTTGTCTCGCTGCTTCAACCACAATCTCTGTTGAGAAGTCAATTCCTCCTTCAGAAAGTAAAGGCGGGGCGTATTATTGCGGATTTCCTGATAAAGATAGCCTAGCCTGCTATCCTCTCGAGAAAGTTCTTCGTCAGCACAGAGCATTTTTTCAATCGCTGTACGCGCCTTCCCACAGTCAAAACTGGTAGCCAGAGAAGGGGCGCTAATCAAAAAAAACATGGCAGTGAACACTCGGTGTTTCATAATAGACCTTTCAAAAAAAGGGGGGCTATCCATAATAGTCATAGTAGCCGCTGTGCACTATTCTTCCCGACTGTGGCAGCGGCTCTTACCCTTATAACCTTAGCCATCTACCCCATACGATTCGTCTTCATGTGTTTCCTCTTCTGTATCCATGTTTGGATCCACTTCTTGCTCAACGTCATTGGCGCTATCCTCTCCATCCTGCTCTTCATCCTCACTCATCATAGGAGAATTTGGATCCAGCGGATCCGAACCACTGTCGTACTCTGCCTTATTACTGATACCATCACCATCCGCATCTCCTTCAGGGTTGTAGTCTTTGTCTCTGCTGTTGGGAACCCCATCGCCATCCAAATCAGCGGCGTCTGCACCAACCAACTTATTGGTCATAAGCCGAGACTGCACTTTGACAGAAAAGGGGGCAGTTTCAGCATTGCTCATTGAAATCGAACTCCCCAAGATTACTCCCAAAAAAAGGACTAAAATGGGTCTTCTTGCCTTTAGTATCCGTTTTTTCATTTTGACTACCTATTAAAATAGAGATATGCAGCTCATAGTGTTAGCTGAGCGTGCTATACATCGGGTTCCTCTTTCAGTGCTATTCCAACTGTGTTTTTCCCACTATCTTGCTTGTTTTTGTGAGGATATAAGGATACAGCTGCACTGATATATTGCATTTACATTGCTGTATAGGCGCATCGGGAGTCGCCCAGCGTCATCAGTATCGGGAAGGACAACAATATTATCAACGAAACCCATTGTTCCACTCGGTTGTCCTATTTTTGCGTTCATTTAATGAAGTTGGTCCAAATGAGCTCACGGTTAGAGTACTTAGTCGACATTGTGTTTTGAGTTACACCCAAAATAAACCTTAAAACTGTGGAAGTTCCTTTCAACCTAAAAAATACGTGATATCAGTTAACCAGATTGGATAATGTCTAAACTCTCTGCGATGGCGACCCCATTGTCTTTAACCAGCACAGGCACTTGTTTACTGCCTACCAGTTCAGTGGTGGTTTTATCGTCATCATAATCGATGGTTTCGACTTCAAGCTTGAGGCCGAGCATACCAGCGACGAAGCGGACGCGGGCACTAAATGGGCAATGTTCATAGATGTATAATTTCATGTTTCTTTCCTAACTCTTTTGGGGCGATTCACGCACAGAGCCACTGGCCTAGCGTTTGGTCCAATGATGTCGATGCACCATAGTTGAGCCAGTATATTCATTCGAAAGAATTTGATAATTTACCGTTTATTAAATTCATTATTTAGAATTTCCAAACAATCAGGAGACTCCATTGGATAAATTTGCCGACATGACGATGTTTGCCAGCATAGTCAAAAACCAAGGGCTTGCCGCCGCAGGCAGAGAACTCGGGCTCTCCCCCGCCACTGTGACCGCGCGCTTACAAGCACTGGAAGAGCGTTATGGCGTGAAGCTGCTCAATCGCAGTACCCGCCATCTCTCACTCACCGACTCCGGTGCGACGTATTACCAAGCATGTCTGGAGATCCTTGAGGCGGTCAAAGCAACAGAAAACCTGCTGCAAACCGGCAGTAAAGAGGTGCGTGGCACGTTGAAAGTCGCCGCGCCGAAAGACATTGGCAAGCAGTACATCTACCCGATTTTATCGGCCTTTTGCCAGCGCTATCCTCAAGTCGTGCCCTATCTCTATCTCAATGATAACTTGGTGAATATTGCCGAATCAGGTATCGATGTGGTGGTAAGGTATGGCTCACTGGCCGACAGCAATTTGATCTCCCGCCGCTTAGCGGCCAGTCAGCGCGTACTGTGCGCCTCACCGGAGTACTTAGCCAAAAAAGGGACGCCGGAAACGCCACACGATCTCGCTCATCATGATTGCTTGGCGATGCTACGCAGCAACGAGGAGCTAAAAACTTGGCACTTTCAAGCCAGCGAACAGCGCGATGCCATTACCATAGTGCCAAAGCGATTTTCTGACGATGGGGAAGTGATTCGGCTCTGGGCACTGGATGGCGCAGGCATTGCGCTCAAATCGATTTTGGATGTGCAGGAAGATATTCAGCAAAAGCGCCTTGTCACCGTACTGGATGACTATATGAAAAACTTCAACACGTCAGCAGCCAGTTTGAGCGCCGATCTCAACGTGATTTACATGAGCCGCCAGTACCAACCCAAACGCATTCGCTTGTTTCTCGATTTTCTCTTTGAGCACTTTGCACAGCAGATACCGTCTACCCCAGAGTGAAACTACTGTGAGTGAGCGGCATGGTGGGTTTGCTTTGCCAGCAAGCGATAATGGTCCTTTAGATGGTGGCAACCATAGCGCGGTGCGATGGCATCTTTGCCCATCGCGGCAAGGAAAAATTCGAACGGGCCAGCCCATTTTTCGGGCAGATGTTGCGCAATCACCAAACTCGTGCGGCGCATCCAATCAGGCAAATGAGTCAGCTTGGCTTCGCGCTCTAAGGCGTCAAAAGCCAGTTGCGCAATCTGCTTGGCGCTCAGTACGTCAGGGGCACCGACATCAAGCTCTTGCTCAGTGCACGATATGGCCTCTAGGCAAAAGCGCGCCAGATCCGCTCCATGGATCGGGTTGAGTTTCAACTCACCTTGACCAAAAAGATAGGCGCGTCCGCTTTTTGCCATATAATAAATCTCCTCCAGATCAGAAAAAAAATCCATTGGGACGAATCACACAAGGCGTAACAGTGGTCGAACTAAGAAGCCGTCAAGCAAAACGTTCTTTGGCATTGAGCAAGCGAACCTTTGGAAACTGCGCTGCATTAAAGGCCGATACATAGATGAATTTTTTCACGCCAGCACACTCAGCTTCCAGCAGCAAGTTGAGATTCGCGCCGTAATCAACATCTGCATAACTCAGCCCATCACGCTGACGGGTGATACCCAAACAAGAAATCACCACCTCCACGCCATCGCAGATGCCTTGCAATTGCTGCGCGTCGGTTACCTGCGCTTGGACAATCTGCGCGTCGTCCACCCCCAACTGCTGCAATTTGCTTCGGCTCCTAGCCAGCGCTTTGAAATTCATCTGCTGCTCAATCAGTTGCTTTACGATGTGTGAACCTAAATAGCCCGTTGAACCAGCAACGAGAATACGCTGGGAATTATTCATTCTCTTTCTCCTGACGAAAGTTCTGTCTCTGGGCGATACGGCTCCTCTTTTAGTATGTGACTGACCAGCAACTTGAGGTAAAACAAGTGAAGGAACCACTCCATGCCTTCGGCTGCACTAAACACATACAGGCAAAGCAAAATACTTAGTGAGTAACAGGCCAGTGCCACAGGTCGCTGCAAATAGAGCGGCATGAGCAAAATGGTGATGCAGGCAAGCAACATGTATCCACCGACTGCCGCTATCCAAAGCAGATCGAAAGAGAAAAATGCCCAGCTAAACAGCGATAACTGTACAAAGTGCGAGGCAACAAAAAGCAGATGTTGCTTAAAACCTTGACCTTCACGGTGATACCAACGTTTGGCGCTTGAGGTGGCATTGGTAATGATGCCACCGACAATATCCGCGCTGAGAAACCCAGCAATCAGATACTGCGGCCAGCGCCAATCCAACTGTGCCCAATAGGCATACACAACGATGGCGAGCCCTGCTAACAAGGGCAAAGAGTACTGCAATTGCTTTTCTGCGTTGGTTGCACCAGGGCCAATAAATTTCTCCATTGCACCCGAAAAACCCGGTTTCACGTCGGGGACATTCCAATCAATTTTCATCGCCACCTCCATTTTGGACCACTTGGTCTTTTTTAAATTAGAAGGTTTTTCATACAAGGTAAAGTCATTTTTGACCAAGTGGTCCAAATAAAAATCGCTGTGTTATACTGCGCAACAGCAATGGTGAAGAAAAGTAAACAAGCAAGGAACAGAGATGCCAAAGATCATTGACCATAACCAGCGCAGAGAGGAGATCGCGTTAAGATCTGCTGAACTATTTCTCGTTCATGGCTACAAGAATATCGGTATGCGCCAGCTCTGCGACCAACTTGGCATGAGCAAAAGCGCGCTCTACTACTATTACAAAAGTAAGAATGAGCTGTTTCGCGCTGCCACAGAAGCGATTGTGAACTTTGATAGCGATGCCATCGCTCATCGACCTTCGGCCGAGCAGGCAACGCCAGCACAACGAGTCGAAAACTTCCTGCTGATCATGCAGCAAATTGCGCCAAGATATTTTCAAGAGTTAAAACTGGTCTCCGATTACATTGATGTTATCGGGCAAGAGCACATTGCCGACGACGAATGTATGAAGCTTGCAAACCAGAAATACCTTGCCATGCTCGGCCACTATGTCTCCAAAGAGCTCGGCGAGACGCTATTTACTCTTTTACTCGGCCTGCTGAATCACCAGCTTTTGATTGGTAGAACATTAGAAAGCAGCTACATAACCAAGCTGGTTAGCAGCATCTTAAGACAAGGTTTGTAAGGTGGGAGCGCAGTTATCACGCTCGATTGTCTCGCTTCAACGGCTTTACGACCGTGTCTAGCCCTTCGATTTTTAACGCCAAGCAAAGCTGTAGCAGTTGGCCTAATTCCCCTTCAGGAAATCCTTTGTTGGCAAACCAGAGCAAATAAGCTTCTGGTAGATCGATCAGCATTCGCCCGGCATATTTGCCATAGGGCATCGGCATACGCGCCAATTTCAGTAAGTTCTCTTTTTCCAGCATCGCGTTTTTATCCTGTCTTTGCTAAACAACAAAGATTATCATTGTGCCCCTTTGCAACCAAGGTGAAAAACAGAAGATGAAATCAGCGTGTATCGGCGCATGCAAAAATAATGGCGGGATTTGCCAAGGCTGCCACCGCACCATGCCGGAGATTGTCAATTGGGCATCCAGCAGCGATCAGCAAAGAGAGCACATTTTGTCACAACTTGCAGGCCAAGAGGCCACCCATCAATGTCCAAGTTGCAGCCAACCGAGCCATTGTGACATCAGCGCGGGCAAATCGACCTGTTGGTGCTTCGACTTAGAAGAGAGAGAAATGGCCATCGAGTTACAAGGCAAAGGCTGTTTGTGTCGCCGCTGCCTTGAAAAAACACCGCTCGTCTAAAGCCAGAGAGCGGTGTGTATTCTATCTAAAGTTGGATAAGCGACCAGGCTCGATCAATGGGTTACGGCCGGTTGCACCATAGTCGCGATGTCGGAAGACCAAATTTGAATCGCTGACTGGTTGAGATCCGCTTCGCTCATGTGGGCAACGTGAAATTCAAACAGACGTAGCTCATCCGAAGGCTGGAGATAAACCTGTTTACGATGCACCGCAAGCGCGATCTCATTCGCTTGCTCGCCGATATCCTGCTGCAAGTTTGCTTTTAAACGTTGATGCATTTGCTGCACTTCGTCACTGAATTCCTGCGCACTGATGGTGCCATTTTTAGTGTAATCAATCACTTTCGCGATGATATCTTTGGCTTGCATCCAATCCGGTTGCTGAGCAAACTCAATTAACGCTTTGGTTGATAAGCGCCCCGCCGCTTTTTCTTCCTCGACTGATACCGCAACCTTTTCTTGCTCGGCATCGGTCACGAGCGCATTTTCAATCCGTTTGGCCAATACTTGATTTGCCAATTGGCGCGACAGCGATTCCTTACGGCTCATTTTGCTGTCTTCATCAATCTCAAGCATCGCTTCAGTAGACGTTTTTGTAGAAACCCAAATGCGCGGTGTTTGCTCCGCAATCTCTGGCTGCGCGGCGGCAAACTGCGTGGCCGATGGCTGCGATTTCTTCACGAGTTTGACATCAGCAAAAACACCATCAATCGCATCTTCAGCGTCACGCGTTGTAAAATCGCCAACCAGAATCAGCGTAACCTCTTCTTGATCACCGGTGATCAGGGTTTGATTACTGCCCGCTTGTTCTAGGACTTCACGCAAAGAATCCGCCAGCGCCTGCTCACTCAATAGCGCTTGCTTGCTGTATAAACGTTGCGCGCGGCGCTCTTTTCCTATCCCTAAGCGAATAGCGACGGCATCTTTGCTACGGCGTGACGGCATCAGTACGTAACGAATGTGGTTTTCCAACGTACCGATTTTCATCTGCCTTGGCAGGCTGAGGTCGGTGGTTGGCATCCAGTTTTGTTCTGGCGTCAGCGAGAGTGTTTCAATCGCTGCGTGGGCAGCAGGAAGAGCACAAGTCATCGACAATAAGCCAAACAAAATCGATGACTTCACTTTTTTAATAAACGGATTAGATACTGCGAATAACACGAGAAACCTCAATCAAGGCAAATATACCAAACAAGCAAACTTGTTATATCTGTTGATCAAGACGTCTGAAAATGGCTTCCTTGTTCGCACCTGCTCGAGTGGCCTTAGGGCAGGCACAGGAGCCAGAGCTGAACTGATTTTTGCGACATCTTATAAAAATCAGCCGAGATTATAGTGTATTTTTTCATCACCACAATCCCGAGTGAACAAAATCTCAAAATTAAGACGAGCTGAACGTTCACTGTTCACACGCCGATGCGTCTTTCTCTTGCGCGTCGTTTGTGCCTTGCGCCAAGATCAATTGACACAGCCATACACAAGCAGCGCAGTAAAAATGGGCTGAAATCGCATGGCAGAGATGCTTAGGTTGCTTACTCATCTGCTGTGCTAAATGCTGCAACTGCTGAGCACTCTGTTCAACAATCGCTTGCTCTTTGCTGCTGTTGAACGAGATTGGATGATTTTGCGTGACCTCGGTAAAAAGCTGCGTAACGGCAAGGATTTTCTGCCTTTGCGCTAGATTGGGTTGCATCAGTTCACCAAGCTGCGCGGCGTACTCTGCGCTAATCTCACCACGTGGTTTGACCTGATTAAGCGTCGCCAGCAGATTACGCACTGTAAAACGAAAGTCGGCTGGCAGCAGCAGATCATAAAGATAGGGCCGAAGCCAAAACCACAATTGCAGCGCAACCAGCACGACAAACATCCCGAGTAAAATCAGTAGCACTGTTTCAATCACAAAGGTATTCATGTTAGCCCTTTTTAAATAGCATCACTTCCGTACGCAATTGGTCTGGAGCGACTTCACTTCGATTATCGAGATACTTTTCAATGCCCAGAGGGCGAGATTTGACTTTAAACTTCTTGGCACGCGTTAATGATGCAGCAAAGGCCCAAGCATTGCCAAGAAATTGATATTCGCCTTGATGTTCCACCGCAAAAGTGACGCCTGCGGGAATCGTACCGGCGACAAACTTCTCCGCTGCAGGCATTGGTTCAGAAACAGGCAAACAGGTAATGAAATCGAAACGCCGCTTACGCATTGACATGGATTGATAAAGCCTAAACTGCTCACCACATGCGGTGATATTATGCAGCGCCGCGTAATCATTGAGGTTATCCGTATGGCGCTGTGCCAGCGTGGCAATTTCGTCCAAAGTTGCCGAACCCCAAACGCCAATATAGTGGGTTTCAGGCAGAACTCGTTCGCCCAGCTCACGGACTTTACTGTCAACGCGCCCGGTTTCCAGCGCACTTTTCAGCATGCGCAAACCTCGGTCATAGTCCATGCGCAGCATATTACGAATAAAGCTTTTGAGAAAAAACAGATACCACGGCAGGTGGCCGCGATATTGCCATTCCACTTTACAACCTGAGCCCGAGGGCGTGACATTAAAACGCACTTCAGCATGGCTTTTAAAAGGTTTGAGAAAGTTGAGACGGTACACCAATTGGTTGTCGTAAAGATGCGCCAGTTCCATTCGCCCTTGGCCGATACGCTTACCTTTCCAAGTGTAGTAAGCACCCGGTTGCTGCTGAAAAGTGCTGAAGGCTACTTCGCTGTTTGGCTCTAAGATCAGCCACGGTGACCATTTCGTCCACGTGGTGAAATCGCTGATGTAGTCGATGGTTTTCTCGACACTTTTTTCGACGTGGATACTGCGGCTAACACGACATTCAGGCATTTTATCTCTCCAATGAAACGGTACCAAACCCGCACGATGTGCTCAGACAACTCAACGAGATAACGATTGTACGCCTTCATAGCGAACTCGCCAACTGCGCTGCCAATGGCCTCAGAGGCGAGCCTTTGCACTATTTATACACTATTTACTTACTAAGCTGCCTATTAGGCAAAGCACCCGCCTGTTAAGCGAAGCACACCTGCGCCCAGCGAGCGAGGCCCGCCGTGACTGAGCCGAAATAGTTGCCGCTGACTAAAGGAATGTTCGGCAGCTCACTTTCGATCGCTTCTCGCAGCACTGGAGAGCGCGCAGAGCCGCCCGTCATAAAGATAACGTCTGGCTGTTTGCCACCTTGCGCGACCGCCTCACGCACCAACTCGACCATTTTGAGTTTCGGTGCTTCAATCGCGGCGATCATCTCTTGACGTTCAATCTCCACTTCAAGCGTTTCCGATAGTAGATTGAGCGACAGGCGACATCTGTCTTGTTCCGATAGCACAATTTTCGCCTCTTCGGCGCGACGCGTGATCTGATAACCCAGCGTCTCATGGTAAACCTGCAGCAATCTCGCCAGTTTTTCTGGCTCTTGCGCTTCTTTATGCAATGTTTTTAACGCAGCTAAGTTCTGTCGCGAGTAAAACTCGTTTTGCGCTTGCACATTGTTGATCGCGATCGGATTCCAGAACTGCGTTCTCGGCATATCAATGCCACTGAGCGCTTTACTACCAAAGCCAAATGGTGTCATCAACTGACGAAATGCCAGATGAATGTCGAGATCGTTTCCCCCCACTCGCTGCCCGGTGTGGGCAAGTAAACTGGCGCTGCGATCTTTCTGACCTCGCCATTTCGGCCCCATTTCAAGCAATGAGCAGTCGGTGGTACCGCCGCCGATGTCCACCACCAACACCGTTTGATTGTGCGTCAACGTCGCTTCGTATTCCAACCCGGCGGCAACAGGCTCGAACTGGAATTCTATCTGTTTGAACCCAGCCCGCTGCGCAGCGCGGCGCAAGATGCTTTCTGCCTGACGATTCGCCACTTCACCGCCACGGCCATGAAAGTTGACCGGACGGCCAATAACCGCACTTTCAATCGCCGTTTGCGTACTTTTCTCGCCATTTTGGCGAATATTGACCATCATGGCGCACACCAAATCTTCGATAAAACTCAGTTGGATATCATGCAAACCGGACGCACCCAAAAACGATTTCGGTGACTTTACGTAATAGAGATCACGCGGATCGGCCAAATAGCGATCCAGCGCTGCTTGACCAAAGGCGACATCTTGCGGATGAAGGTCGATACTCTCTTCGCGGTTTTCGTTGATTGAACGACGCAGCAGTTGTTCGCCGATGGCATCAAACGGCTTGATGTTGAGATGACGAAATAGATGCTCGGATACCGATTCTCGACTGGGTGCCGATAACGTTGACGGGATGTAGTAGCTTTCACCTTCAAGCGGTAGCAGTTGTGGTTCGCCCTCTTGCATCACTGCAATCGAGCAATTTGCCGTACCATAATCAAAGCCAATAAACATAGTGCCTCCCGTCGCTGATAAAAAAGGTCGGCAATGCTAACTCAGGGAGGCGGAAATAGCCAGTCGCGTTGATCGAAGCGAGATTATTGGCGTGAAAAACGTGATGTCGGCAAACAAAGCACCAAAGCAAAGAGCAAAATAAACCCGGGCATTAATAACATTCCGTGACTGATAGAATAATAGCGATTGAGCAAGTAAAACAAAATCACCGTCAACGCATAATTCGCTAATGCCAAGCAGCAGAAAGCAACTAGAGTAAATTTGAGTTTACTAAATGAGAGACGTTTTATTAATAATGAAGAAAGATAATAAGCAGCCAATAAAGATATTTGCCAAAATGGCCGCATTAATAGCAAGGAAAATAGCGAGGAAATAATGATAATCTGATTCACGTCATACAAGTTGATGTCCAACGAGAACAGATAAATAATGGGTAAACCATTTTCCCATGAAACCGACCAAGAAATGCTGTTGTGCCAACTGATAAACAGCGTAAAACAACTCACCGCATAAAAAGTTTTCTGCTCGAGAAAAGGTTGCAACACCTGCGCATAATAGGCGCGCCACGCTTTATTAGCGCTTTTTTCCCAAGGCTTAGTGAGAAGAAAGCGTGGGCCTTTAAAGTCAAACGGATGGTTATGAGGGATTTGGCTAGGCAACAAGAATAAGAACGTCAGCAAATAAGCGATCGCCAGCAGGGCCACCTCAAAGATCAGTGCCAAACTCATTCCACCCACTCCGCGTGATTTGGTGCTTGCAAGCCCCAACGTTTCATCTCAGCCTCACTAAACAGCGCGCGCCCCTGATTGCCGATTTGGATCGGTATGGTGCTGGCTGGCGTGCCCAAAAGGATCTGGTTAACGATCTGCCCGACTTGCTTGCCTTGTGCGTCCCCAAACAGAACCACACCACCTGAAGTTTTGCCTTTTCCGACAGAAAAATCCCAAAAGCCAAACAGCGGCACACGAGTATGTTGATTGGTCCAAGCAATCACTTCCTCGGACGACACATTCCTCCCTGCTGAGTCGGTGATGGTTTGGTACAAGCCGACGATAATGGCATCTACCCTCTCACTTCTCGCAGAGTCAATCGTACTTTGCCAAGCTTGAAATTCGCCAATCAGATGAATTTTCACATCGACCGATAAACTTTTTTTCATTAATTGATACTGGCTGTCAATATAACTTGCGGAAATTTCAGAGGTCACACCGGAATCAAATAATATCCACACTTTCAGATCGCGCTTGCCAATAATCCGTTTAATCTCACCAATATTTTTGACAAACAATGGCAGTTCAAGCAAACCGGTCACTTCAGCTTTACCATGATAAGTGGCAAGTAATTTCCGTGGATTGATATTAATACCAAGAAAGATGAGCGAAATAGGTTCGTCGTAGAGTTTTGGCAGCATATAATTTAGTGCATTGTCGTCACCCAACACGACGATCTTGGGCTTCAATTGTTGATACGTAGCAAACGCTTTCTCCGCCATCAAAGGATATTGCTCTCTCGGCAAGCGTTTGGTGTCCATTTCAAACGTAACGATCTCTGCTTTATCCGCAACTTCACTGCGCAGCCCCTGTAAATAGCTTTTATCCCACTCATATTGATTGTGATAACTTTCAATTACCAACACATCTGCTGCGCGCAGCGAAATTGAAAACAGCATGATGAGTAGTAACGAAATCGTTTTCATAGTGCTCGCCTTAAATGGTCTTTTCCATTGCAGTGTAGTTGAAATTATCAATAACAATGAAATCTGCTGGGTAGGCAACATTGGTTCAACGCATTTGCATCTATACTGAGATGAAAGTGCCAGGAGCCACCTACCAGTATGAGCAAAGTCCAGCAGTACGAAGAGAGCATTCATAACCCACTGTTCAGCCGCATTGGTCGGCGGATTGTGCTGATCATGATCATCATCAGCGGCGTGATCACCTTGTTTACCACCTTGTTGCAGCTCTATTGGGATTACGACAAAGAGTTTAACGATGTTGAGCAGCGACACTACGAAATACAGAATGTGCACGCAGGTTTGTTGTCGGCTTCACTGTGGTCGTTTGATATGGTGCTGCTGCAAGAGCGGTTGGATGGTCTGGTCAACTTGCCCAAAATCGATTTCTTAGAGATCCGCTCGGACGATTATGTGTTCAATGCCGGGCACAAGGTCAAAGAGCGAGCGATCGGCAGCCGCTTTCCCCTTATTTATCAAAACCCGCTTGATGGCACGTCGCAAACCATTGGCACCATTTACGTCGAATCAGACGCTGGGCAAATTTATCAGCAACTGATCCGGCAGTTTTTAATGACGCTGACCATGAACGCGATTAAAACCACCTTAGTTTGCACCATCATCTTGATGGTGTTCCACACCAGTGTAAATCGGCGTATTTTTGAAATCGCCAAGTACCTGCGCAACTACAATCCGCGCCATCCAGCAGAGCCCTTGGCATTGGCGCACTCCGATTGGGCGATGGAGAGCGAAGATGAACTCGATTGGCTGGGAGATGAGACCAACCGCATCACCACTAGCGTGACTACGCTGTATCGCAACATCAAACGTGAGCAAGAGCGCTTTACCGATTTTACCCATGTCTCGTCGGATTGGCTGTGGGAAACCGATCACCTCGGCCGTTTAACTTTTTGTTCCGAAGCCATGCTCAATGCACTCAACCTAAGCGAAGATCGCAAGCCGCTACTGAGTGAGCTGGGAGCGTTCTCTCACGCCAATCAACTGAAGCGTTGCTTGCTCAAGAAACAGGATTTTTCTCGCTGTGAAGAGTGCATTACGCTCAACAGCATGGCGTTGTACTTCCACTTTCAAGCGATTGCTCTTTATGAAGAGGACCAATTTGTCGGATTTCGTGGCACTGCGCTCAACATTACCGACCTTAAGCGCACCCAAGTTGAGCTACAAACACTCAACCAGAATCTCGAACATCAGGTCGCGCTGCGCACCTTAGATCTCAAACAGAGCATGGAGCAGCTACAAAAAACTCAAGAGCACCTAGTGGAATCAGAAAAGCTGGCCGCTTTGGGCGGTTTGGTCGCTGGCGTGGCTCACGAAGTCAACACCCCTTTGGGGATCGCGGTGACGGCTTCGTCCATCATTCGTGATGCGACACGCCAACTGAATCAAGCCTTCTCTGATCAGTCATTGACCAGCACCCAGTTTGCTCAATTGATGCAACAAATGACCGACAGCAGCGAGATGTTGGAAAACAATCTGCACCGCGCTGCCAAATTGATCCGTGATTTCAAACAGACGGCGGTGGATCAAATTTCCGAAAGCCGTAGCGAGTTCAACGTCAAACAAGTGTTATCTGCGCTGATCGCCAGCTTGCACCCAGAAACACGAAAAGTTCCAGTCACCCCCATACTTGAAGGTGACGATCAATTGGCAATGAATAGCCTACCGGGCGTGTTAACCCAAATCGTCTCAAATCTGATTTTAAACAGCGTCAATCACGCCTTTGCCGAGCAAGCGCAACCCAGCATTGTGATCAGACTGGAGCAGCAAGATGAAAACATCATTCTGCATTACAGCGACAACGGCTGTGGTGTGGATGAATCGTTGCATCAAAAGATTTTCGAGCCCTTTTTCACCAGCAAACGTGGCAAAGGCGGCTCGGGTTTGGGGCTAAACCTAGCGTTTAACTTGATCAAGCAGAAGTTAAAAGGCGACCTTCGTTTTGCGTCAGCCCCCGGCGAAGGGGTGCAGTTCACCATCACTTTTCCTAAGGAGCTGCCGCTGAACATCGCCCAAGAGTAGAGTTCCATAATTGACTGATTAGTCGGGGTTACTTTCACGTATTGCAATAAAGTCGCTAATGTTATCGAGAAAAAGCTCAACCAGTTTGGGGTCAAAGTGTTTGCCTTTTTGCGCGATGATCTCTCGTAGGATGTCGTCGTCACTCCACGGCTCTTTGTAACTGCGTTTTGACCCTAGAGCATCAAACACATCCGCCAAAGCGACGATGCGACCACTAATCGGAATGGATTCTCCGCTCAAACGGTTGGGATAACCCGAGCCATCCCACTTTTCATGATGTGAGGCGGCAATTTCTCTGCCGACAGCGATCAAACGTCGCTTAGATTTGCTCAATATTTCCACACCATACTCGACATGACGCTGCATCTCACTCCACTCTTCGGCATCCAATTTGCCCGGTTTGTGCAAAATCGCATCGGGAATGGCCACTTTGCCAATGTCATGTAGCGGCGAGGCGTGTTTGATCATGCTACTGTCGTACTCGCTTAAGCCGTAAAGCAGAGCTAACTTCTCGGCAAATAGCGAAACACGCTGCACGTGCGCTCCCGTTTCGCGGCTTCTCGCCTCGACCGCATTAGCCAAGTTGTACACCAACTCTTTCGAGGTTTCGCGAATATCGAGCATCAGGTTGAGATTTTCGAAAGTCAGGCCGATGTTCTGCATGTACAGTTCCAGTAACTGTAAGTCAAACTCATCTAAGTTCTTGTTGAGATTGACATACAACAGGCTATCGACGCCCTGTTCATCATGGCTGTAGAGCACAAATGCATCGCCATAGTTCATGGTTTGCTTGCTGAGCAAAGCCTGTTGGCAACGCTCTGCCACCACGTCTGGCAGCATATCAAACGCGCACTTGGCGCAGAAATCGACATAGGATCCCGTCGCGGCTAGCGTCAAGGCCCGTGATTCTTCCCCTTGAGGACCGGGTTTGACAATGCAATAGAGCGCCGATTTTTCCAGTTTTAGCAATGAAGTAAGCTGCGCCAAAACCGACGAGGCATAAGTTTGTAAGGTGGTGGTATTTTGCACAAAAGCGGAAGCCTGAATTACACGACTAAGCCCTTGTTTTTGCTCTTCAATTAAACACAGGTCGCGATAAGAACGCAGCATTGAATAGAGCACAGTTTTGAGTTTTTGCGTAGTTAGCTCGGTTTTCTCTTTGTAGTCATCAATTTCATACTCTTTGATCACCACGTCTTCCGGTGCTTGCCCAGCTTGCCCGGTCCGCAGCACCAAGCGAATCAAGCGGTTTCCCAAGGTTTCTCGGATAAACCTCACCAACTCTAATCCCGCGTGCTCAGTTTCCATGACCACGTCAACAAAAGCCACCGCGATGTCTTGCTGTTCTTGCAAAATTCGCCGAGCATCAATACCAGAATAGGCCGAGATTAGCTCTAAACTGCGCTCCTGAAACTGAAAACCAGATAAAGCAAGACGCGTTATCTGGTGCATCTGCTCGTCGTCATCAACGAGCAACACTTTCCAAGGTTGATGGCCGCGTTGTAAATCAATTGTCTCACTGACAGCTTTACCATTTTCTGCACGATGGTCAGCAAATAAATCCATTTACTAAGCCTCTGTTTTATCCACTACTTATTAAGTTTTAGCACAAAAGCTCAAGTTAGAAAGGAGTTAGGTAGAAAGATGTGCATTTTGCGATCACACTTAGAATATCTCTTCAAAAATGCCAATGTTAGTACCGAGCCACTGTGCGCGCTCGGTATGGTCGAGCAGCTCTTCCTCACTTACCGGATGAATAAGGACCGAAAAACCACCGCGCTGAGTGTCCAGCCACTCAATCAACCCCTTTTGGTTATCACGAAAGTGCAGCTCAAACATGGGCATCTTGTGTGGCCCGACTAAGCGATCCACCAGAGGAAATATTTGTAAAACATCTTTACGCTCGCGGCGAATTTTCTCGTGCAACTCAGCCGCCTCAGAGCGACGATTTAACGGATAGTAAACGTGTGCGTGGAACATGATTGGTCACCTATGTGAATTTTTCGTCACATTCTACTTTGCGGCAAACAAAATCCAAGAGATAACCGCTGAATAAATCCTTCAAAAAATTAGAACTTTGCATACAAAATCGGCCAAGTTGCCAATTGCTGATAGAAGTATCCAGTGCTAGACTTTGCCTCGATCAATGCTTCATATAATCCTAATGATATGGTTTGGGAGTTTCTACCAAGAGCCTTAAACTCTTGATTATGAAGTCTGTAACTTTATACCCGGGATTTTTATAAAGAGAAGACTCATGAATTACTTTGACCTGCCTAAGATCGATTTACACTGCCACTTGGACGGAAGCGTACGCCCGCAAACGATCATCGACTTGGCCGATGAGCAAAACCTCACCCTGCCAACTCGCGACATCGCGCAAATTCAGCAGATGATGATCGCCCCAGAAACCTGCCCTAACCTAGACGAATATCTGAAACGTTTTGAACTTCCCGGCATGGTGATGCAAACCGCACAAGCCTTGGAACGTATCTCGTTCGAATTGTTTGAAGATGCCGCGAAAGAAAACGTCAAATACATGGAAGTACGATTTGGCCCCTTGCTGCATCAAGTGAAAGGTTTGTCGCTAGACGAAATCATGCAAAGTGTGGTTCGAGGCATGAAACGCGCCGAGGCGCAGTATGATATTCACGGCAACTACATTCTCTCTATCTTACGTACCATGCCGAAAGATCAAATCAAGGCTGTGCTTGAGGCTGGCGCGAAACACATTAACAAAGAAGAGAGCGGTATTGTGGCATTTGACTTAGCTGGCAGTGAACTGCCGGGCTTCTGCCACGAGTTCATCCCCTACGCAGAATACGCCAAATCTCTTGGTTACCACGTCACTATTCACGCGGGTGAACAAGGCGCAGGGCAAAACGTTCACGACGCGATCGCGCTGTTGGGTGCAGAGCGCGTTGGCCACGGCATTTTCATTCACAATCATCCGCAAGCATATCAGTTGGTGAAAGATGAAGCAGTGGCGCTGGAAACCTGCCCAAGCAGCAATGTGCAAACCAAAGCCGTAAACAGTTTGAGTGAACACCCGATCAAAGCCTTCAATAAAGATGGCATTGCCGTAACGATCAACACCGACAACCGCACGGTTTCCAACACCACCATGACCGATGAAGTGCGTAAAGTGATGGAAGCGTTCGACCTCACTGAGCAAGAGTATTTCGAGATTTACCGAGTCAGTGTAGAGAGTGCGTTCAGCTCTGATTCGGTTAAAGCGCACCTGATGAGCTTTGCCAAATAATCGAGCCTTTTTGATTCAGCCAGCGCCCTTTCGCGTAGAAGGGCGCTTTGTTTTTCTCCTTTTTCCTTTCGCTTGTTGTCGCTTCTTCACGCTTTTTTACACAAAGATTGTCACTTATTTACCGCCAAACCTAGTGAATAGATTCAACTTCTTCGCCTCACTTGGTTAAAAACTGGAACTTTCCTCTAAAAACCTAGGGTGTAACGCTGGGTTTACTGTTTAATCTAAAACAATCGCCTGCAAGATTTAACACTTTTATTACACTTACAATAACTCAGCAACATCAAGATTCATCACTACAGAATGAGTTAATTGCAGGGAAATGAATTAACGCATCGAGTATTGGCAGGACACAATATCAGGCTTTGGCATTTTGTCAGCGAATCAACTCTAGATGAAACTTAGCGGTGGCGTTGCTTGTTATGGGCCTCTGTTGGTTGTTTCTTGTGGAAACGACGCATTAAAGGAACGTGAGATGAATGTTCAGGCATTACCCATGCGCAGATTTATCGACCATGCTGGTGAGCTGGTTGCGCCATTGCCCTCTTGGGCTGATATTCCACTTTTGACACAGTTCTACCGCGACATGCTGGTGACACGTGCTTATGACAATAAAGCCGTGGCCTTGCAAAGAACCGGAAAGCTCGGGACATATCCGTCCCACTTGGGCTCGGAAGCGTTTGGGGTCGGCGTCGGCCTTGCTTTACTGCCTTCTGATGTTTTTATTCCTTACTATCGCGACATGCCTGCTATGTGGGTGCGCGGCATCGGTATGGAAAAAAACCTGCAATATTGGGGCGGCGATGAGCGCGGCAGCGACTATGCTCCCACCGAGGGCCAACTGCGCAACCATGATCTGCCATTTTGCGTGCCGATCGCCACGCAATGTACCCATGCGGTCGGCGTTGCGTCTGCGTTAAAAATTGCAGGTGAACACCACGCCGCTCTGGTGACCTGTGGCGACGGTGCGACCTCAAAAGGCGATTTTCTTGAGTCGATCAACTGCGCGGGGGTTTGGCACTTGCCATTGGTTTTTGTGGTCAACAACAACCAGTGGGCAATCTCTGTCCCCCGCCATTTACAATGCGCGGCAGGGCAATTATCCGATAAAGCGATTGGTGCTGGCATTCCCGGTATAACCGTCGACGGTAATGATGTGGTCGCTGTTTACAATGCCGTTAAAACAGCTCTGGATAGAGCTCGCAAAGGCAAAGGTGCCACCTTGATCGAAGCCGTCAGCTATCGCTTAAGTGATCATACCACCGCCGATGATGCCAGCCGTTACCGCAATGCCGATGACTTGCAAAAAGCTTGGCAGTATGAGCCAGTCAAACGCTTGAAAACCTTTTTACTCGCCCAAGGCGCTTGGAGCGAAGAGGAAGATGCCGCTTGGCTCGAAGAGAGCAAAGCGATTGTCGAACAGGCGGTGGAGCGCTACCTCAGCATGACGCCGCAAGCACCGGAAAGTGCCTTTGACTACCTCTACGAGTCTCTACCGACCGAGCTGACCGCGCAGCGAGATCAGTTAATCAATAAAGCAATGCGTATGCAGGGAGGCAAACATGGCTGAAATGACCTTAGTCGAAGCGGTCAACCTCGCGTTGCACCATGAAATGGAGCACGACCCATCGGTAGTGATACTGGGTGAAGATGTCGGCGACAACGGCGGCGTGTTTCGCGCGACCGTCGGCCTCAAACAGAAGTTTGGCTTAAAGCGCGTGATTGACACGCCTCTCGCGGAAGCTCTGATTGGCGGCGTGGCGGTTGGCATGGCAACCCAAGGGCTACGCCCGGTTGCCGAATTCCAGTTTCAAGGATTTGTCTTTCCGGCACTGGAGCACCTGATGTGTCACGCAGCAAGAATGCGCAATCGCACCCGGGGTCGCCTTGCTTGCCCTGCGGTTTTTCGCGCCCCATTTGGCGGTGGTATTCATGCGCCTGAACATCATTCTGAAAGTATCGAAGCGCTGTTTGCGCACATTCCCGGCTTTAAAGTGGTGATTCCCTCTTCGCCGCAGCGCGCCTACGGCCTGCTGCTTGCTGCGATCAGAAGCAACGATCCGGTGATGTTTTTCGAACCCAAACGCATCTACCGCACCGTGAAATCCGAGGTGGTGGACAACGGCGAAGCGCTACCACTGGATACCTGTTTCACCCTGCGCAAAGGGCGAGACTTAACGCTGGTGACGTGGGGCGCTTGCGTAGTGGAGTCACTACAAGCGGCAAGAAGCTTATCGGCTCAAGGCATTGAGGCGGAAGTGATCGATCTGGCCTCCATCAAACCAATCGACATGAACACCATCTTGCGCTCGTTGGAAAAAACCGGACGACTACTGGTGGTGCATGAAGCGTGTCGCAGTGGCGGCGTGGGCGCAGAGCTCATCGCCCGAGTCGCCGAAAGCGCCATGTGTATGCTCAAAGCGCCACCGATGCGCGTCACCGGGTTAGATACGGTGATGCCGTATTACCGCAACGAAGAGTACTTTATGATCCAAGAAGCCGACATCGTGCAAGCCGCGCGTGAGCTAGTGGAGGGGTGGAAATGAAATCTTTTATTTTACCAGACCTTGGCGAAGGCCTCGCCGAATCCGAAATCATCAAATGGCACGTTCGCCCCGGCGATCTAGTGAAAGTCGATCAGATAGTGCTCACGGTGGAAACCGCTAAAGCCACGGTCGATGTGCCCGCCCCTTGGGGAGGCACCATCGTCAGTCGCCACGGCGAAGAGGGGGAAATCGTCAATATCGGCAGCTTGCTGCTGGAAATTGATGAAACCAACTCCACGGCAGTGGCGCAAAATGAACGCCAAAAGCAAGACGCCGCCACGGTCGTCGGCCATGTTTCCCACACTACCCATCAAGTCAACGTCGATGACTTTTGGATCGGTGGTGAACAAGGGGCATCGCCAGAGCCTAGAGTCAGCGCCCTGCCCTCTGCGCGTCTGCTGGCGCAAAAATTGGGCGTAGAGATCAACCAAGTACAAGGCAGCGGCCCGGCGGGTTTGATTGTCGATGCCGATGTTTACGATGAGGCGGGTAAACAACGCCCTGGCACTGAAGTGCTCAAAGGGGCGCGTCGCACTATGGTGGGCACCATGACGGAATCGCACCACAACGTTGCTGCCGTCACCATTACTGAAGAAGCGGTGCTTGCCGATTGGGGGCCGAATGAAGACATCACCACGCGCCTCATCCAAGCGGTGGTGTACGCTTGCCAGCAAGAGCCGGCGCTCAATGCTTGGTTTGACGCCTCAACCATGACGCGCTGCGTGCACCACACCGTCAATGTGGGCATCGCGGTGGACAGCGCACATGGATTATACGTTCCGGTGCTGCGCAATGCTGACGATATTGAACCCAGTGAGATCCGCACTTGGCTGAACGACACCGTCAAAGGAATTCGTCAGCGCAAAATTGGCCGTGAACAGTTACAACACGCCACGATCACCTTGTCAAACTTCGGCGCCATCGCGGGGATTTACGCCACGCCTGTCGTCTCCTTGCCGCAAGTGGCGATCGTCGGTGCTGGGCGCATCATTGAAAAAGTGGTGATTAAGGAGGATAAAGCTTTGGCGGTCAAAGCGATGCCGTTGTCGATCACCTTCGACCACCGCGCGTGTACTGGTGGTGAAGCGGCACGCTTTACCAAAGCGTTAGCGCAGCACTTACAGCGCCCAAGCGTGTAAAGCGCTGATACTGCCCAGCAAAGCAGCAACAAAAAGCCCGGTTGAATGATTCAACCGGGCTTTTTTGCTATTCAGTGATGAGCAGCATTGGACGCACTACAACTGCTCAATAAGCTCGGGCACGAGGGTAAACAGATCCCCGACTAAGCCATAGTCGGCCACCTGGAAAATGGGCGCATCGGCATCACTGTTGATCGCCACAATCACTTTGGAATCTTTCATACCCGCCAAATGTTGGATGGCCCCCGAAATACCCACCGCGATATACAGCTGCGGCGCGACGATTTTGCCCGTTTGCCCGACTTGCAAGTCATTAGACACAAAGCCAGCGTCCACCGCCGCGCGTGAAGCGCCAACCGCTGCGCCCAGTTTATCGGCCAGTTGTTCGACCAACGCAAACTGCGCTTTGCTGCCTAAACCTCGTCCACCGGAAACCACCACCTTAGCCGCGGCCAGCTCAGGGCGAACACTCTCAGCTTTCTCCTGCCGCACAAATTCAGAGGTCTCGGAGAAGATAACCTGATTGATTTCAACCACAGGCGCATCGCCACCGCAGTCGGAGACCGCATCGAACGCCGAGCTGCGAATGGTCATCACTTTGATGGCATCGAGCGATTGCACTTTTGCCAGCACGTTGCCCGCATAGACAGGGCGGATCACCGTAT
This sequence comes from Vibrio sp. S234-5, assembly GCF_000960595.1. Lineage (NCBI taxonomy): Bacteria > Pseudomonadati > Pseudomonadota > Gammaproteobacteria > Vibrionales > Vibrionaceae > Vibrio > Vibrio sp. S234-5. The sequence continues at coordinate 42,299 of NZ_JZAM01000128.1, forward strand.
CACTCGATTCAATGGCAATGACGTCGGAAAGCTGTCCGGCATCCAGCAGCGCCGCTACGCGTGGCAGCAGGTTTTTGCCAAAGGTGGTCGCAGGAGCCAGGATATGAGAATAATCTGCCGCCAATTTAGCAATCAGCTCGGCGCTATTTTCGGCCAACGCATGTTGATAAACACTGTGCTGCGCGAGCAAAACTTGCGTCACCCCATCAAACTGACGCAGCGTGTTCGCCACGGCTTCACATTCGTGCCCCATAACCAGCACACTCACCTCACCGCCAAGCGATTGCGCCGCCTTTAGTGTGCGTAACGTATCGCTCGCCAAGGTATGCTGGTTGTGCTCTGCAATCACTAATGTCGATACTGGTTTGTCGTTCATTTTTTCCTCCTTGAATGCAGGGCTTAACTCAGCACTTTGGCTTCATTTTTGAGCTTATCCACCAGCTCAGTGACGCTGGACAGGATCACTCCCGCTTGCCGCTGCGGTGGCGGTTGCAGTTGCAACGTTTGGTGATGTGTTTTGAGCGATACGCCAAGTGCCTGCGGCGTGGTGACATCCAGAGGTTTACGTTTGGCTTTCATAATATTGGGCAAAGAGGCATATCGCGGCTCGTTCAAACGTAAATCGGTGCTGATAATCGCAGGCAATTGCAGCTTCAAGGTTTCCAAACCGCCATCGATTTCCCGTGTAACCAACACGCTCTCGCCTTGCATTTCGATTTTTGAGGCGAACGTTCCTTGAGGTCGGCGCGCAAGCGCAGCCAGCATCTGCGCAACTTGGTTGTTATCGCTGTCAATCGATTGTTTGCCAAGCAGCACCAGCCCCGGCGTTTCAGTTTTCATCACCGCATGCAGTAACTTCGCCACATTGAGCGGCTCAAGTTCAGAGGCAGTTTCAACGTGGATCGCGCGATCAGCCCCCAGCGCTAAGGCCGCACGTAACTGCTCTTGGCAACTGGCGTCGCCCAAAGAAACCACCACCACTTCTTCTGCCACACCCGCTTCGCGCAGACGTATCGCCTCTTCCACGGCGATTTCACAAAAAGGGTTCATGGACATTTTGACGTTGTTCGTTTCTACGCCTGAACCATCACTTTTAATTCTGACTTTTACGTAAGCGTCAATCACACGTTTTACCGCGACTAAGACTTTCACATTGCCTCCTTACCAAATGGGGATGCGGTAGAATCAAAATCGACTGCTTGCACGTGAGTGTGACTAACTCCAGCGCTGCTTGGGGGCAGCCTGATGGGTAGCTTACTGTTTAATCACACATTCCATACCGTTTTGACTACCAAGTTTGCATTACCTTTTGAGCTTAGTTTAGTTTACGTTTACGTCAACTGGACTATATTTAAAGCACGAATGAAAACGTAACGATGAGTTGACGACATGGAAAGAGAAACAATGGAATTTGATGTAGTGATTGTCGGTGCTGGCCCCGCCGGGCTCTCGGCTGCGTGCAAGTTGGCACAGCTTAGCCAGCAACATCAAACCAATATGAGTATCTGCGTCGTGGAGAAAGGCTCGCAAGTGGGCGCGCATATTCTCTCTGGCGCGCTGTTTGAAACCACCGCTTTGGACGAGTTGTTTCCGCACTGGCAGAAGATGGATGCTCCGCTGAAAACGACAGTGAAAAGCGACGATTTCCTCTATCTGGCAACCGAACATAATCACATTCGCCTGCCTCATTTTCTCACGCCCAAAACCATGCATAACGCCAGTAGCAATTATGTAATTAGTCTGGCCGAACTCTGTCGCTGGCTAGCCAGCCAAGCCGAACAGTTGGGGGTGGAAATCTTCCCCGGGTTTGCCGCCGCCTCGGTCAACTACGATGACAACGGTGCTGTCATCGGCGTCGTCACTTCTGACATGGGACGAGACAAGCAAGGCGAGCCCAAAGCCAATTTTGAACCCGGCATCGCACTAAACGCCAAGTATACCCTGTTCGCCGAAGGCGCACGCGGCCATCTCGGCAAAGATTTAATTCAGCACTTTGATCTCGATAAAGACAAACAGCCACAGCACTACGCGCTCGGCATCAAAGAGATCTGGCAACTGGCAGATGTTCATCCCCATTATCAAGCCGGCAATGTCCTGCATGGGCTTGGCTGGCCACTGAATGAAACCCATACCACTGGTGGCAGCTTTTTGTACCACTTGGATAACCACCAAATTGCGGTTGGCCTTATCACCGACCTCTCTTATCACAACCCGTACCTAAGCCCGTTTGATGAATTTCAACGCCTCAAACATCATCCAGCGATCAGCAAATATCTGCTTGGCGGACAGCGCATTGCGTATGGTGCGCGGGCTATCGCCAAAGGGGGGCTCTACTCGCTACCGAAGCAGCAGTTCCCCGGCGGACTATTGATTGGCTGTGATGCCGGTACGCTCAATTTTGCCAAGATCAAAGGTTGCCACAGCGCCATGAAATCAGGCCTGTTGGCAGCTCAAGCGGTATTTGACTGTGTGCAAGCGGGCAAAAGCCACAGCGAACCGGACTACGACAGCCTGTTTCGCGCCTCTTGGCTGTATCGCGAGCTGGAAAATGCGCAAAACTTCTGCGCCACCATCCACCGCTACGGTAATGTGGCTGGTGGGATTATCAACAGCTTTGAGCAAAATGTATGGGTTCCGCTCTTTAAGCGCCCTGCTCCGTGGGAGATGGAAGCGCCTCATCATGACCACCTGCGTTTGCTCGATATCAGCCATTGTGAGCCTATCGCCTACCCGAAACCCGATGGCGTGCTGAGTTTTGACAAACCTTCTTCGGTCTACCTTTCTGGTGCGCGACATGAAGAAAATCAACCGTGCCATTTGCGCTTGGCCGATGCATCGATTCCGATCCAAGTACACTTGGAAAAATTTGCCGAGCCTGCCCAACGCTACTGCCCAGCGGGGGTGTATGAAGTGGTTCAAGTGGATGGAGAAAGCCGGTTTCAGATCAACGCCGCGAACTGCGTGCACTGTAAAACCTGCGACATTAAAGACCCATCGCAAAATATTACTTGGGTCCCACCCGAAGGCGGCGGCGGGCCAAACTACAGCAATATGTAGCCGCCCTTCACATAGAAAGTCAGCGAACCACGCTTCGCTGGTTTTCTACTTGCTTTGGCTTTCTATTTGCTTTGTTGTTGCTTGGTTTTTTCAGGCTTAAAACGCCAGCCATAATTGGTAAATCGTCACGATTGAGTAAGCCAATTGCCAACAAATATCCGTTGCACAGCCTGGGGGATTTATCTAGATTAAGACGCCATGCAGCAGGCACAACCGCACTGATACGGTCAGCTCTCACAAATCTCAGTCGTAAGGAAGCGTATGAAAACACTACTCATCGTCAATGTTGGTCAGGCACCACAAGCTCAATTGGAAAAATTCGGGGATTTTGAAGAGTGGGCACTGCGCGCTATTCGCGAGCAAGGCGTACATCAGCACGACATTCACATCGAGTTTCATGACGGAGTTTCTTACCCTCTACCAGATTTCCACTCACTGGCGGGGGGGATCATCATGGGTTCGCTGGCGATGGCTTCCGAGAAAAAACCATGGATGCTGCGTTTGTCTGACGAAATTGTCCAGTTGGTTGAGCGAAAGATTCCGCTGCTCGGGATCTGTTTTGGACATCAGTTGATCGCACAGGCGCTCGGTGGCGTAGTCGGCTATCATCCACACGGTTTGGAGATAGGCACCATAGCAATCACCAAGCAACCTGCGGCGAACGACGATGCCATTTTCGCCCACCTGCCAGCGCAATTTGACGCGCACGCAGTCCATTACCAATCGGTGCTGAAGCTGCCTGAAAACGCCGTTCTTTTAGCTCGCAGCGACTTTGAACCCCATCACGCTTACCGTGTCGGCAGCGCCTGTTGGGGCGTGCAGTTTCACCCTGAGTTCACGCCGAAAATCATGCAGATGTCACTGGATAACCTCAAGCACGAGTTTGAAGATGAGTACCCGGTGAAAAGCGCTCAAGTCCGCGAAACCGAGCACGCCAAACAGGTTCTGCTGCAATTTGCTCAGATCTGTTGTCAGGCGCAGTAAACATCATTTTTTATGACGAAGCTACTCAGGATAAATCCATAGATCAAATGCAAAAGGGGCTCTTTGCCCCTTTGCGAAAACATTAAATAGCACAGTTACGGACGTAACCGTGCTATTACTCAGATTGAATTGCGATTGTTCGTCGTTACATCACGTATGCTAGGAAGCCAGTTTGAGCCCGGCGATACCGATAACGATTAAGGCTAAGCTCATCAGTTTAAACAAGCTCACCGCTTCCCCAAATAGCAAGATCCCCATGACTGCGGTGCCTACTGCGCCAATTCCCACCCAAATGCCGTAAGCCACGCCAAGAGGTAGAGTGCGCAACGCGATCCCGAGTAACACAAAACTAATGACCAGCGCCGATAAGGTAGCGACAGAAGCCAGCGGTTTGCTAAAACCTTCACTGTATTTGAGGCCAATAGCCCAAGCGATTTCACAAATACCGGCGAGAAAGAGGATTAACCACGCCATATATACACCTCATATATGGGGTCGTCCCCGAAGAAAAGATGGAGCGGTGAGGTCGTCCCCACTTCCTGATGTGCCGCTAGACTAGCAAAGCTTACGGGTCTTGGCTAGCTTGGCTTGGCGCGATGCAAAACTCGCAAAGCCGTGTTAATCCATCTCCGGTTGACGCTTGTTGGGTTGGCGCGGTGAAGTTCTCGGTTTAGCTTGCCGCACATGGCGCGCGAGGATACGCATCGCTTCGGCTTGCACCGCAGGCAGTTTCTGCCACTGCCATAAGCGATCCCGCGCTTGCTTGGCACTGGCTTCCAAATCCATCACAGGGTTGAGATAAGGGCTCTCAAGCGGAACTTGATACATCTGCGCTTCAAGCGGTGTCATCAGCCAGGGTTCAAAGAGCAGCGGGACGGGCACTTGCGCCAACTCTGGCACCCATTTGTGAATAAACTGCCCTTCACTGTCATGCTCTTGTGCTTGCTTGGTCGGGTTATAAATGCGGATAGTATTGGTACCCGTTACCCCTGCTTGCATTTGAAACTGCGGGTAATGAATGCCCGGTTCAAAATCGAGGAACAGTTGCGCCAAATAAGTCACGCCCGCTCGCCAATCCACATTCATATGATGAGTTAACACGCTCACCAACATCGCGCGCATACGAAAGTTGAGGTATCCGGTTTGAATTAAGCAGCGCATACAGGCATCGACCAGTGGAATGCCGGTGTGCCCAGTTTGCCAAGCCGCTAACTGCACGGCGGGGGCATCGCTTGATTGCTGTAAGAGTGAGTCATAAGCGCGGTTGACGCAGCGAAACTCCATCTCACATTCTGATTCAAATTTTTGGATAAAGTGACAGTGCCAATGCAGACGCGATGACAGCGCAATCAGGCTGCGGCGAAATCCCGCTACCGACCAGTGTTGGAGCAAGGTTTGATACATCTCCCGCAGTGAGATATTCCCCCACGCAAGATAAGGCGACATCCGCGAGCATGCGTTGCGCGCTAAGCTCGGACTTGAAATGGAGCGGTAATACTCTCGCCCTCGACGCGCGAAAAAATCCTCCAGCGTCGCCCACGCCATATCACTGCCGCCAGTTTGCATGCCCGCTTGTTTACTCTGCCATGTGGCAGGGATATCGCTGCGCAAACCAAGCGTTGCGCCATCCAGCTTCAACCAATTGGCGCGTGTTAAATCAGGATCGCGGCAAGGGGAGCGCATCACTTGCTGCCAATGTTCATCCCAATTTTTACGGGTTTGCGCCCCGCGGATCACGGCGGCATAAGGACATTCATGCCAGACGATGTGGTGTTGCTGGCACCACTGCGCCAGCGCAAGATCGCGCCGAAAAGTGCAAGCTAAACCGACTTCTTGATGAGAGTAAATCGCCTCAATGGCGTAGCGCTCAGCAATACGCGAGAAGCAGGTTTGCCAATCGGATGTGACGATCAACACCTCCCCTTTGCTCTGCGCCAAATCACGATTGATGGCTTGCAATGATTGCCACACAAAACGCCAGTGTCGTTCGCTGTAATGCGCATCGCCAAGCAGCATTGGCTCAAACAGATAGAGTAGTAATGTCGGTCGCCCCGAAGCTAATGCCGCTTGTAATGGCGCGTGGTCGGTCAGCCTTAGGTCACGCTTGAGCCACACCAGATTGATCTTTTCCATGCTCTTTCCTTGCTTTTGATGCCGCTTTTACGCAAGGAAAGCAGCAAAAGATCGCTGCTGTGTTCCACTTAAGCCAGAAGTTGGCGGATTTTAGTCTCCTTTCAGCGCATCTTTACGTAAACGCCAAGCGGTCAGTACCATCGCTACAACCGCCAACGCACTCATGCCGATGTACACCAAACTAAAACCTTGGGCAAGCACGTCAGGCGTTACTGATGAGGCTTGGCTGCCGTGCTCACTCACCGTGACACTTTGCGGCACACGCAGATAAAACAGCGCAGAACAGAACGCCACCCCGAGCGCACCGCCAAGCTCACGACCAAAGTTAAACAGTGACATGCCAATACCCCGATCACGAGCAGGCAACACACTCTGTACCACCACATTAAGAGAAGGCAGAGTGAAACCAAGCCCAAGGCCGCCAATACCTAGCGAGAGATGAACCCACAAATCGTAGTGAATCTGCCAGATGGCGACGGCAGCAAGCAGAAAACCGCTCACCACCAGCGCTTTGTATCGCCCTGATCGAGCCACCCATTTGCCACCAAGATAAGCCCCGATGGTGATACTGAACATGAAAATCACCATCACGGTGCCACTTTGCGACGGTGAAAAGCCTTTCTGCCACTGCAATTGCAGCGGCATATAAACCAAAAGCGCGAACATCAACATTTGTGAGGCCATGATTAGACCAATCGCGGTCAGGTAACTGGGTAAACGTGCCAAACGAGCAGGCAAAATCGGGTCACTCACCTGTCTTTCAACCAGGATTAACAGCACCAAGCAGAGTAACAGAGCAAAGGCGCCCCACCCCGCAGGCAAAAAGGAGTGTGAGGAAAGTTGAAGCAGCAACAAGGTGGTGGTGAGCATTAAAAGCCCAGCGCCCAGCCAGTCAAATCGACTGTGACGTTTTTGGTTAAGGTGTTTGAGATGGCGGTTAACCATATACAGAGCCACTATTCCCAGCGGTAAATTAATGCCAAACACCCAGCGCCAACTGAGATGGTCGGCAAAATAGCCGCCAAGCAAAGGGCCTGCGACACTGGAAACCGCATACACCGCTGAGATATAGCCTTGGTATTTACCGACTTCACGCGCCGGAATGGAATCGGCAATCACGGTGAACGCCAAAGCAATCAAACCGCCGCCGCCAATTCCCTGCACCACTCGCGCCCCAATCAGGGTTGGTAAGTCAACGGCAAAAGTACACAGGGCTGAGCCAACAATAAAAATACCGATGCTGATATTGAGCATGCGTACACGGCCAAACAGATCGCTCAATTTGCCATACACAGGCAATACGGCTGTGCCGGCGAGTAAGTAGGCGGTGATCACCCAAGTTAAGGCGCTTCCCGCCGAGAGATCTTGCCCAATCAAGGCCAGCGGTGTGGTCACGATGCTTTTTTCTAGTGAACCAAGGGCAATCACTAGCGCAACGCTAGCAAAAATAATTCGCGGATGAGGGGCATCGGCAGCGGGAATAGGATCGGAATGCATGAGCTCTCTTTCAAGATAAAGTCAAAGGGAATGGTTCGGCTGTGGCACAAGATAACCAAATCACAGCCATCCGAAAATAGGATAGAATGGGATGCGAAATTGCAAAAATGGGATTAAGCATGAAACTTGATGATTTGGCGCTATTTTTAACCGTGGTGCGCTGTGGCAGTTTTGCGTTAGCGGCGAAACAGAAATCGATGTCCACCAGCACATTGAGCCGCCGTATTCAGCAACTTGAACAAGATACGGGCAGCATTTTGCTGATCCGCAACAGTAAAGAGTTGGTACTGACCAAAGAAGGTGAACAGCTATTTCACAGCTACGCCGAGCTGTTTGCTCAAATAGAGCGCAAACAAGAAGAGGTCGAGCAAGCAAAACGAGATTACCGCGGCGAAATTGCGATAAGTGCCCCCGTGTTACCTCTGCGTCACCAATTAACCCCTTTGGCGCTGGAGTTTGCCGATCTGCATCCGAATGTCACACTGCGCATGCAAGTTGGCTCAGGGCTCGACTATTTCAGCCAACGGGATCTGGATATTGCGCTGCGTTTTGGCCCACAGCCGGAGTCCGACTGGGTAGCGCGTAAACTGGCGCGTAACCCTTCCGTACTCTGTGCCAGTGCTGAACTTGCTGCCAAACTAGGCACAGTAACGCCAGCCTTAGCGCATCCCGAGCAGTTAAAAGAGCATCCCCTACTCAGTCTCAACCATAAGCTGCCGTGGATTTTTCATCACCACAGCGTTGCGCAAAAAGTGCAATTTATTCCGACGGCGCGTTTGTGCTCCGACGAACTGGATACGATAGTGCAAGCCACCTTGCAAGGCATGGGCATCGCCCGCTTACCAAGAGGATTAATGGAGCCACTCCTGCGTAGCGGTCAGCTCATCGAGCTGCTCCCCGAGTGGGAAATTGAAGGCGCAGATGTGTATCTGCTCCATCCGCAGCGCCGTTTTTTACCTGAGCGCACTCAAGCCCTGATTGATTACATCATGACGCACTGGTCACGAGTGGCATTCAGTTATTGGCATCAGCCTTAAGCAGCGCCGAGCGACTGCGATGAACGATGACGCCGACAGCGCTCCGAACAATATTTGACTTCATCCCAACACTGCTGCCATTTTTTACGCCAAGCAAAAGGGCGCTGACAGACAGGACAGATTTTCTGCGCCAAATAGGCTTTTTTATGCGAAACCACGTTATACCTTGTTATTTGTTAACCGATAAATCAGCAAGGTATACGTGGTTTGGTAGGGGTGGGTTTAAAGATTTTTCCGCCGCCCTAACTCTTAAGTGACTCTTAAGCTTCGCTCAATACGATTCATCCTGTAGACACCCCAAAAAGGACTGAATCATGAAAAAAATACTTCTACTGACGACAACAGCTCTTCTTTCACTTGGCAGCGCATTCAACGCTTTGGCGGATCCGCAATGTACAAAAGAGCCGGAATCTCAATGGATTAATTTTGAGCAAGCAAAGACCCAAGTTGAAGCAATGGGTTACAAAATCAAAGTCTTTAAGAAAACCAAGACCAGTTGCTACGAGCTTTATGGCTATAACAAAGACAACAAGCGCGTAGAGATCTACTTTAACCCAACCGACATGAGTAAAGTGAAGGAAGAAATGGATGACTAATACGTTCAAATGGGACTGGGTTGTGCGAGCAACCCATTGGATGGTCGCGCTGCTTTTCTTTGCCAATTTCTTTGCTTTAGAAGAGGGGAGCGATCTGCATAAGTGGGCGGGATACCTAATCCTGCTCAGTGTCGCTATCCGGCTGCTTTGGGGACTGGTGGTGCAATCGCCGGCACGATTGAGTCGTTTCCGCCCTTCCCCATCAGCGGCAGTGTCGCACCTGAAAGAGGTGCTGAGTGAACGGCAAGATAAACACCTTGGTCACAATCCTGCGGGCGCGGTGATGATATGGCTATTGTGGGGATTGATCATCGCAACGGGAGTGAGCGGCTGGTTAATGGTTAGTGATATGTTTTGGGGTGAAGAGTGGCTGGAAGAGACGCACGAAGTGCTCGCCAATCTCACTTTCATCGCCGTTGCCGTGCATCTCTCCGCAGTAATTCTAATGAGTAAATGGAACCGAAAAAATTATATTCAGTCCATGTTGCCCTAGGAGCAATAAGTCAGTGCACTGGCGTGAAACAAGATCAGCAAAGCCCAAACTCGACAGACTTTGCTGATCAACGGCGAGAGCGCTACATGCGGATCCCACCATCAACCTCCAGCACTCGGCCAGTGATGTAGTCGTTTTCTAAAATGAATTTGACTGTGTGCGCAATTTCGCTCGCTTCGCCCATGCGCCCGACGGGGATCATTTTTTCCAAACGGGCGATGGCTTCCGGCTTCATTTGATCCGCCATGGCGGTGTGAATCACTCCCGGCGCAATCGCCGCTGCGCGAATGCCATAGCGCGCCAACTCTTTTGCCCAAGTGGTGGCCAGCGTCGCAACGGCGGCTTTTGACGCCGAATAGTTGCTTTGGCCGATATTTCCCGCGCGGGAAACACTGGAAATATTAATAATCACCCCTTTGCGGCCTGTTTCGATCATCTTCACCGCCGCTTCTCGCCCGCAGAGAAAAGTGCCCGTCAAATTGACGTTAATCACCGAATTAAACTGCTCAAGCGACATTTTACTGACTTGCCCGTCACTCACTTTGACCAGCATGCCATCACGCAAAATGCCTGCGTTGTTCACTAAGCCATCTAGCTGACCAAAATCACGCACAATGTCGTCAAACGCTTGCTCAACTTCGGCTTCATCGGTCACATTCATTTTGTAGATCAAAGCCTTGGTACCCAGCATATGGCACTGCTCTTGGGTGTGGCGCAGCCCTTCTTCATTGAGATCAAGCAGCGCCAGTTCCGCCCCTGCATGCGCTAGCGTCACCGCCATCATCTGCCCAAGCCCCTGCCCTGCGCCCGTTATCGCAATCACACTCTCTTTTAAGTTCATCTTTCCTCTCCTGGTGTTGATTAAGGCGCATCAGCGCGTTTGTTTGGCGTAAAACTGAAACAGACTGGAGAAATCCAACTCGCCGTTACCAGCAGCATTATGAAAAGCGAACAGGTTGCGCGCCAAAGCGCCCATTGGTACGGAGGAGTGACTTTGAGAGGCGGCATCCAGTCCCAAACCGAGATCTTTCACCATCAAGCGACTGGTAAAGCCGGGTTGATACTGCTTGCTCGCGGGCGCGTTTTCCATCACGCCGGGGCATGGATTGTAGAGCTCTAACGCCCAGTTGCGACCGGAGCTTTGCAGCATGATGTTGGACAGCACTTTGGGATCGAGACCGTTATCTATTCCCAAACTCAGCGCTTCACAAGTTCCAGACATCAAAATACCCAGCATCAGGTTGTTACAGATTTTCGCCATTTGCCCGTCGCCTGCACCGCCAGCGTGAAAGATATTTTTGCCCATGTGCTGAAGAATGGTTTGCGCCTTGTCAAACGCCGCTTGCGTGCCACCAACGATGAAGGTGAGCGTCCCCGCCTGCGCGCCTGCCACACCACCGGAAACTGGCGCGTCGACAAATTCCAGCCCCTGCTTTTGCGCCTCGGCGGCCACCGTTTTTGCCGATTGGGGATCGATGGTGGAGGAGTCAATCAGCAGCGTTTTTGGCGCAAGCAAAGTGAGCAGCCCAGCATTGCCTTGATGATCACCCAGATAAACCGAGCGAACGTGCTCGCCAGCAGGCAACATGGTGATCACCGTGTCTACGCCCTGCACTGCTTGCTCGATAGACTCGCACGTGGTTGCGCCCAGTTCAGCCAGTGTTGCCATCGCCGCTTGATTGAGGTCGAACACGCGCAGCGTGCAACCCGCTTTGATTAAGTTCGCCGCCATCGGCGAGCCCATATTGCCAAGACCAATAAATGCCACTTGGTTCATGTGACTCCTCCTAACTCTTTATGGTTGATTTTTCACAGGCTCAAAGGCCATGTTTGCCTAAACTGACCAACGGGTGCGCTTGCTCTGGCCACAGTGAAGTAAACAAAGCATCAATCACGCTGCTATCGACATCGGCAACATTGTTGAACAGCCAGTTTGTCTGGCCGTCTTTATCGATTAGCCTCGCTCGTACTCCTTCACGAAACTCGCCAAGTAAGCCACATTGCACTGAGACGCCAAGCTCCAAACGGAAACAGTCGGCTAATGACAGCTCGCTGTAGTGCGTCATCTGTCGGTGACAAATGTGCGCGCTAATGGCGCTGCCCTCTGCCAAGTTCTGCTTGGCGCGATCAAGCCAAGGGCTGGAAGGTAACGTCATAACAGCTTGCACCGCGCTTTGCAGCTCGTCTTGCAAGCAGGCCTGTTGAATTGCATCAAAATGCGGCATCAACTGTTGCACTGGTCGCTGGTCATCAGCCTGCTGAGCGAGATTTTCCAGTAGCTCAGTGACCACTTCGTAATGATCTTCGGCGGTAGACCAAGAGGCATGCTGCAACTGTTCCAGCAAGCCATCGCGCTCTTTGGCGAGCAGCAGATGATCGGCAAAGTGGACAGACAATGCGTCACTGGCATTAACCATCACTCCAGTCAAACCGAGAAACAGCCCGATGCCCGGCTCAAGACGGTTGAGAAACCATGTCGCACCGACATCCGGGTAAAGCCCAATGCTGATTTCCGGCATCGCCAAACGCGACTCTGGTGTCACCACTTTGTGGCTGGTGCCCATGAAAAGCCCCATGCCACCGCCCATGACAATGCCTCGTCCCCAACCGATGATCGGCTTAGTGTAGGTGTGAATCAGATAGTCGCAGCGATACTCCAAGGTGAAATAATCTGTGAGAAAGCGCGAAATGGACGCCTTCGGCTCACTTTCCATCACTTGGTACATGGCGCGCACATCGCCGCCTGCACAAAACGCTTTCTCGCCCGCGCCTTCGAGAAACACGCACACGATGCTGTCGTCTTCATGCCAGCGTTCTAGCTGTTGGTTCAGTTGCTCCAACATAGGGTAAGTCAGGGCATTGAGCGATGCGGTATTGTCGAGCGTTGCGATGGCGATTTTGCACTCGCCTTCACTGCAAGGTCGCTCGGTAAAAATAACTTGGCCTGTCATAGTGCCTCCTTGGGTTTACACACTCCCCGGCGCAGCTCAGCGGTTTTTCCATACGGGTGGACGCTTTTGCAAAAATGCCTGCACGCCTTCGGTCTGATCTTCAGTATCGAACAGATCAAGAAAGTATTCGCGCTCTTTAATCAGCCCCTGAGCCATCGGCGCAAAACGCGTTTGCTGGATGAGTTTTTTGCACGCGGCCACAGCAGAGGGCGACTGATTGGCGACCGATTCAGCCATCGCAATCGCACGATTGAGCGCGTCACCTTTAGCAACCACCTCTTCGACTAAACCAATCTGCTGCGCTTTGGCAGCGCTGAGCTGTTCGCCGCACAAAATCACCCGCTTAGCCCACCCTTCGCCCACCAAAGCGGTCAGATTTTGCGTCCCGCCCGCACAGGGCAGCAAGCCCACTTTGGCTTCAGGCAGTGCCATCACCGCTTGCTCTTCAGCAATACGAATGTCACAGGCGAGCGCCGCCTCAAGGCCACCGCCCATGGCGTATCCGTTGATGGCCGCAATCGACACGCCACGAAATGCCGACAAGGTTTCAAACGCCTGACCAAACAGGCGCGCCATTTTCAGCGCGCGCGCTTTATCGCCATCGGCAAACAGCTTGAGATCCGCGCCAGCCGAGAAAAACTTCTCCCCTTTTCCCGTTAGCACTAAGGCATATACTTCATTATTGAGGTTGAGTGACTGCACGAGGGTTTTGAGCTGCTGCAAACTTTGCTCGGTCCAAGTATTGGCGGGCGGATTGTTCATCGTCACCACCGCCACATGGTGATGGAGATGAAAGCCAATCGCCGCTTCTGCCGCAGCATCCGGTGCGGCCGATTGGGGTGAATATTTTTCTGAAGTCATCACAATTCCTTAGCAAAATGGGTTGAGGTTAATGGCTTACAGAAGCTCCGCACCTTCATGCAAAAGCCGACGGGCAACAATTAACCGCATGATTTCATTGGTCCCTTCGAGAATTTGGTGCACCCGAACATCGCGAAAATGGCGCTCCAGCGGATACTCTTTGATGTAACCGTAGCCACCATAAAGTTGCAGTGCTGCGTCGCACACCTGAAAACCGACATCCGTCGCAAAGCGTTTCGCCATCGCGCAGTAAGCCGTGGCCTCTGCATCGCTGCGATCAAGTTTGCTTGCCGCATAGCGCACCAGTTGGCGCGCAGCAACAAGCTCAGTTGCCATGTCCGCGAGCTTAAATTGCAGCCCCTGAAATTGCGCCAGATTTTTGCCAAACTGCTTGCGCTCTTGCAGGTATTGCGTCGCTTGATTGAGCGCTTGCTGCGCCGTACCCAGTGAGCAGGTGGCGATGTTGATGCGCCCACCATCTAGCCCTTTCATCGCAAAAGTAAAGCCTTGCCCTTCTTCGCCAAGCAGCGCGGTGAGCGGCACTTTGACCTTATCAAAAGTGACTGAGCGGGTCGGCTGGCTGTTCCAGCCCATTTTCGGCTCTTTGCGCCCGTAGCTGATCCCTTCTGCGTTGGCTGGAATGACAAACGCAGAGATGCCTTTCGCACCCGCTTCGCCTGTGCGCGCCATCACCACCAGTACATCGGTATCGCCTGCACCCGAGATAAACGCTTTGCTCCCGCTCAACAGATAGTGATCGCCGTGCTTTTGCGCGCTCGTGGTGAGCGATGCCGCATCCGATCCGGCATTCGGTTCGGTGAGACAGTAAGAGCCCAGCCATTCCCCCGTGACCAACTTGGGGCAAAACTGCGTTTTGGCTTCATCACTGGCAAAACTGGCCACCATCCAAGTGACCATGTTGTGGATGGTCATAAAGGCAGTGGTCGAGGTGCACCCCATCGCCAACTGCTCGAAAATGATCGAAGCATCAAGGCGACTCAAACCGAGCCCACCCTGTTCTTCAGGGGTATACAGTGACAAAAAGCCAAGATCACCCGCCTCGCGCAGCACCTCTTTAGGGAAGATGTGTTCTTCATCCCACTTAGCCGCCATCGGGGCTAAACGTGCTTTCGCAAATTCACTCGCCGTATCGGCAAACGCGCGTTGTTCTTCATTCAGTTCAAAATCCATAGCGAACTCCCAGTTTGACAGGCTAAGGGTTATCTCAAGTTGATGGTCAGATTCGGACCGCTTGGAATGTCGTCATCGAACCAACGCGCGGTGACGGTTTTGGTTTCGGTGAAAAAGCGCACCGCCTGTTTGCCGTAAGCGTGCAGATCGCCGTAGAAACTGCCGCGCCAACCAGTAAAGGAGAAGAAGGGTAAAGGCACCGGGATCGGTACGTTGATCCCCACTTGCCCCACCTGAATCTCATGCTGGAACTTGCGCGCCGCCGCACCATTGGCGGTGAAAATCGAAGTGCCGTTGCCATAAGGGTTGCGGTTGATAAGCTCGATCGCCTCTTCGAGCGAGTCGGCTTCAAGGCAGACCAATACGGGGCCGAAAATCTCTTCGCGATAAATGCTCATCTCGGTATTCACGCCGCTAAACAGCGTCGGGCCAACCCAGTTGCCATTTGGCAAACCGGTAACTTGGCAGTTCCGCCCATCCAGCTCACACACGGCACCTTGGTCGATGCCCTCTTGGATCAGGCGATGCACCCGATCTTTCGCTTGGGGGCTGATCAGCGGTCCATAAGCGGCATCACTGTCGTTCCACGCGCCGGGCTGAACGCGACTCATCGCCGCTTTTAGCTCAGGAAGCCACGCTTTCGCCCCGCCCACCAGCACCGCGACCGAAATCGCCATGCAGCGCTGACCGGCTGCGCCGACCGAGGCTCCGACTAAGTTATTGATCACTTGATCTTTGTTGGCATCTGGCATCACCACCATATGGTTTTTCGCCCCAGCAAACGCTTGTACCCGTTTAAAATGCTGCGTGCCTTGCTGATAAATGTACTGCGCCACCTTCACCGAACCGACAAAAGAGATGGTTTTGATCTCTGGATGTTGCAGCAGAAAATCGACCTGCGCTTTTCGCCCGTGTACGATTTGCAATACGCCTTTCGGTGCGCCAGCCTGCGCAAACAGCTCGGCCAAACGCATGGAAGTGAGCGGCACTTGCTCGGAGGGTTTAAGGACAAACGTGTTGCCAGCGGCAATCGCCAGCGGGAACATCCACAGCGGGATCATGGCCGGAAAGTTAAACGGGGTAATGCCGCAACACACACCGAGCGGTTGGATCACCGAGTAGGTGTCGATGTCGGTCGCAACGTTTTCTACCATTTCGCCCATCATATTGCTGGCAATATTGGCCGCCTGCTCCACTACTTCGATGCCGCGCCACACATCGCCTTTCGCGTCAGCCAGCGTTTTACCTGTCTCTTGAGACAGGGTCTGCGCTAGCGAATCATGATGTTCTTTGAGCAGATGTTGATAACGTAGCATCAGACGAGCGCGCTCAGGCAGTGCGACGTGTTTCCAAGTTTGAAAAGCCTCTGCTGCGCTGGCAACCGCTTGTTGCATCTCTGCGTCGCTGGCGCAAGGCAGCGAGGCGATCACCTCATTGGTCGCAGGATTAGTGACCTCTAACCATTCGGTGGTGGCCGACTGACGAAATTCGCCATCAATCAATAAAGGAACCGGGTTTAGCATAACGTTGTCCTTGTCAGTGTTAGGCGCTGCACGCGAGTAATGGCTTTATCGTCCAGCGCATTCAGTTTCACGATGTGGGTGATTGGTCTTCAGGGTAATGGGATCTCAATGCCGATAGCGGTCGCTTCACCGCCGCCGATGCACAGTGAGGCGACACCACGCATCACTTTGGGCTGGGTGCGGTCACCATCAACGCCGAGCGCTTGCAACTGGCGCAAACTGTGGATCAGCGTGACCAGAATGCGCGCCCCGCTGGCACCGATAGGATGGCCTAAGGCGCACGCTCCGCCTTTGACGTTGACTTTTTCCATCTCCAAGCCAAGTTGTTTGACGGCGATTTGCGTCACCACGGCAAATGCTTCGTTGATCTCCCACAAATCCACTTCGTCGCTCGACCAATCGAGTTTGGAGAGCAGTTGCTCGATGGCGTAAACCGGCGCTAAAGTAAATTCGGCCGGTTTTCTCGCATGGGTGCTGTGGCCGCGAAGAATGGCGAGTGGCTCTAAGCCTTGTGAACGGGCCGATCCTTCATCCATCAACAGCAGCGCAGCGGCACCATCAGCAATGGCGCTGGCGTTAGCGGCCGTGACACTGCCGTCTTCGGCAAAGGCGGGTTTGAGTAACGGGATCTTTTCAAGTGTGATCGAACGTGGATGCTCGTCGTAATCCAGCAGCTCGCCATTTTTACCAAAGGCGAGCGGCGCCATCTCCGCGACAAACAGCTGTTGCTCTTGCGCTTCCCAAGCACGCTTGGCCGAGAGCGCTGCCCATTCATCCATCTGCTGACGGGTAAATTGCAGCTTGTCAGCGATCTGCTGCGCATAAACACCCATCAGATGGCCTTCATAGGCATCTTGCAAACCATCATAAAACATGTGATCGAACGTGGTTTGATGGCCCATACGCATGCCGCTACGCGCATTGCTCAGTAGGTACGGGGCATTGGTCATACTCTCCATTCCGCCAGCAATAACCGATCGCGCACTGCCCGCTTTGATCAGATCATGTGCCAACATCACCGCTTTCATGCCAGAACCGCACACTTTGTTGAGCGTGGTCGCGCCCACCGAAAGCGGTAGCCCGGCATTGAGCGCCGCTTGACGGGCAGGCGCTTGTCCGCAGCCTGCGGGCAGCACACAACCCATCAACACTTCATCGACGTTTTCAATTGCTTTGCTGGTGGCGCTCAGTGCTGCTTTGATCGCAAAGCCGCCCAGCTGAGGAGCAGAATACTCTTTGAGTGCGCCTTGGAACCGCCCTTGCGGGGTTCGTTTGGCCGACACTATCCATATGGCTTTTTCCATGTCTCGTTCTCTTGTGACGAAAGTGGTGACCACAAATTGATAGCGATGCGGGTAAAACTGAATACGGCGACGGACGGGCAATGCCCTGTCTAGTCATTTCAACCCGGCGATTTTTCGCCCTGTGGTTTCTTGACGTTTACGTAAGCATAGCACTAACATTTACGTAAACGTAAAGAAACAAAATAACAACAACGATAAATTTTCACCTGAACTGTAACAGGTGATTGACAGTACCGTCGTTCCTCATCGCTGAAAGTCGGACAGCTACAACCAACCGTTGGAGGAGACCAGGTGGAAACTTTTAAAATCAGTGATCTCGCGAAAGAGTTCGAGATTACCACCAGAAGTATTCGCTTTTACGAAGATATGGGATTAATACAGCCAGAGCGCAGAGGCACAGCGCGCGTTTACTCACGCCGGGACAAGATTCGTTTGAAATTGATCCTGCGCGGCAAACGTTTGGGCTTCTCTCTGGCGGAGATTCGCGAATTGTTTGAGCTTTACGATGCTCAACAAGGTGAAACACAGTTGGTGAAAATGCTCAACATCATCGATGAAAAGAAGGCGCTATTGCAGCGCCAACTTGACGACATCGGCGTGGTGATGGGTGAACTGGATGCGGCAAAAGAGCGCTGTGAACTGGCGCTCAAAGGCGCTCGCTGACGCATTTTTACCTTTCGTTCCCCTCTCCTGCACCACTCAAAACAGGAGAACACGGAGGTGTTATGAACAGCCAGTATCAGATGCTCAACTTTGGGCTTGGTGAAACATTAGAACTACTGCGTGAGCAGGTCAGCGCATTTGCCAGCGAGCATATCGCACCGATCGCCGCGCAAATTGATAAGGAAAACCAATTTCCTAATCACCTATGGCCATTGTTTGGCGAGATGGGTTTGCTGGGCGTCACAGTGGATGAAAGCGATGGCGGCGCGCAAATGGGTTATCTCGCCCACGTAATCGCGATGGAAGAGATCAGCCGCGCCTCGGCCTCGGTTGCTTTGAGTTACGGCGCGCACTCCAATTTGTGCGTCAACCAACTGTTTAGTAATGGCACAACCGAGCAGCGCAAAAAGTATCTGCCCAAATTGCTTGATGGCTCTTGGGTGGGCGCGCTGGCAATGAGTGAACCCAATGCCGGCTCGGACGTGGTCAGCATGCAGCTGAAAGCGGAGCGCCATGACGACCATTTTGTGCTCAACGGCAGCAAAATGTGGATCACTAACGGCCCGGACGCCAACGTTGTTATCGTCTACGCAAAAACTGACCCGAGCGCCAAATCCCGCGGCATCACCGCGTTTATTGTCGAGCGTGATTTCCCCGGGTTTCACCATGCGCAAAAGCTCGACAAACTCGGCATGCGCGGCTCCAACACCTGCGAGCTGGTGTTTGAAAACTGCCGCGTTCCGGCTGAGAACGTGCTGGGCGAAATCAACCGCGGCGTTGAAGTGCTGATGAGCGGGCTTGACTATGAACGGGTGGTGCTCGCGGCTGGGCCGCTCGGCATTATGCAAGCCTGTCTCGATCTGGTTTTGCCCTATGTGCACGATCGCAAACAGTTTGGTCAGGCGATTGGCGAGTTTCAGTTGGTCCAAGCCAAAGTCGCCGACATGTACACCCGCTGCAACGCGGCGCGCGCTTATGTCTATACCGTCGCGGCGGCGTGCGATCGCGGTGAAGTGACACGCAAAGATTCCGCAGGCGCCATTTTATACGCCGCCGAACTCGCCACGCAGATGGCACTGGATGCGATTCAACTGCTCGGTGGCAACGGCTACATCAACGAATTCCCGGCAGGTCGTTTGCTGCGCGATGCCAAGCTCTACGAAATTGGCGCGGGAACTTCCGAGATCCGCCGTATTCTGATTGGCCGTGAGCTGTTTGCAGAATCGCGCTAAAGAGGCAAGAAACAATGGCAGTCATTACCAGCAAAACCAAACTCGAATCGGATTTGTACCAAGCGAACTTTGCCCGCATGAGCGAACTGGTGGACCAGCTACTCACTCACCGAGAAGCATTGAAACTCGGCGCGGGAGAAAAAGCCATCGAACGCCAGCGGCAAAAAGGCAAGCTTCCGGTCCGCGAACGCGTGCAGCGCCTACTCGATGCAGACTCAACTTTTCTCGAAATCGGCCAGTTTGCCGCGTGGCAAGTGTACGATGAGGCCATCCCCTGCGCAGGTGTTGTCGCCGGAATTGGCAAAATTCACGGCATAGATTGCATGGTGATCGCCAACGATCCGGCGGTCAAAGGCGGTACTTATTATCCTCTGACCGTGAAAAAGCACCTGCGCGCGCAGCAAATTGCCGAGCGCTGCCAACTGCCTTGCGTCTATCTGGTCGACTCTGGCGGGGCAAACCTGCCCCATCAGGCGGAAGTGTTTCCTGATCGCGACCATTTTGGCCGCATTTTTTATCATCAGGCGCGCATGTCGGCAAAAGGTATCCCGCAGATAGCCGTGGTGATGGGGCTGTGTACCGCAGGCGGCGCGTACATTCCGGCGATGGCGGATGTGGCGATCATCGTCAAACAGCAAGGGACCATTTTTCTCGCGGGCCCGCCGCTGGTGAAAGCCGCGACCGGGGAAATCGTCACTGATGAAGAGCTGGGCGGCGCGGATGTGCACTGTAAAAAGTCTGGCGTGGCCGATTACTATGCACAGGACGATGCGCACGCGCTGGCGCTGGCACGTCAGGCGATTGCCAGCGCCAATCAGTCCCCTTCTCCAGTGAATCACGATGTCTTGCCGCCACGTTACGATGCCAAAGAGATGTACGGCATCGTTAACGCCGACCTGCGATTGTCATTCGATGTGCGCGAAATCATCGCCCGTTTGGTCGACGATTCAGCGTTTGATGAGTTTAAAGCGCTGTATGGCAGCTCACTGGTGTGCGGCTTTGCCCAACTTCACGGCCATCGCATTGGCATTGTTGCCAACAACGGCATTCTGTTTTCCGAATCGGCGCAAAAGGGGGCGCACTTTATTGAGCTCTGTGCCAAACGCAAGATCCCGTTGCTGTTTTTGCAAAACGTCACTGGATTTATGGTGGGGAAAAAAGTCGAAGCGGAAGGCATTGCCAAGCACGGCGCCAAGCTAGTAATGGCGGTTGCCTGTGCCGATGTACCGAAATTCACCGTGATCATTGGCGGCTCCTACGGCGCGGGCAACTACGGCATGTGTGGGCGAGCGTACGATCCGACCATGATGTGGATGTGGCCGAATGCGCGTATTTCTGTGATGGGCGGCGAACAGGCGGCGGGGGTACTGACGCAGGTGCGGCGCGAAGTCAAAGCACGTCAGCAGGAAGCTTGGCCCGATGAGGAAGCCAAAGCGTTTCGCGATTCGATTGTCGAGCTGTACGACACCCAAGGCAGCCCCTACTACGCCAGCGCAAGATTATGGGACGACGGCATTTTGGATCCGGTCGAAACCCGCGATGTACTGGGCCATGCACTGAGCGCTGCGCTGCGCGCGCCCATCCCTGAAAGTGAGTTTGGTATCTTTCGCATGTAAGCGAGCCATAGAGCTCGACCAAGGAGGCAAAGATGAACGAGCGCCAACACGATGTGCTGTGTAACGTATCCGCTCTGGGCGTGGCAAGCCTCACGCTCAACCGAGTCGAGAAACACAACGCTTTCGATGGGGTGATGATCGCCCATTTGCTTGTCGAGCTTGAACGCTTAAGCGCTGATCCGTCGGTGCGTGTATTAGTCCTGCAAGCCAACGGTCAGCATTTTTCCGCAGGTGCCGATTTGTTGTGGATGCGTTCAATGGCTGGGCAGTCAAAAGAGCACAACTATCAAGACGCGTCCGAGCTCGCGCGGCTGATGCAAACGCTCGATTGCTTCCCTCATCCCACCATTGCGCTGGTGCATGGTAGCGCTTTTGGCGGGGCGCTCGGGCTGATTTGCTGCTGCGATATCGCCATCGCCACCCAAGATGCACGCTTTTGCCTCAGCGAAGTCAAGCTTGGCCTGATCCCTGCCACCATTGGACCTTATGTATGCCGTGCCATCGGCCAGCGTCAAGCAAGGCGCTATATGCTGAGTGCGGAAACCCTTGACGCGGCCAATGCACTGCGTTTGGGGCTGCTGCATCAGGTCGTGGGTTCGCAGCCACATGCGCTGCACGAGGTACTGGATGAGCTGTTGCATCGCTTGCTGCACAATGGACCAAACGCGTTGACTCAGGCCAAACGCTTGTGTCAGCAGTGCGATAACCAGCCCATCACTCCTGAACTGATTGAACACACCATCGCCTTGATAGCCCAGATCCGCGTATCGCCAGAAGGCCAAGAAGGACTTAACGCCTTTTTCAGCAAGCGCGCGCCTGCTTGGGTGCCAAAAGATTGGTCAGCGAAAGACACCCCGTGAGGTAGCCTATGAACAGTTTGTTAGCAAAATCGGTCAAGATTGTCGAAGTCGGCGCACGTGATGGCTTGCAAAATGAAGCTCGCATCAGTACCCAGAGTAAGATCGCGCTGATAGATCAACTGTCTCGCACCGGCCTTAGGCAGATCGAATCGGGTGCGTTTGTCTCGGCCAAATGGGTACCGCAAATGGCCGACTCGGCAGAAGTATTGGCCAAAATTGAACGCCGCGCAGGAGTGGTTTATTCGGCGCTGACCCCCAACCTGCAAGGTTTTGAGCAGGCACTCGCCAGCGGCGCTGATCAAGTGGCGATTTTCACTTCCGCATCACAAGGTTTCTGCCAGCGCAACATCAACTGTTCCATTACTGAAAGCCTCAAACGCTTCGAGCCTTTGATGCAGGCAGCAAAAGCGCATCATATTCCGGTGCGAGGCTATCTCTCTTGCGTCGCTGACTGCCCTTATGACGGCGCGACGAAACCCGAGCAAGTCGCCAGTGTGGCCAGCGATCTGCTGGCGTTGGGCTGCTATGAGATTTCCCTTGGCGATACCATTGGCACTGGCACGCCGCTGCGCATTGCGCGCATGTTAGACGCCGTTAAAAAGGAAGTCTCTGTGGCACAACTAGCGGTGCATTTTCACGATACGTGGGGACAGGCACTGGCTAACCTGTATCAGGCGCTCACCATGGGCGTTGCCACCATCGACAGCAGTGTGGCAGGCCTTGGCGGCTGCCCGTATGCCAAAGGGGCAGCAGGCAACGTGGCGACCGAAGATGTGCTTTACCTCTGTCAAGGGCTCGGCATCGAGACTGGCGTCGATTTACCCGCGGTTGCCGAAGCTGGTTGGCAAATCTGTCAAGCACTTGGACGCCTTCCGACCTCCAAAGTCGCGTTAGCGTTAGCCAGTCAACGCATGAATCGCGCAGCCAAGCCCCGGCAATAAGTGACGCCTATCAAACCATCTTCGGCAACTTAAGGTAGGCCAGCACGGCTTGGTCTCGAAACAGCAAGTCTTGAGAACGATCTTGATACTCGATGCACATTTGTTCGCTATCTCCCGCGTCCGTAAGCAAAGGGTCAAGCTCGGCATTGGCGTGGCTCAACCATTTTTGCGCAATCGTCTGAGGTAGCGTCGGCAGCTGTTGCAGTATCTGTTGGGAAGCCGAAAACTGGCTGTTCATCGCCACGGCAATCATGTCGTCGTTAGCGGCAGCGAGCCAACTGGCGCCACTCTCTTTACTCACACACACTAAAGGAAAGAAGGGAGCCAACGCCGGAAAGAGAGTGTTCTTATACACATCAACCTGCCAGTACTTCTCTGCTACTTCGATAAATTTCTCAAACGAGCGGATGGGATGAAAATCGGCCTCACTGAGGCGCACAATCTCGACGCGAGGCTTGTTGGGATTGACGGTATCGTTGGAAACATCAATGTACCACTCCCCGAGCACCATGGCATTTTGAAAGTACTCATCCCGCAGAGAACCCCAGACAGGCACTAACTTCTCGCCATTTTTCAGCGCCTCACGCAGCGGCTGCAATACCTCATCGTGCTTGGTCTCCAAATGCACTAAAAGCATCTGATAGACCAGATCGCGGATCTCTTTGCAACGCCCAAGCGGATAGGGTTTGCCCGCAAAGTGGGTATATTTCGGCAAGAGGGTTAAATCGGCTTCAATTCTGATCTTGGCTAAGGCACTGCAAATTAGGGGAATTTGTTCGGCTTGCAACTGCATGTTGATTTCCTTATCTCTCAAAAGCGTTTGGCTGCTTATCCTAAAACATCTCAGCCAACAAAGCGGCTAGTAATCTTGTTTCATCAGAAAATTGTGACATCAATGATTTTTACTTTTATAGATAGCATCTATCAATAGAATAGCCACAAGCGATTTTCCAAAACGGCGTTCGGATGGGAATATACATCCCGAAGACAAAACATTCCAAACCAATAACTTAAAGGAAACTCGCAACATGATTAATACTAAAATCAAACCATTTAGCGCAACGGCATTCAAACAAGGTGAGTTCGTTGAAATCACTGAACAAGACGTTCTGGGCAAATGGGCAGTATTTTTCTTCTATCCAGCAGACTTCACTTTCGTATGTCCAACCGAACTTGGCGACCTAGCGGATCACTACGCAGAGCTTCAATCACGTGGCGTTGAAGTGTACTCAGTATCGACTGACACGCACTTCACTCACAAAGCATGGCACGACAGCTCTGAGACTATCGGCAAAATCAACTACTACATGGTAGGCGACCAAACTGGCAACATCACCAACAACTTCGGTGTGATGCGTGAAGGCCAAGGTCTGGCAGACCGTGCAACCTTCCTGATTGACCCACAAGGCGTGATTCAGGCAATGGAAATCACAGCAGAAGGCATCGGCCGTGACGCAGAGGACCTGATGCGCAAAGTGAAAGCCGCACAGTACGTTGCTTCTCACCCAGGCGAAGTATGTCCAGCAAAATGGAAAGAAGGCGAGCAGACTCTGGCTCCTTCACTAGACCTCGTTGGCAAAATCTAACCAAGCCTGACCAGTAATCTTCTGATTAAGACGATCTTTTGATTACTAATGAGTTCGAGAGCGAGCTGGGTATTTGACCTGACGACCTAAATGTCCGGTTCGCTCTCCCCCCTTTTATCCAGAGTGACCACTCTCATAATTAATAAAAAAGGTATTTCGTATGCTAGACCAAGCGATCAAGCAACAACTCTCACAGTATCTAACCAACTTAAAAGAACAAGTCCGTTTAGTGGTCAGCCTAGATGAAAGCAAAGGCTCACAAGACATTTTGGCACTGGCCAATGAAATCGCGGAACTTAGCTCACTTATCAGCGTAGAGCGTGACGATACCGCGAGCGATCGCAAGCCAGTAATGACGGTGACCAACCCAACCAAAGGCACACAACTGCGTTTTGCGGGTGTGCCGATGGGGCACGAATTTACCTCTCTGGTTCTGGCGCTGCTGCACTCTGGCGGTCACCCAATCAAACTGGAGCAAGAAACGATTGAGCAAATCGCCAAACTCGGCAAAAAGCTTGACGTCGAAGTGTTCATTTCTCTGTCTTGCCAAAACTGTCCTGACGTGGTGCAAGCGTTCAACATGATGGCGGCGATCAACCCGGACATTCGCGCAACCATGATTGACGGCGCGCTGTTCCAAGATGAAGTTAAAAATCGTGACATCATGGCCGTGCCAAGTGTGTTCATTAACGGTGAACTGTTTGGCCAAGGCCGTATGACGCTGACTGAAATCCTCAACAAGCTGGATGACGGCGCAGCAGAAAAAGCAGCCGCCAGCCTCAACGAAAAAGACCCATACGATGTACTGGTCGTCGGCGGTGGCCCTGCGGGTGCAGCGGCAGCGATTTACGCCGCGCGTAAAGGCATTCGCACCGGTATCGTGGCGCAGCGTTTAGGTGGTCAGGTGATGGACACCATGGCGATCGAAAACTTCATCTCGGTGAAACACACGGAAGGTCCAAAGCTGGCGGCGAACTTGGGTGAACACCTGAAAGAGTACGGCGTGGAGATCATCACAGAGCAGCAAGCTGAGAAGCTGATGGGCGCTGAGTTCACGGCAGATGGCAAAATCCACGTCAGCCTGCAAAGCGGCGCGACACTGAAAAGTAACAGCGTCATCTTAAGCCCGGGAGCTCGCTGGCGTGAAATGAACGTTCCCGGCGAACAAGAATACCGTAACAAAGGGGTGGCTTACTGCCCGCACTGTGACGGCCCACTGTTCAAAGGCAAGAAAACCGCGGTTATCGGTGGTGGTAACTCAGGTATCGAAGCGGCGATTGACCTGGCGGGTATCGTCGAACACGTGACCGTACTGGAATTTGCTGACGTGCTGCGCGCTGACCAAGTACTGATCAACAAAGCGAACTCAATGCCAAACATCGACATCATTACCATGGCTCAGACAACCGAAGTGGTCGGTGATGGTACTCGTGTGACTGGCTTGAAATACAAAGACCGCAACACGGATGAAATTAAGCAGCTTGAGCTGTCTGGTATCTTTGTGCAAATCGGTCTGGTGCCTAACACCGAATGGCTGAAAGATTCCGCGGTTGAACTCTCTGCTCGTGGCGAGATTGAAATCGGCAGCCGCGGTGAAACGAGCATGGATGGTGTGTTTGCGGCGGGGGATGCAACCACAGTCCCTTACAAACAGATCATCATTGCGATGGGTGAAGGTGCGAAAGCAAGCTTAGGCGCTTTTGACTACCTCATCCGTAAACAAAGCTAAATCGTTCTTTATTGAACACCGTCCTTTATGACCAAAAGGTGTCGATCGCTCGACACCTTTTTTATTTCTTTCAATAGCTTGTCTTCTGATGCTTATCCGTATTTCATCTGCCAACAACGTCAAGCATTGATGTGGCAATGTTAATATATTTATGTGCGAATAGTGCAAAGATTGTTTTTAATCATCAATCGCTCAATCTTTATTCTTTTCAACGTCAACCGATACTTTGTACCTTGGGCAGTTAATGCTCATAACTTGAACTCACTTCACACAAACCAGCCAAAGCAATCGATTACATATTAACCCCGTCAATATGGCGATGGTTTTATATACAGAAATTACTTTTTATAAAAACATCAAGCGAGAAAGTCATGCTGAAAAAAACCTTACTGGCGACAACCGTCAGCGTACTGAGCGCCTGTGGTGGTGGCTCCGGAGGCTCTGCCGATAACCCCGCCACACCGCAAAACCGCCCACCGTCAGTTGAACTGGGCCAAGATATCACCACCGAACCTTTACAACCGATCGAATTACTGGCTCAACACAGTGATCCTGATGGCGATGTACTAACATTCCAATGGAAACAAATTGAAGGCCCTGCTCTCAACCTTCAAGGCATCGACAGTGAACAACTAACCTTTGAGACACCTCAAGTGGTGGTTGATACCCGTTATGCCTTCCAATTAACCGTCACCGACCCGAAAGGGCAGAAAGCGACCGACACCGTTGCCGTCATGGTCAAATATCAGCCAGACAACAGTCAAAACCAAGCGCCCGTTCTTTATCTTGAAAAACCTTTTGCGGTGCAAGAAGAAACCCAAGAAGTGCGCTTACATGCCCGTGCCACCGATAGCGACGGCAGCATCGCCAATATCTATTGGCAGCAAGTTGGCGGACCACCAGTCACACTTTCAGATCCAACCTCATTTAACACCACCTTTACGGTTCCCGACGTCGATGAAGACGAACTCATTCAGTTTGATGTCAAAGTGACCGACAATCTTGGCGCCAGCGCCAATTCTGGTCAGGTGATTACGGTGCACGCCAACAACGGCAACCAAAGACCCGTCGTTTCACTTGGTGACAACCTCACGGTGCAAGAAGGCACCCTGTTGACAGTAACGGCCAACGCGAGTGACAGCGACGGCACAATCACAGAGTACAGTTGGGCGCAATTATCAGGGCCAGAGGCAAGCCTGAGCAATAAAGATAGCGCTGAGGCTCAACTGACTGTCCCCGCGTATCAAACCGGGGCCGCCAATAAAATCCGCATCTCAGTGCAAGTGGTCGACGATCAACGCGGGCGCAGTGTGAGTTCGGTTGATCTCACCATTGTGCCCAAAAATGGCAGTTTCTCTTCACTCCGCTATCGTGACCCAGAAATGCAACGCTGCGTCGAAGACCTGCGAGATTTTCATCACTGGAGCGCAATCACCGACGTGGTGACTCTTGAATGCCCTATCCGGTATGAAATCAGTACCACCATGGATCTCGCCGCTTTTCCGAATCTGCGTAATATGATCATCCGCTCACCTAAACTCAGCGATTTCAATGCCAACTACACCCCTGACATTGAGCAGCTTACCCTGTATCTCAGTGCGTTGAGTCATGTCGATCTGAAACCACTGGCCGACTTACAAAGCTTGAGAATACAAAAACTCGCACAGTTGCAAAGCGTTGACTTGTCTTACAACAGCGCACTGACTCATTTAGACATTCGTGAATCAAAACTACCTGCGCTCGACTTGACCAACACAACCGCATTGGAAGCAGTCGAGATTCGCTCCACGGAATTAGCCACGCTGCAATTGGCTGACATGCCTTCTTTGCAGCGTTTAGTCTTGACGCAGAACCAGTTGTCTGAGCTCAATTTGACTAAAATGCCGGCTCTGACTGCGTTGGCCGTCAATGGTAATCAGCTCACTGAACTTGATCTTTCAGAGCTCACCGCGCTGACAACCTTCTCCGCATCCGATAACCAACTCACTGCCCTTACTTTTGCCGAGGGGCTGCCACTGAAGTATCTCATGCTGGATAAAAACCCAATCAGCACGTTAAATCTGCGTCCTTTTGTAGAGCTGGAACAACTATTGGCCAGTGACACCAAGCTGAAAGCGCTCGATTTCAGCCACAACGAGAAACTGACAACCTTGCTAGTGGAAAAGATGCCAAGTTTGACTCAGCTTACTGGCGATGTAACGCAGTTGCACAGTTTGGATATCAGTTACAGCAGCGTGACCAGTGTGGATTTTGCCGCGCTAAACAATCTAGAAATACTGGGGGCGTCCGGAATGGGCCTTAAGCAGTTTGATGCCAGTAAGCACCCTAAGTTGCAACAACTGATGTTGGCAGACAATCAACTGTCGACGCTGGATATCTCCGCTAATCCTGATCTGGTCGTGCTTGATGTAAAAGGGAACCAGCTCAAAACGCTGGATCTGACTCACAATCCTGAAACCTTTGAGCTGACCGCAAACGATAACCAGCTAGAAAACGTGACATTGCCAGAAGGCAGCCGACTCAGTTACCTCTCTTTAGCTAATAACCATTTGAAGAATGTGGATGTCGTTAAGGCGATTAACGTGTATGAAGTGGAACTAAACAATAACCCATTGACCAGCCTAGATATTGGCGAGCTGCTTCAACTGCGAGCGCTGGATATCTCCAACACGCCGATCAGCGATTTTGAGTTGGCCGTATCAAGCGGCTTCTGGTGCTTGGTGGCCGAAAATCATCAGTTCAGCACCGCGATGCAAGATAAAGTGGCGGAGTTTGCGGCGCAATCTGGGCATCTGTTTTCTACTCGGCCCCGCGGCGAGCTAAACGTGGCCGATTTTTGCCATCAGCAGTCACAGTAAACGTGTTTTAGGGCTGAAACGCATTGACCATGCGCGATCAAATAAGGGAGGCTTGCGATAGGCAAGCCTCCCTTTTTTTACTAGCACAATCTGGATGAACCTTGTAACTAGGCGGCTTATGCCACCTGTTCGGTTTTGATTGGCGCGGCCATTTGCGCTTCAAAAAACGTCTCATGCAGGGCACAGATCGCTTTGCGATACTCTTTGTCACTCACCACAAACTGCACATTGACGTTGCGCATAGACGAGTGCAGTGCCGCTGGCGTCACGCCGTTATTCATTAAGCAGCTCACCCCTTTGGCCAGCGTTTTATTGGTATCCATTTGCGAGCCGATGGCGGAAATCAACGCCACCATGCGCCCTTTTGTCGATGCTTTGGGATAGCGTTTTTCCGCTTTGTACAGCACTTGGTTAAGATTTTCAGCACTGCCCCCCAGATAATAGGTGATTGAGTTAGCGTTCATCTCTTTACCAATCAAACTCACTCGTGCCTCGGAGATGATTTCCATCAACTCATAGCTGACATTATCCACCTGACCGACCATGGTTTGATCAAAAAGATGCAGTGCAAATACCTTCTCTTTGCCTGCAATGATCTCCACTTTCTCCGTTTGTGGTACGTAGTCTGCCGAGATCAGCGTGCCCGGATGTTCAGGTTCAAAAGTGTTTTTGATTTGCAGCTCAATACCACTTTCACGCAGACCCGCCGCCGCATTGGGGTGGATCGCTTCCATACCCAAATTCGCCAACTGATCGGCGACATCATAGTTGGTGTGGCCAATGGGTAACACTTTGCCCGGGCCAACCATACGCGGATCGGCGGAGCTCAAATGGTACTCTTTGTGAATCACCGCCAGATCAGCATTGGTGAGTGAGGCAATACGGCTAAAAGTCATCTCGCTGTAACCGCGATCATAGGTGCTCATCAACCCCTCTTTACAATACGCGTAGCCGGTGACGATCGGCAGCTCTTGTGTCAGGTCGATGCTGGCAAACGCCGCGTTGATCGTCTCATCCAAAGATTTGGGTTCTTCGGTATTCCAGCCAGAGAGATCGACAAAACGCGCGTTGATGCCGACGCTTTTTAACTT
This sequence comes from Vibrio sp. S234-5, assembly GCF_000960595.1. Lineage (NCBI taxonomy): Bacteria > Pseudomonadati > Pseudomonadota > Gammaproteobacteria > Vibrionales > Vibrionaceae > Vibrio > Vibrio sp. S234-5. Next base: position 72,502 of record NZ_JZAM01000128.1, read on the forward strand.
GAGCGCGGTATTAAACGCACTGTGCGCTTCACCAATTGAGGCGAGAAACTCGCGAATTTGTGGTAAATAGTGGCGCAAAGAAAACTGCCCGTACTGACAGGTTTCCAAAATATTGGTAATGCAGTTACGCGCTTCGGCGATGCGCGAGCGGATGAACTTGTCAGCACGCAGTCGATTCATCGGATCGGCAAAGATGTTTTCATTCGTCAGCAGCATGCGCTGCTCCACTTCACACAGCGACTCCTGCCACTCGTCGTTGCGTTTGGCAATGTGTTGGTAAACGCCCGGTTTGGTGGTTTTCTTGCCTTCGAGGAGCGCGTCAGTCATGCCGCTGTAAGCCGAAACGACAAACACGCGATGATAAGGATTTGCGGGGCGCAGGATGATGTTGTCTAACACAGCGTCAAACGCTGTCATTGAAGTACCGCCGATTTTTTCTACGGTATAAATCATGAAGATTCCTTGGTTAGTTACTAACGTGGGGAGAGAGAAGAAGTGGAACAGCAAGACGCTCCACTTCAAGGTTGAATCAGTCAACCAGCGGGTAGACGCCGTGCTCGTCGTGCACCTCTGCGCCAGTGATTGGCGGATTAAACACACACGCCATCACCATCTCTTTGTTTTTATAGGCGCGCAGGAAATGTTCGTCATGCTTATCGAGGATGTACAAAGTGCCGGGTTTGATTGGGTAGGTCTCGCCACCCACCACTTCGATCTCACCTTCGCCGCTGATGCAGTACACCGATTCAAGGTGGTTTTTGTAGTGGATATGGGTTTCGCTATCTTGATAAATCGTGGTGATATGGAACGAAAAACCCATATTGTCGTCTTTAAGTAGCATGCGCACACTTTCCCAGTTTTGCGCAACCACACGACGTTCACTGTTTTGGCACTCTTCTAGCGTTCTTACAATCATTGTTCTTCCTTAGTTAACCGACGTTTTTAAAATGGCTGGCTGCGACGGATTCGACCGCCTGTTCGAAAATCTCTAGCCCTTGTTTGAGCTCGCTTTCGGTGATGGTCAGAGGCGAGAAAAACTTCACCACTTCATCATTTGGCCCGGCGGTTTCAATCACCATTTTTTTCTCAAAGCAGCTGGCGGCAATGGCTCTAGCGACTTCACCGTTTTGGCACTCAATGCCACTCATCATGCCGCGCCCTTTTTGACGTACGAACAGTTCTGGAAAGCGCTGCACCGCTCTAGTGACAACGTCACTCACTTGCTGCGCACATTGCTGAATGTGACGGCTAAAGTCATCATTCGACCAGTAGATTTCCAGTGCGCTGGTCGCAGTGACAAAAGCGTGGTTATTGCCGCGAAACGTGCCGTTGTGTTCACCGGGTTTCCAAACATCAAGCTCAGGTTTGAGCAGCACCACCGCCATCGGTAAACCATAACCGCTGAGTGATTTCGACAGCGTCACCATATCTGGCACGATGCCCGCAGGTTCAAAGCTGAAAAACATTCCTGTGCGACCACAACCCGCTTGAATGTCATCGACAATCAGTAAAATATCGTGGCGCTTACAGAGCGCACTGAGGCGTTTAAGCCAAGAGCTCGACGCGGCGTTTAAGCCCCCTTCCCCCTGCACGGTTTCTAACAGAACCGCCGCTGGTTTATCCATACCCGCAGAGTTGTCACCGAGCATGGTTTCAAACAGCGCCAGACCGTCGACGCCCGCATAGCCTTCAAACGGAATACGAGTGATGTTAGGCAAAGTTATGCCCGCGCCTTGACGATGGTGCTGGTTACCTGTCGCCGCCAGCGCTCCTGCGCTACAGCCGTGAAAACCGTTGGTGAAAGCCACCACATTGCTTCTGCCTTTCACTTTACGCGCCAGTTTCAGCGCCGCTTCCACCGCGTTGGTCCCTGTTGGACCTGTAAACTGCATTTTGTAGTCAAGCGATCTAGGTTGCAGAATTAAGCGTTGGAAGGTGTCCAAAAAGGTGGCTTTGGCACTGGAGTGCATGTCCAACCCGTGGGTTAAACCGTCCATTTCAATGTATTGAAGTAGCGCTTGTTTTAGGACAGGGTTGTTGTGGCCGTAGTTGAGAGATCCTGCACCGGCAAGGAAATCTAAGTAGCGCTCTCCATTTTCCGTTTCCAGCCAACACCCTTTAGCTTTGTGAAAGACCACCGGAAAGTGGTTTGAATATGAACGAACGTTGGATTCTTGCTGAGTAAAAATATCCATGTTGAGACCGTTTTTGATTCCTATTTATTGAGGAGTGTCTAGCGGAATACGATAGAGATATTCCGTATCGTGTTTGCCTTTGAAATGGGCGTCTTCATCGAGAAAAGTAGTCACTTTGCCTCGTTTGCCGTGCTGCTCATCCAGCTTTTCAAACAGCGCCCAAGAGGCTTGATTTTGTTCGGTAATGGTGGTTTCGACCGCTCGAACCTGTTTAAGCTGCTGACGATTGAGTAGCTTGTCGAGCATGCGAAATGCCAAGCCCTTACCGCGATAGCGAGGCGCCACCGCAACTTGCCAAACGAACAGTACGTCAGGCTCTTCCGGTTTCTGATAGCCGGAGATAAAACCCGCGACATCGCCTTTGTGTTCGGCAACGATGCAGGTTTGGCGAAAGTGGGTCGATTGCAGAAAATTGCAGTAGGATGAGTTCATATCCAGTGGCGGACAATCGGCGATCAAACTGTAGATCGCATCGCCATCGGTCACTTTCGGTTGTCTAAAGGTCCATTTATTGGCTGAGTGTTGTGCAATTTCAGGGTACATCACCCAGGGAGCAGAAGTAATCATATGCAGATACATTTCCATCGAGCTCTAATTAAAATTCCTATTTATTATGGCCATTATCGGCGGTTAAAAAAAAAAAAAATGGCCTTTTCATTGCCAAAATCGTGATAACTATCACACAAAATAACCCATAAACGCAAATTAAATAATTAGAACACAAAACTTTAATCTAACAACAAAACGCTTATTAAAAGATGAGGGAGGATTATCTAAGTGACTTGATTACTCAGAAAAATCCTTTATACCTTAACGTTAAACACCTCATTTCGTGACTTAGATCACACTTAACGGGATGGTTGTCCGTTTTTAAAATGATTCGTACTCTAAATTTATTATCCTAATCAGAAGGGGTCACTCTCAGAAAACAATCAAGACAAAACAATGGGATATCGATATGCGAATTTTACTCACTCTGATCGCGCTGATGAGCTTGCTCGTGCCAGCCATCGCAGAAGAGCAAAGCTATTCACAAAGCGAACTGCTCGACCGACCACTGATGGAAAGGTACATACTGGATGAACTCAAAGCGCTGCGCCAAGACCAACAGGATTTGGAAAGACGCCTAACGGTACAGATCACCGATCGCGAGCTGACCGTGGCGGATAAATCACTCAACTATGCCAACGTCACGGTCACCTACTTTTTCTACATTATCGCTGGGGTTGCGTCGCTGATCGCTTTTGTCGGTTGGCAATCACTGCGTGAGTTTAAGCACAACACCATAGAGATGGCGGACAAGCGTTTGGAAACCATTGCAGAAAAATACGAGAAGAAGTTCATCGCGCTTGAACGAGATTTGAAGCGTAAAACTCGCATCATCAGCGAAAACAACCGAGAAATTGAGATCATCAACGAGATCCACAACTTGTGGCTGCGCGCACAAAGCATGCCTACCGCAGAGCAAAGAATCGATGTGTACGATGAAATTCTTGCCATTCGGCCGGGCGATTTGGAAGCGTTAACTTATAAAGCCGACGCTGCGATGGAGATCAGAGAATACAACTGGGCACTGAGCCTGTGTAATCGTGTGTTGGAGATGGACAACACCAACGGCCCGGCGCTCTATCAACGTGCTTGTGCCTATTCGCGATTGGGGGTGGAGGAGCAAGCGATTGAAGATCTGCAACGTGCGATTGACGCCAGTCCTTCCATCCGCGATTTGATCAACAATGAGCCCGATTTAGAAAGCCTGCAGGGCAATCCGCATTTTGACCGTCTGTTTAGTCGTAGCAGTGAGCGAATGACGCAAGAAGGCAGTTTGGAATGAAGCGATGGGCGCAGCGAAACACGCTGCGCCCATGTAAAAGCGGAAAGTTTAGATCGAGAGCGGCAACAGTTCCATGCCTAACACACCGCTGATGCTCATCACCACCAGCAGCGAAATTTTAAACACCGAGCGCGCCCAGCTTTCGTAATTCTGCTGCGTTACAGGTTTAAATGTAACAAGCAGCCAATAGCCACTCACCAACGACGCCACGGCCAGATACTCATACCCCGCACTGCCAAGTGCAAACAAGGCGAACGCCACAACGGCAAACGCCACCACATACGCCTTCATATGGCGCTGCGCTTTTTCAATCCCGTCAATCACAGGCAATACCGGAATGCCCGCTTGGCGATAGTCATTTAAACGGAACATGGCGATGGCGTAGGAGTGCGGCATTTGCCACAGGCAGAACAAGACGAACAGCAGTACGGCTTCAATATCGATGTAGTTGGTGACGGCTAAATAGCCGACCAGCGGCGGTACGGCACCAGAGATGCTGCCCACTAGCGTGCCGTACACTGAGGTGCGTTTGTATATCATGGTGTAGAAAAAGACATAAAACACGTAGCCAAGCAGCACGATCACCGTCGAGAGCGGATTGACCAAGGTATACAAGGTGGCGGTCCCGGCCAGCAGCATCACCAAAGCATAGACAAACGCGTGGTCGCTGTTGACTTTACCCAGCACTAAGTCGCGCTTCGCAGTACGCGCCATTTTGACATCGATATCGCGATCAAAAATATTGTTGATCACGCAACCAGAGGCAATCACCAGCGCCACGCCAAGTAAGGTTGGCCACATCAGATCCCAGTTCGCCCCTTCCGTTTTTGCAGCGAGGAAAAACCCCGCTGCAACGGAAATCAGATTACCGAAAATGATGCCTGGCTTAGTAATAGACAGGTAACTTTTCAGCATCTCACACCTTTAACATCATGTTTTGATGCAAGTGCCACATGATCCACAGAGAGCCCGCGACCAGAATAAGCACCACAATGGCACTGAACACTAAGGAGACCATGTTCCAACGGCCATCTTCACTTTTCACTTCCATGTGTAGGAAGTAGGCAAAGTGAACGACGATCTGCACCACAGCGCAGCCAAGCAGCACAGCGTAGGTTACCGCTTGTGGCAGGCTTTGTGACCACGCAAAATAGAAAGGGATCACGGTTAGAACCAGTGCAAACACAAACCCTTTCACGTAGTCACGCGCACCTGTATCTGCATGTTGATTGCTCATTACATTACTCCTAACAGGTAAACGATGGTGAAGACACAGATCCAGACGATGTCAAGGAAGTGCCAGAACAAGCTCAAGCATTGGAAACGCGTTTCCATCATGGCGTTGAGACCTTTAGTGCTCAGTTGGTGGTAACACACCGCCAGCCAGATCAAACCAAAGCTCACGTGCAGACCATGCGTGCCCACCAGCGTGAAGAAAGCAGAGAGGAACGCGCTGCGCTGCGGGCCAAACCCTTCTTCAATCAGGTGATGGAACTCGTAGATCTCCATGGCAATAAAGCCCAAGCCGAGCAAGAAAGTGATGGCGAGCCAACGCTTCATCATCGTCACATCGCGACGTTTCATCGCGATCATGCCAAAACCAAAGGTGATACTGCTCAGCAGCAGTAACATGGTTTCGGTGAAGACGAACGGCAATTCAAAAATATCTTTGCCGATCGGCCCGCCCGCGTTGGCAGAAACCAACACGGCGTAAGTGGCAAACAGAGTGGCAAACAGAATGCAGTCACTCATCAGGTAGATCCAGAAACCGAATAGCTTGTTGCCACCGGTATCGTGGTGATCGTGAGCGTGAGCATCAGCGTGCATAGGTCACCTCCATCTCATCTTTCTTCTCTGGCGCGTTGTGAGCCTGCTTCGCTTGTGCCCATTTTGCACGTCGCTCAGCTTCAATCGCTTTGATTTCGTCCACTTGCACGTAGTAGTCCACGTCGTCGTTGTAGCAGTGTCTGATACAGGTGATCACAATACCGACCAAGCTTGCCGCCGCCAGCCACCAGATGTACCAGATCATCGCAAAACCAAAGGCCATTGCCCACGCGGAAACATACATCCCCGTTGGGGTATTTTTCGGCATGTGGATTGGCTCGTACTCGACCTCGTTCATTGGATCAAACTCACCACGCTGCTTCTGATACCAGAAGGCATCAATCTCGTCGCCTTTCGGCAAAATGGCGAAATTATAGAATGGCGGTGGAGAAGAGGTTGACCACTCCAGCGTACGTGCATCCCACGGGTCGCCAGTCAGGTCAAGGTTCTGCTTGCGATCGCGAATGCTGACAAAAATCTGCACGAACTGGCACAAAACGCCCAGCGCGATCACTGCCGTACCTGCTGCGGCAATCGCCAACAGAGGGAAGAACTCAGGGTTAAGATCTTGGCTGATACGACGCGTCATGCCCATAAAGCCGAGCGCATACAGCGGCAAGAAGGCCATACAGAAGCCGATAATCCAGCAGTAAAATGCACGTTTGCCCCACGCTTCGTTGAGCGTGAAACCGGTCGCTTTCGGGAACCAGTACGTTATCGCTGCGAAACAGCCAAACACGACCCCGCCGATGATCACGTTATGGAAATGCGCAATCAAAAATACCGAGTTGTGCAGCACGAAATCGGCGCCCGGAACAGACATCAACACACCGGTCATGCCACCAATGGTAAAGGTGATCAAAAAGCCCACCGTCCAAAGCATGGGCGTGGTGAACTTGATGCGGCCTTTGTACATAGTGAACAGCCAGTTAAAGATTTTCACCCCGGTCGGGATGGAAATGATCATGGTCGCGATACCAAAGAAGGCGTTCACGTTTGCGCCAGAGCCCATGGTAAAGAAGTGATGTAACCAAACCACGAAAGCCAGCACGGTAATCACAATCGTTGCCCACACCAAAGAGGTGTAACCAAACAGTTTCTTGCGCGCAAATGTCGCGGTCACTTCCGAGAACACACCGAACACTGGCAGCACAAGAATGTACACTTCTGGGTGGCCCCAAGCCCAAATCAGGTTGACATACATCATCATGTTGCCGCCCATGTCATTGGTGAAGAAGTGCATGCCGAGGTAGCGATCCAGCGTCAGCAGCGCGATCGTCACGGTCAGGATCGGGAACGAAATGATGATCAAAATGTTGGCGCAGAGAGAAGCCCAAGTGAACACGGGCATCTTCATCATCGGCATGGATGGCACACGCATACGCAAAATGGTGACAAAGAAGTTCACCCCAGAGAGCGTCGTTCCCACACCGGAAATTTGCAGCGCCCAAATCCAGTAGTCGACCCCGACGCCCGGGCTGGCATCAATACCAGACAGCGGCGGATACGCCAGCCAACCCGTACGGCCAAATTCACCGAGACCAAGCGACAAGTTCGTCAGCACCACACCGACCATGAACAACCAGAAGCTCAAGTTGTTCAGGTATGGGAAGGCAACGTCACGGGCACCGATCTGCAGCGGAACAATGATGTTCATCAGACCAATCACCAGCGGCATGGCAACAAAGAAAATCATAATCACACCGTGCGCGGTGAAGATCTGATCGTAGTGGTGCTGCGGTAAGTAGCCCGCCTCGCCTGCCGAGGAGAGCAGTTGTTGGCTACGCATCATTACCGCATCGGCAAAACCGCGTAGTAGCATCACCATCGCAACGGCAATGTACATAAAGCCCAGTTTTTTGTGGTCTACCGAGGTAAACCATTCATTCCATAAATATTGCCATTTGCCTGCTTTGGTGACTAAAGCCACCACTGCAAGACCCGCAAGGGCAACTACGGCCAACGTAATCATGATGATAGGTTCATGATACGGAATCGATTCAAGCGTTAATCTACCAAACATGGGTTATCCTTCATCTTCGACCAGACAAGCCGCATCAAAGCTCGCGTTCATTGAGCCCGGATACTGAGTCACCACGTTGGCGAACAGTTCTGGGACGACGGTGGAGAAGTACTTCACTGGTGCATCAATGGTTGGCTGCGCCAACGCCTTGTATGCAGGCAGATCCGGCAATTGATCGGGGCTCGATTTCACTTGGTTAACCCAAGCATCAAAGCTCGCCTGATCGGCCGTTGCGGTCGCGGTAAACTTCATGTGCGAGAACCCTTCACCGCTATAGCTCGCGGCAACACCATCAAAATCACCATCATGATTGGCAATCAAGTGCAGGCGCGTCACCATGCCTGGCATCGCGTAAATCTGGCTGCCCAAACTTGGAATGAAGAAGGAGTTCATGATGTTGTCTGAGGTGAGTTTAAACTCGATAGGCACATCTTTAGGAAAAACAACATGATTGGTGGTCGCGATATGCCGCTCTGGGTAGATAAACAGCCACTGCCAATCCAAGGAAACCACTTCGATGGTCATCGGTTTGACATCGCTGACCAGCGGTTTTGAGGGCTCCAATTCATGGGTAGAACGCCAAGTGATGGTGGCAAGCACCGCGATGATGATGATAGGAATCGTCCATACCACCACCTCAATTTTGGTCGAATGAGACCATTCAGGTGCGTACTCTTCTTCCGTATTCGCTGCGCGGTATTTGAAGGAGAAGTAGATAGTCATCAGGATCACGGGGATCACCACAATGAGCATCAACAACAGAGCTGTAATGATCAACTCTTTTTCCTGAACACCAATAGCGCCTTTCGGATTGAGCAAAGCATAATCGCATCCACAGAGCATGAGCGCGGCAATAGCAAGCCCAGCCCTCGACAAGATGCGTATATATCTTGAGGCTTTCATTTACTTTCTCGATGTCTTGATGACCTTTATTGGTTGCGCTTGTACGTTGCAAGCTCAGTGCAATAAGGTCGTTATAGTCATTAGAATTATATTTTGTTGAGCATATGCAACATCGACAATGAATCGTTCACAATTGGCAACATGAAATAAAAACCTATATTTCATGTGGTTAAATTGTTACACGATGCAATACTTTGTTACATTCGCGCAATTATGCTTGTATCAAAAATGAAGCTCACCACCTGATTGCGAAAACTTACATTTCACAAATAGTGTTTTAAACGTTAAAAACATTACTTTTTAGAAGGAAATTCTTCATCACCGAACAGATTTGCTTGCAAACAAACAATTCACCCTATGTATTGATTGCAAGTGCAATATTGAAAATAAAAATCCCCTGTCGAAAATAAAATCTTTCTCTCTTTTAGAAAAGCAGGTAAACACTCATCTTTCATTGCTAATAAAATAGAAATCGCCTAAAAGAAATAGGTAAAAACATCATCAATACTATCTGATAAATTAATTTTATTTTAAGAGAATAACGTTTTTAACTGTTCATATAGGAGCAAGTAATTCGATTCGTTATCTTCTTTGCATGGCAGATCTACCCAATATTTACTTTTAGTGATCATTTCCACTGACTTGGGTTATCAAATAGCCTTCACCTGAGATACCTGACTGAAATATTTACGCATTTTAGCAAACTAGACTATACTCAACACATTTCAATCATCGCGAAGAGAGAAAGGACAAACAAGCATGATAAGACTGGTTGATCGCAGCTTTGTTTCCACAAGATCTGTGTTATCCGTTATCTCTTGGCTATTTTTCATGCTCGCTGTCGCTATCATTGGCAGCCTCTATTACCTCCTTATTTCTTTGGACGATATGTCTGCATCTGAGTTCAAACAACGCGTTTCACTGGCATTAGACGTAGAAAAAAAGCATCATCAAGATATATTGAGTGAATATACTTATTGGGATGAAGCCTATTTTAAAATATTTCACGAAAACGACGAAGAATGGGTAAGAATCAATACTGGTAGCTTTTTAATTAATAGCTATAATTTATCTTTTAGCTTGGCATTTGAAAAAAGGCTCAATAAGTCACTGTTAGTCAATAATGAAAATAGTCAAGCATTAACCGTTGATGAGATTATGAACGATGATTTTAATCAACTCAGTGACACAAACTATCCAAATGAAGAAGAAAAAAAGCTCACCAGCGGCTACATCACGATCAATAACGATCTCTATCTAATCGTTGTTGGTCCTTTTATTGACGAATCCACCTACCAGCCACGGGAAAACGGTTTTCTGGTGATTGGAATAAAGATGGACAGCGATTACATTTTATACTTAGCCAAAAAGTATAATTTGGGTCATCTTAGTGTTGCGTCAAGCACTCACGTTGCCAGCAAAGATGAAGAGAGCATGATACTGCTTTCACCAACAGGCACACCAGCGGCGAAGATCATTTGGATGCCGAATTTGCCCAGCACCGCCGTGCTGCCAAATATTACGCTGATCATTATTCTCTTTTCACTAGTGGCGATTGTTGTTACTCGCTATATTCTCTTGGCTGAACAGAAAAATCGCACCGCCTACGAGAATAAAATTTATCTCGAAGCCACACGAGATAGCCTGACCAATATTAGTAATCGGCGTCATTTTATGGAGCAAGCCAACAAAGAGTTCACCTCCGCACGTAAGAATAATGAACGTTTCTTTGTGCTTGTTTTAGACCTCGACCACTTTAAAGCCATTAACGATACCTATGGACATAGAAGTGGTGATAAAGCGCTGATTCATTTTGTCCGCTTGTGCGAACAACATTTATCTGAAAGAGACATTTTTGGTCGCATTGGCGGTGAAGAGTTTGCACTAGTACTCTCTCGTTACAATCGCAGCCACGCGATGTACAAAGCTTATGCCATTCGCAAAGCGGTGATGGAAAACCCTCTTCACGAAAAACGTCAAACCATCAGCATGACCGTCAGTATCGGTGTGGCTGAATGTACCAACCAAGCTACGCTGGATGAACTGTTGGAAGAGGCAGATAAGGCCATGTATCAGGCCAAACACGCTGGTAGAAACCAAGTAATCCAACTTTGACAATAAGCTTTTAAGAAATCGAAAAGTGACCAGCAAGCGTTTGATTCTCGTCTAGCTTTAACTATGCTCAAAGAAACCCTGACTGAGGAAAATCGTATGACACTATTAAAACAGACATTGATTTCACTGGCCTTGCTCTTTTCTCCCTTGCTCAAAGCCGATGTACTGACTCTCACCTCGCTTGACTGGCCGCCTTACTCTTCTCAACAGCTAAAACAGAAAGGTGCTTCGATCGCGGTCGTTAGCGCTGCGCTTAAAGAGATGGGGCATGAACTGAAAGTCGAGTTCTATCCGTGGGAACGGGCTGTTCATTTGGCAAAAAACGACGCTCGCTACGCAGGTTACTTTCCTGAATATTTGTTTGAATCCAGTGACCTACTTTTTTCAGATTCCATTGGCCTTGGTCCTCTAGGCTTTGCCGAAAACAAAGCTATGCCTGTGCAATGGTCCACACTAGCGGATCTTAAGCCGTATACTATCGGCGTGGTACGCGGTTACGTGAATACTGATGAGCTCGACCAAATGATCGCCAACGGCACGTTGAAATCCGAAGCGGTAAACAGCGATAGCCAAAACCTAACTAAGTTAGGGCACAAACGTATTCCGCTGGCCGTCATCGACAGTAACGTTTTCCAATATTTGATCGACAACACGCCCTCTTTGCAAGCTTTCAAAGCCGATTTACAGATGAACCCGAAACTGCTGGTCGAGAAATCTCTCCACGTTGCTTTTACTAATAACCAAGATGGCCAACGTTGGCAGGAGATTCTAAATCAAGGCCTAAAACGCATCGACGTCGACAAAATCATGGCGGATTATTTGGCAAAATAGCGAGTGTCGTTTGCAATGGTTTCACTAAATCAGGGAGAACATATTCATGCATTTTGCTCGAGAGGCTTTGAAGCGGATAGTCGTCTCTAGCCTTTTTATCAGCGTGTTAGCCGGTTATGTCGCATGGACGATTGCCGTCGAGAGCGCAGAAAAGGAGACGGTCAATTTAGCCATAGAAGCCTCTTATGGAGCCGTCGCGCATTTTCAACTTCCCGTTTCGAACGATGCCGAATTTAAACAAAAGGGGTTACAGACTACCAACAGCTTAATCTTAGATTGGTTTGACATAGCCGAAATGTATGACCGCTCAGGCAAAAAAATCGCAGAATCTTTAACACCAACAGGGCACGCGATCGAGAGTGCCCTTCCTCATCATGTGACTCCCACCAACAACACCGCATCCTATGAAAGCCTTCATCTAAAGAGCGGAGAGTGGATTTTGCGCACATTCGTTCCGCTTGAAACAAACAACCAGCGCTGGGGTTACCTTGAAGGGGTACGGGTGGTTCCTGATTGGCAACGCAATGACATACGCAACTTTTCACTTTGGGTGTCCGTGATTGCAGCCAGTTCAGCTTGGCTTTGTGCCATCATCATCTATCCCCTTATCCTCTTCCTCAACAAACAGAATGTCCGCTACACTGCTGCGATGAAAACAGCCAATATCGATATGATGTTCACGATGGGGAAAGCGATTACCCTCAGAGATTGCGATACGGGCGCTCATAACTACCGCGTTGCATGGTTAGCCAGTGAGCTGGCGGAAGAAAGTGGCCACGATCTCAAAGCGATGAAAGCGCTCATTTTAGGTAGCTATCTTCACGATGTCGGGAAGATTGCTATTTCAGACCGTATTTTGCTTAAGCCCGGAAAGTTGTCTGACAGTGAAATGGACATCATGAAATCCCATGTTAATGAAGGTGTTAGAATGATAGAAGGCATTCCTTGGCTCGAAGACGCCAAACCCATCATTGAATCACATCACGAAAAATGGGACGGCAGTGGCTACCCGAACCGACTTTCTGGCGAAACCATCCCACTGAACGCACGTATATTTGCTATTGCCGACGTCTTTGATGCCTTATGTGCTAAACGGCCCTATAAAGAACCCTTTAGCTTTGAGAAAGCACTCTCGATCATTGTTGAAGGGAAAGGTTTCCATTTTGATCCCACCCTAGTTGAACACTTTCATCGCATCGCTAAACGCCTGTACGACACTATCTGCATGGCAGACGAAGAAACCTGTCGGAGCCTAATGAGCGCGAAAATAGAGCAATATTTCTTTATTGATAACCACGGCGACACTCTTCGTTAATCGCTATTTTTAACAGCCAAGACTTCCTTGTTGGTGACTTTGCGAGAAAACAGCGATTGCCCGAACACGTTAATCACCAGACCAAGCGCAATCACCACAACGCCGAGTATTTGGAACACGCTGAGGTTTTCGTCCAACAATACCCATGCACTAAGCAAACCAAATACCGGAACCAAGAGTGAAAGCGGAGCAACCATGGCGGTTGGATAGCGGCTTAACAAGTTGCTCCAGCCGCCATAACCAACGATGGTCGCGAGCAACGAAAGGTAAACAATTGACAGCACATTATGCCACTCAATATGCACCAATGAATCGACGATCTGCGACTGCCCTTCGACCACAAAAGAAGCGATAAAAAATGCAACGGTTGGCACCAAAGCACTCCAAACGATCAGAGACATCGTCGGTACTGCGTAACGTTGCATGATCACCTTGTTGGTAATGTTGCCCAGCGCCCAGCACGTCGCAGCCCCCAAAATCAGCACCAAGGTAAACAGCGTGACAGAAGCACTGCCTTGCTCTTGAGCAGCCGCCAGTAAATAAATACCAATACCAGCAATGCTCACCGCAATAACATTGTGCATGCGAACGCGCTCTTTAAGCAGCACTACACCCAAAAGCAAGGTGATAAAAGCTTGTGCTTGCAATAGTAGCGATGCTAACCCAGCCGCAAGTCCCACATTCAACGCCCAGAAAAGCAGCGCAAATTGCCCAAAGCTGATGGTCAGCCCATAAGCGCACAGCCATTTAAGGGGTAGCTTGGGACGTGGAATAAACAAGATCGCCGGGAAAACCACCACAGCGAATCGTAAGCCCGCCAAGAGTAGCGGCGGCATGCCCTGCAAACCCACTTTGATCACCACAAAATTCACGCCCCACACCATCACAATAGTTAAGGCCAATAATCGGTCACGAAAAGACATGTTTATCCTTATGTAAAGTGCGGTATCTGAAAGTAGAACGCGAATCTCACCGGCCTTTAACAAACCTTGCGCTCAAACAACTGATAGGACAGACTGCCCTATTTACAATTGGATAACAAGCCATCAGGCCGTTGTACAGAGATAGAAAACAAAACACATATCGATTACAATGGCACGGCTTGTTTGTGTTACTCACATGAAGTGACAAAATTACCTGTATTTCCTATGCCGCCCTAATTTTATTGGGGCGGCATTTCATTTAGGAGCAAATCAATGACAAACAAACCTTCGATCATCGTATCGACACTCGATATGGACCGTATTAGCACATTACTGGAAAAGGCAACCCAATGGTCTGTAGAGCTAGAGAAATTGGAAGATGAGCTCGACCGAGCAACCGTAATGGCTTCCAGTGACATGCCAAGCGACGTGGTTACCATGAATTCCACGGTCTGCTTTAAATTTGTTGGTAGCGATAACAGTATGGAAAAAACGCTGGTTTACCCTGATCAAGTTCGCAGTAGTGAAGACATCTCGATCTTTGCCCCTGTCGGAAGTGCCCTGCTTGGCTTGTCGGTCGGCCAACAGCTAACCTGGCCAATGCCAGGCGGACAAGAAAAAACCATCGAAATCATTGATGTCGTTTATCAGCCAGAGCGTGCTGGTGATTTTCACCTCTAAACGTTAGGCTGTCTGGTGCAAAGAACAACCGCTTTGCACCAGGAGAGCTCAATTACAATCAACATTAAACCACTGGTTCAATGTACTGCATAGCATTCATGCAGACTCCGTCCTGATACTCACCGAACATTCTCAAGTTAACTCTTTGACGCTGTGATAGATTTATCAAAAACACAACCGCCTAAGCTCGCTAATGTGAAACATCAGCAGTAGACTACACTTAGTAAAAATCAGATACGGGCGTAATTGATGAAATACATATCGAATACAAGTGCCGTTCTGGCCATTTTTTTAGGTGCCGTTACCAGCGCGGCAGCTTCTGCCCGTCAACCCGTTGCGCTGGATCTCTACACTCAAGAGTTCCCGCCACTGCAATTTATGCTGGATGGTAAACCGCAAGGTTATGTGATCGAGTTTGTCACTGCACTCGTGCAAGACGCGTCTAAAACGATACCACTTGAGATCAAACAGATTCATTTCGCGCCTTGGAATCGCGCGATAAAGACCACCATAGAGACAGAGAACACGCTGTTTTTCTCCGTGTCACGTACTCCCGAGCGTGAAGATAAATTTCAATGGATTGGCCAAGTTTCGCCTTACAAAGTCGGCTTATATCGGCTGGCAAGCGGCCCTCAAGTCAGCGCCAAAAATTTAGAGGAATTGAAGGGCTATCGTTTCGGTTCGCAGGTCGGCAGCTCGTTTAGTGAACTGCTGGCAAAAAACGGCTTAGGTCAGGTCATTCCGGTAGAAAAGGGCAAAGAAGCCATCAGGCTGCTGCACACTCACCGCGTCGATTTTGCTCCCATGGTTGAGGCCAGTTTCCACTATCGAATGCAAGAATATGGCTACGACCCACATGAGTTTGTCAAAGTCATGAACGTTACCCCTTTGTGTCAGGATCTATGGCTGGTCACGGGCAATCACACTTCCGCTTCCGTGGTTGAGGCTTTGAGAAGCAGCTATAACAACTTGCAGCAACAAGCCTATCTCGAGCGACTCGTGGCAGAATTTACCCCGACCAGCGCTATCATGCTGCGCTACAGCGAGAGTAAGGCGACTCCGCGATAATGCCTTCACTGCTTCATTTTGACTCTACCCTGAAGTGAATTCATCACTGGCACTCCTACCCCGTTAGAGCGATAATCCCGCCCTTTGCGAGCAACCAGCTCAACGATAGCAATACATAAGCAATACAGAAGTAGAAAGAGAGCAATGACAACTGAGCCAACGGTCATAATTGGACTGCATAATCCCAAAAGCCCCACCAATGTCGGCGCGGTAATGCGCGCGGCGGGTTGCTACAACGCCACTCAGGTGCGATACAACGGCAGCCGTTATAGCCGCGCGGCAAGATTTCAGACCGATACACAAAATAGTCATGAGCGGATTGCTTTGCTGGAGATGGACGACCTCACCGCCAGCCTCGAAAGCAATGTGGAAATCGTCTGTGTCGAACTGGTGGTCGGTGCCACTGCCCTGCCGCATTTCGCTCATCCTGAAAAAGCCATTTATCTGTTTGGCCCGGAAGATGGCTCATTGCCGCAAGAGGTGGTCGACAGAGCACATCATGTTGTTTATGTACCCACTCACGGCTGCATGAATCTCGCCGCGACCGTCAATGTGGTTATGTACGATCGCTTAGCAAAAACACTCGGCGCGATTGACGATAACGCGCAAGTCATCGCCAACCGCGATAACAAAAACCGTTTACGAGTCAAAGAAAGCGGTTATAAAGAAAGCGGTTATTAGGGTAGCTCTAATAAATCAAAGCCACGACATCTCTCTGATCCATTTTTGCATATAAGGGTAGCCTTTTTCTGAGTCCGTCATTTCCCAGGCGACCAGTAAAGGAAAACCGAACCCTTTCCCTTGTGAGAATGCATCAATTAAACTGTTGCTTCCACCTCGATAACCTTCTTCATGGAAGACGAGATTCAGCGGTAGCTCTAAATGCGTTACGGCCGCGACCGCCCATGCTGTTGCGGCCATCTCTTCCCCATGCATACGTTGCGATTCACGCCCGTTAAGCAAACCATTTTTATAGATGTCGCCATGTAGGAACTGGCGCTCTTGTGGCTCACAAACGGCAATGTGCCCGGCTTCATGCAAAATATCCCCCGCAAACGCCAATTTATCGAGATCAATCTGCAAAACGCCATGGTGTAAATGTAAACCGGGCAAAAACGTTTTTTGCTCTATCGAAGCGCGCTCAAAAGGCACACCAATTTGAGTCAAAAAGCCCATGATTTTTTCTGCTATCGCCCTATCCATCTGCCGTTCCTTTGCCTTCACGCTGTTGTATTTCTGACCATTACCTTCGCGTATGCGTGGCGATTTTTCAATTCGACAGCGGTGTTGTCGTCAGATTTAGCCGGACATATCTCGTTTTTAGTTGCCTTTTGGGCCAATTAATCTAGTTAGGCTAACGAGCCTTGCCAAGTTTGCAAGACTCTAAATAGTTGCATTTTTATCACCCATAATCACCGTTGGGGAATCGATGCAATATTACTTAATGTTGATGCCTCTATGTAGACCTTATTAGATAGTGCGTGCTATCGATAGAAATGCTATTTTTTGCATCTATTATGTAAAAACAGACATCAAAACATAGCGAAAATCATGGACAGAATTTGGCGTCAATATTTGGAAGTGGCTTCTTGTAAAAATGTTAGCCACGCTGCAAAAAAACTCTGCATCAGCCAGCCTACACTGACCCACAATATGAAGAAGTTGGAAGCCGAGCTTGATATTGTCCTGTTTAACCGTTCATCAAAAGGTATCACATTGACAGAGAGTGGCGAGTTACTGCTTGAGCAGACTCGGATCATGCAGCGCCTTTATGACAACACTCTGAGTAAACTGGCTCATGTTAACAAACGTCAGGAACGAGAACTGAAAGTTGGTACCGGCCATGCCTGGTGGCATCTTTTCCTTAGAGAGGCCGTAAAAGATTACCGTCAAAAACACCCTGGAGCTAATATTACGATTGATGTGGGAAACCATTTACCACAAATGGACTTGCTACTAAGTGGTGATATCGACTTGTTCATTGGTCACGAAATTACCGGATTAAGCAGAAAGGCAGAAGTGAAGTTTCTCCCGTTGCGTATAACCGAAAACAGCGTATTTGTTCGCAAAGAGCATCCACTGACGTACAAAAAAAATTGCACTCTTCAAGATCTCGTCGAATTCCCTACACTGGAAGTAAAACCAAGCGAAGATCGGTATCAACATCTGATAGAAGATCCTCAAGAGATCAAACTGTACCGCTCCATACATCAACTGACCGAAAAAATAATCTATGCCAGTAATTCACTCAGTGTCAGTATGGACCTAGTCAAAGACAGCAATGCCTTGCTGCCTTTTCCTGAAGTCATGGCGGACTATTTTTCTGATTTTGGATTAGTTCCATTACCATTGAACGAAACGTACTCAAAGGCATCCTTCGGTATCTACTTACTTAGAGAATCCAGTGAAGATAACCATATATGTGAGCTCGTGGCACTGATAAATCATTATATAGATGGAAAATTTGGTTATCTTAAAGCGGCAAACTAATTCTACGTTACTCGCTGAAAGCGACTTTCCGCCACTGAAACCGAGCCTTTAGTACAAGCCAATCTTGGTGATAACGGCTCCGGGCAGAACACGAGGTTAGTGAAAGAATACAACCCATCTAACAACTGCATTTCACTGGAACAGGCATCAGATACATGGAGTAAATCCACAAGTTCACGAGCCGGCAGTTTTAGTTCACTCTCATAAGCGAAATGAATCTCGTACTTATTGCTTCCGTTCTGATCAAGAACATTTCGTTTGGTCGTCACGGTTAAACCGGACTCACTGCGGGAAAATGTATAGCAGATTGCGTCATTGCCGAGAGGGTAATATTCAATATCACTACCGACACTAAGTGACAACGAGAACCTTGTGATACCTACTTGAAAATCACTTGATAGCTGTAAAGTATTACCTTCACTTAATAAGACATTACTCTCAAGATCCGAAGGTTGTGCATCTAGCCACTGATGAGGGAGCTTACTAACCAAGCGTAGTCTACCCTCTATGTTCGTTAACTCTAGTTCTCTCGGGACACTCATCGCTCCTCGCCAATGGGAGGTAGGGATGCTATCTGCATATAAATTATTGCTCATCCAAGCGATAGCGATACGTCGACCATCCGCAACATCAGACCAACTTTGTGCTGCATAGAAATCACGGCCATGATCCAACCACAGCACACTTTCATCTGAGTTTTCATTCACAAATTGATACCCATCGAAGGCACCTACAAAATACTGAGTACCAGTTCCGCCCGTCGGTCCGCAATGCTGCACACCGGCAACCAATACCCAATATGTTTTATTCTCAAATGTAAGCGGAAAAAGATCAGGACATTCCAGTGCACTCTCGTCATGAGCTCCAGCAGTAGCACCAAATACGCTGGATTTCTTCCAATTTTGCATGTCTAGTGAGCGGTAAATTCCAATATCCTGTCCTTCTGAAACAACCATAATCCATGCCTCTGACTCATCATGGCGGAACACCTTGGGATCACGAAAATCAAGTAACCCAGGATTCTCTAATACAAGGCTGCTTTCCTCCTTGATCCAACTTTTGCCACCGTCACGGCTGACGGCAACATGTTGGCTCTGAATCCAAGCTGAGCCGTCTTTGGGCTGAAAATTTGCCGTATAAAATGCAACTACACCTGGGTGAGTATTCTGCTTATCAAAAAAGCCACTTGAATTTTTCCAGTCAATAACAGCGCTACCGGAAAAACAAGCACCAAACCTATCCGGTTTAAGCGCGACTGGCATATGAATCCAGTTTAAAAGATCTTTAGATACTGCATGTCCCCAGTGCATGGGCCCCCATACAGTGTCAAAAGGGTGATACTGATAAAAGAGATGATATTCGTCATTAATACAAACTAGGCCATTGGGGTCATTCAACCAGCCAAAAGGCGGTGTAAAGTGAAACTTAGGGCGATAACTATCGCTGGTTAGAGGTCTCATCGAGGTATCCTTAAACCAATAAGAATTGGCCCGCAAAGAAAATTGCGGGCTAAAGCGAGTGGATAAGTGAAATAACGTTGATTATTTGGTCATTTGTTTTTTGGCATCTTCAAGAGCCGCGTCTACAGTTTGACGGCCATCAACAATATTAACAATGGCACTCTTAACCGCACCCCAGAACCCATTCATTTCTGGTATATTGGGCATAATTTCACCATTGATAGCATTATCCATTGTCGCAGCTATACGTGGATCTTGTTCAAGTTCTTGCTGAAAAGACTTTAGTGCTACTGCCCCCAAAGCGGAATCGTTATTAACCGTTCGTAAACCTTCTTTGGTTAGCAGGTAGTTCTCCAAAAATTCGATCGCCAGATCTCGATTGGGAGAGGCAGTGCTAATACCTGCAGCCAACACACCTACAAAAGGTTTTGAATCTTGACCATTGAACTTCAGCAACGTGGTTACACCGTAGTTTACGCCTGATTTGTCCATATTGGTCCAAGACCAAGGACCGTTGATCGTCATAGCAACACGCCCCTGATTAAATTCAGCTTCTGATACGGAGTAATCCATATCGGCGGAGATGACTCCTTTGCTTACCAAACTTTTCACCAGTGACATTGCGTTTTTTGACCCCGAATTCGCTACACCAGCATCCTTGACGTCATAACCAAAAGCAGTTTTCTTAAAGGCATAACCACCATTTGCAGCCATCAAAGGCCAAGTGAAATACGGCTCTTTCAAATTCCACATAATGGCTTTCTTGCCATCCTTTTGCAGTTCTTTATCTAGAGCTTCAATTTCTTCCCAGTTCTTTGGAGGATTAGGAAGTAGGTCCTTGTTATAGATAAGAGATAACGATTCAATTGCGATTGGATAGCCGACAATCTTACCTTTGTAGTCCACTGCATCCCACGCAAAATCTACGATACCCTCTTTAGTGGCTTTTGAAGGCTTTATTTCGACTAGAAGGCCAGCTTCAGCATATCCACCAAACCGATCGTGGGCAAACAGCATGATATCTGGACCATCTCCTAATGCTGCGGTTTGAGGAAATATATCTTGCAGAGAACCAGGATGAGCAACTGTCACCGGAATACCCGTATCTGCCTCAAAGCGTTTACCGACCTCAGCCATTCCCTTATAGCCTTTATCACCACTCATCCAGATTGTTAACTGCCCCTCTTGAATCGCTGCAAAAGAGTTCATTGGACTGATTGCTACAAAAGTACTTAGTGCAATCATGCTTAGGTTCATCTTCTTCATCATTGGATTCCATTTCACGTATATTATCGGTTTGCAAAAATTCGGTTAAGACCACTGTTTATTGTATGTTAAATAGCCAACCTTGATTTCCCACCCATAATATGAAATCTACTCAAGGGGATGAAATGCATATTTCCTAGCACTTCCATAGAAAAATTCTATATCAAACCTAAATTAGGTGATCGTTGGCAAGGTATTCTTATTTAAATGGCAGGAGTTCAATCTAAAAAGCGTGAATTGTTTATCAAAATGTAGGCCTGCTAGCAGCGCATGGGCAGGAAGGGAAGTGATTGCCAGCAGTTCCTTGAAGGAAAGTTAAAGCTCACTCTCACCGTCGAAAAGCCATCTCAAACATAGGCACTGGGGCTCCTTATCTTTGAGGTAGAAGTTATCTACCAGCTTCGGTGATAAGTTCCGAAAAATAGTAAAAGCTTGTCTCTGTCGCCACTTACCCTTTTTGACGTAAAAAAGAGCCGCAAAAAGCGGCCCTTAATTGTGCATTATTTTTTCGATGTGTTGGCTTACTTCTCTTTACCAAACACATTGTTCTCTTGCTCAAGAACTCGGATGAAAGTGGTGCGTTTGGTAAGCTCGCGAAGCTCTGCTGCGCCTACGTAGGTACAGGTTGAACGCACGCCACCAAGGATGTCTTGAATGGTGCCGTGGACACTGCCGCGGTATGGCAATAGTACGGTTTTTCCTTCCGCAGCGCGGTAGCCCGCAACGCCGCCGGAGTGCTTGTCCATCGCGCTCTTTGAAGACATGCCGTAGAACTTCATGTAGCTTTCGCCATCTTTCACCACTAACTCACCGCCTGATTCCTCATGGCCAGCGAGCATGCCGCCTAACATCACGAAATCTGCGCCGCCGCCGAAGGCTTTCGCGACATCGCCAGCACATGCGCAGCCACCGTCACCGACAATGCGGCCACCAAGGCCGTGCGCGGCATCGGCACACTCAATGATGGCAGAAAGCTGTGGATAGCCAACGCCCGTTTTCACGCGAGTGGTACATACTGAACCTGGGCCGATACCCACTTTAACGATGTCTGCGCCAGCAAGGATCAGCTCTTCGCACATATCGCCAGTGACAACGTTACCTGCTGAGATCACTTTGTCTGGGAATGCGGCACGCACTTGCTGAACGTACTCCACCAAATGCTCAGAGTAGCCGTTAGCGATATCGATGCAGATGAAAATCAGCTCGTCAGAAAGCGCCATCACATCTTTGGTTTTTTGAAAATCCGCTTCTGATGTGCCGGTTGAAACCATCACTTTGTTGAGCGTTTCACGGTTCGCCCCTTTGACGAAATCGGCCCAATCTTGCACGGTATAGTGTTTATGAACGGCGGTCATGACACCATGTTCAGCCAAGGCTTTCGCCATTTCGAAGCTACCCACCGAGTCCATATTGGCGGCAATCACAGGTACACCAGACCATTGACGACCACTATGTTTGAATGTAAACTCGCGGGTTAAATTTACTTGAGAACGGCTTTTCAGGGTAGAACGTTTCGGGCGAAACAGGACATCTTTAAAACCTAACTTAAGTTCTTGTTCGATACGCATTGTGTAATTCCTTGATTCATAACTGTATGTGTCATCGCAGAGTGCGTAGTAACCAAGTTGGCAGACGAGGTTACTGTTTTTCGGACACAAAAAAACCGGAGCGTTGGCAGACGCTCCGGTTTTCAGCATTATAGGTTGTGATTTTTTTTCGACAAGTCTGATTTTTCACTTTTTTTTGTGCTACCATTGCCGAGTTTTCATACCTTAAACACCCTCAGTTTTCTTTCTTCCATTTTTCCTTTTTTATTTCAGTACGTTATCATCAAACACCTGAGCAATCGCTTGCGCAATCCTTTCCCCGCTATTTCTAATCACTTGATGGTTTTTGTCAAAGTGCGCAGTAAGTCGACGCGGCTTCGATGTGCGTAACAAACTTCTCTCCGAGAAAAAATAGGCAATTTATAGGAAAAAAGGACTGATTCTTGCTAAGTATTATTTAACGTACCTATTTTTTGCCACTCGGCAAACGGACAACGAAGGCTGTGTTGAATATGAAAAAGATGACTCTTGTAACGCTGGCATTGCTGGCTACCCTACCGACAGCGATGGCGCACGCCAAAGGACAACGAGGTGCTCTGTATACCAATGTCGGAGCGACCATGGTCACCAACAACTCAAATGATGAACTCGCTTACTTTATTCAAGCCGGTTACAACCACCAACTAACCGACTTTCTCTCGGCCGATCTGAGCTACAAAAAAGTTGAAACCTTGAACAAAAGTGTCTCGGCGACTTCTAACGATTTCGCGCAAACATACAACTCTTACGGCCTTGGCCTGCGCGTTGACCAACACCTCGGCATTTTGAGCGTGTATGGAAAAGCAGGGGCGAGCTACATTGAGTCAGAGCTGACGACGTGGGATGCAACCAATTCGGTGGAGAAAGTGGATAAGGACAGCAGTGTCAAGCCTTATGCCAGCGCCGGGGTCAGTTTGGCGTCGCCGTTTGACCAGCGCTTGACGCTGGATGCGGCGGTCACATACCAAATGCTACCAAACGATGAGCATGCGACCTCGATCAGCGCGGGCGTTAACTTCTCGTTCTAATGTTATACCTTGTTGCCTGATCGCCGATTGATCAGGCTTTTCCATTCAGTAAGCGGCGAATTTCATCCGGCAAATCGGAAGCGAGCAGCCCTATTTCACCGTGGCGCTGCGCGCAAAGATCGGCAGCGCAGCTATGCAGCAACACCCCAAGCCTAGCCGCCGACAGCAGTGGTAACTTCTGCGCCAGCAATGCGCCAATCACTCCAGCTAGCACATCCCCCATGCCGCCACTGGCCATGCCGGGATTGCCTGCATCACACACGTAGGTTTTATTGCCATCACAAATCAGAGTCCCTGCCCCTTTCAACACCGCTACGCCGCCATATTGCGCTTGCAGCACTTGAACAGCAGCAAAACGATCCGCCTCGATTTCCGCGACACTGCAACCAAGTAAACGCGCCGCTTCGCCGGGATGGGGCGTAATGACGCGCAGATCATTGTGATCCGGGTGCCTTGCCAGCCAGTTGAGCCCGTCTGCATCCAGTACACACGGTCCATGGAACGCTTTTATCGACAACCAAAGACTCTTCGCCCACTCATCCAACCCCAATCCAGGCCCTGCGACCAACACATCAGCCCAACCGATGCGCTTTTCCAACTCCGCCGAGTTTTGCATCCAAGCGGCGGTCATGACTTCAGGGCAACTCACTTGCAGCGGCAAAGCGGATTCAGGGTGCGTCAACGCCACCAACAAGCCAGCGCCACTTCTTGCCGCCGCACCGGCAGCAAGGCGAATGGCCCCCGCCATACTGCGATTTCCGCCCATCAAAAGCAGTTTGCCATGATCGCCTTTGTGCGCAACGGGCGAGCGTTTTGGCAGCCAATCCGCCAAGCTGTTTTTGTCCATCGCCTCAATGTACGTCTTCACCTGCCGAGCAAAGTGATCAGCGACCTCTAATCCAGCAAAATGGAGCTTGCCGCGGCATGCTCTCGCTTGCCCGGTCATGAGGCCTTGCTTGATACCAATAAATGTGATGGTGTGTGCTGCGTGCACCGCTGCGCCAAGTATTTGCCCGCTATCGGCACACAAGCCCGACGGAATATCAATGGACAACACAGGTTTACCACTGTGATTGAGCATGTCGATCAGTGTCACCAGCTCACCGCGAACCAAGCCGCTTAACCCCGTACCAAGCAGCGCATCCACCACCACATCACATTGATTCAACAAAAGTGGTAACGCTTTTTCACTCATGATGGTTCCGCCGCCGCGCTGACATGCCAGCATCGCCTCACGCGCATCGCCTTGCAATCGTTCCGGCTCGCCAACTTGGACTAAATGCACCACCATTCCGTGCTCTTTCGCCAAACGAGCCACTACATAGCCGTCACCACCGTTGTTGCCTTTGCCGCACACCACGCACAGCTCACGCAATGATGGGTACTGTTCCATCATCAGGGCAAAGGCCGCCGCTCCCGCGCGTTCCATCAACTGATATAAGCTGACGCCCTGCGCTTTGGCGACCACAACTTCTCCCTCTCTCACTTGACGAGCTTGATAAAGGCATTGAGTGTTTTGTGATGGCATACCATCGCTCTCCCGAATCCGTGACTGGTGATGAAGTAAAAAGCCAAGGAGTTCCTTGGCTTTTGCTGGCATTTGACGATTTTTTACTACGAGTTCTGCTGCTGGGCCATGATCGCCTCGGCAGTCGCATCCTGAATCGATAGAAAGAGCGATTTCACTTGGCCCGTAGGGGTGCGCATTGGATTGAGCGTCACGTTCTGATACATGAAGTCGGCCTGCTGGGTAACAGGGCGCACGTTGCGACAACGGAACAAATAGGGGCGCTGACGCCAAGTGATAAAACTGCGACAGCCTAAGTTATACACTGGCTTCGTTTTCAGCCTAAACCACTCTTGTGGGATCTCAGGAAACAGCTCAAAAATCGATTTGCCAATCGCATCATGCGCTTGCTTGCCACTGTGGTGGGTCATAAAACCGTTCCATACCTGCACATTGTACTCGGTATCCAGCACAATCAAGCCCATGTCGACATTTTGTACCATATCCACCATCCAGTGGAATTGTTCAAACTCTGCAGGAAGATTAAGCATTAAAAGTCCTCCATCAGGTACGCGAGTTTATTGTCTAAAAGCGGTAAAGACTCATCAACGAACATAAACAGCAGATCGCAACGTATGCTTGTGCCTTCGATGGTGTAGCTCACTTCAAAAGTCATGGTTTTGGTAAAAGAACCTGTGGTATTTTCGATAACGGAATCAATCGAAATATGTTGCCCTAACAACACCGGTGAGCTTTGGAAAAAACGCACTTCCGCCTGCTGGCCAAGGCCGTTGAGAAAGGAACCAACCAGAATGTTAGAGACATCCATCAGCAGTTCCAACTCCTCTAGCTCTTCACTGTCGGCGGGCACCTTCATCAGTTTTTTCAGGTCGGCCACACTGGAATCACTGAGCAGAACCAGCGCTTCACCAGCAATCCCTTCACCGCTAAACCCTTGGCACACTCCAGAAACGTTGGCGCTTTCTGCTAAATCTCTTAGTGCCATGTGCAGTTCACTGAGCTCAAAAATATTCACATTGGGCAGCGGCAAATGGACAAACACGTCAAAATGTCGCGCCAGTGCATCGGCTGCACGACCAATCGAAACGTTCGCCACTTCCATGTAGATATCTCTTCGACGCAGAATGGGCAGTTCCAGCGTTTTCGGCGTGATCACTTGCGGCACTGAGTCTGGCTCAACCAACTCTCTCAGCGTCGCTTTAAGTTCGTCTGGCGCAATCGGCTTTTGAATAAACGCTTTCGCCCCGAGGGCAAACACCCTCTCTTTCGCTTTGGGCTGGATATCACCGGAAACAACAATCACCGGGGTGTCATCACCTCGGCTGCGCATGGCTTCAAGCGTTTCAAATCCATCGAGCTCTGGCATGGTGAGATCGAGGAACATAAACTTAAATTTTTGCTTGCCCAACTCCTCTAGCGCATTGAGTCCATGCACTGCAAAGGTTATGTCGGCATTAAGTGAAGCAGGCAGTGAGCGTGCCATCTGCTTTCTTGCAAGCGCTGAATCATCACAGATGAGAACAGGAAAAGACATTCAACCACCCTTTTTAATAATTATTGCCTGTCTTTAAGTGTAACAGACAACTCAAGAATTACGTGTGGAACTGACGTGATTGTAGTTATTGTTCGGTTTTAAGTATGAACCGAATTGGCAAGAATACGAAATTAGATCCGGCGTGAAAATGAATTTATATGAAGGCGATAACAAAAATGTTTTAAATAAGAATTAGTTACATACCGAGATGTATCAAAACAGGCAAAACCCGCTCAAAAGCGGGTGAAGTTAAAGCGTGTAAACGGGAAAGATGACCATTAAACCAATGCGCATCACTACCGCAAACAGACACAATCCAATGCCAAGACGGTACCATTTATATTCACTCACCGACATCGGAATGCGTTTGTAAAACATGGTCACTACGCCTCGCCAATCTTGGCTGCGCTTGCCATATTGGATGATGCCAGTCAGCACAAACAGTATCCCCACCAACAAAAAGCCTTTTTCGGCCCAGAATAAACCGACTTCCATGTTATCCCTCTTCTACCATTGCGCTGTTTTATTTATAGTAGCGGCAAGCAAGCGACAGATCTGTTGGACTTAAGTCTTATCTCACCTCACCGTAGCGCTCTAGATAGAGAATAGTCGCGGCAGTGCGAGAAGGCACATTGAGTTTTTTCAGCAAACTTTTCATGTGCACTTTGACGGTCGATTCAGAAATAAAGAGACGATCGGCGATCTGCTTATTACGAAATCCTTGCGCCACCTCTTGCAAAATTTGCGTCTCTCGGTCGGTGAGATCGTCAAACGCATCGTGGTTATCGTGACGAGCCTGTAAGTAGCGAGCCACCGCTTGACTATACGCTTTATCGCCTAGTCGAGCCTGTTTAAGCAGTTCGACTAACTCATCCGGTTCGGTGTCTTTCAACAGATAACCGTCAGCGCCCGCTTTCACAATCGCTTCAATATCGGCCGGGCTGTCGGAAACGGTGAGAATAACGATCCTCGCTTCACAGCCGTCAGCGCGCAGAGCTTTTAGGGTATCTAAGCCCGACATGCCTTTCATATTGAGATCAAGCAGAATCAAGTCCAGCTCGGTTTCGTGCGCTTTGGCAACGGCGTCGGCTCCAGTTCCAACTTCGGCAATCACCG
Source organism: Vibrio sp. S234-5 (assembly GCF_000960595.1). Classification (NCBI taxonomy): domain Bacteria; kingdom Pseudomonadati; phylum Pseudomonadota; class Gammaproteobacteria; order Vibrionales; family Vibrionaceae; genus Vibrio; species Vibrio sp. S234-5. The sequence goes on from NZ_JZAM01000128.1 coordinate 100,222, forward strand.
CAAATTCATCTTCGAAACTCAGTAACTGGCTGATGCCACGACGCATCAATGGGTGGTCATCGACCAACATTACTTTGCACACTGTCACGCTTTTTCTTCCTTCATTCTCTGATACTTCAATACTACCTTACAACCTTGCCCCACTGCTGCGCTCACAGTCAAATCCCCATTAAGTCGTGCAGCACGCTCTTGCATAATCGACATGCCGTAATGGTTGAGCTTGCTGTTGTTGGGATCAAATCCCGCTCCATCATCGGTAACCGACACCGTGACCCAATTGTTCGCTTCTTTACACTCAATATGAATCGTGCTCGCGTGGGCATGCTTGATGGCATTAAGCGTCGCCTCCCGAATGAGTTGCAACAAATGCACTTGCTGATGCGCATCCAGCTCAACCGAGAGCAGTTCATTGTCTAACGTAAGTTCAGCCTCCGTCTGTTCGCCCAACTGTTCGACCATTTGCTGCAGCGCCTGACCAAAGGTTCCCTCTTTAATCGCAAGACGAAAGGTGGTGAGCAACTCACGCAGTTGGGTATAAGCGGCATTTAACCCCGTATCCAGTTCGGCGATGACTAAGTTGGTTTTCTCGACCTGTGCATCCACGCTGATCTTACTGATACAGCGTTTCAGTAAGGAAACCTGAATTTTCAGATAAGAGAGCGATTGTGCCAATGAATCATGCAGTTCCCGAGCGATAGTGGCCCGTTCTTCCATCAACAACAGTTGCTCTGCCTGTCGCTGGGCATGATTGTAATAAACCGCCCGCGAGAGGATCTGCACAAAGTTGTCGATCAGCGCTTGGTCCGGGCAAGGAAGCCCCGCACACCAGTGCAAATAGCCAAGATGCTGACCATCCAAGGTGAGCGCTTTTTTGTTACAGCGGTTGGAACACACTTTGCCTTCCTGTAACACAAGGCTACGTTCGCCCACCTCAACAATTTCGAGTTTAGCGGCGACAATGCCTTCGATGCTGACAAAATGTCGCAAAATGGCGTGAAAATTTTCCTGACTGATACGGGATGCCGTCAGTTCTTGCGAGGATTGGTACAACACCTGCAACGATTGATTGGCATGTTGCAAACGGTGTGTTTTCTCATTCACCGCCTTTTCCAAACCGTGATAGAGCTTACCGAGCTCCGCCGCCATAGTGTTAAAAGTGCGGGTTAAAATGCCCATTTCGTTATCACTGGAGACGTTCAAGGCCACATCGAAGGAACGAGATTGAATTTGCTTGCTCGCCACCACCAGTGCATTGAGCGGATGAACCACTTCACGGCGCACAAAATGGACCACAAATACGCTTACCAGCAAGATTCCACCAAGCCCCATACCACCGATCCAAGCCAGTTTGATCAGCTTTTGTTCAGAAAAGTGCTGCAATTTAAAAACAAACGCGTCGATTTGCCCGACAAACCCAGCCACCAATAGCAAATAGCGTTCGCGCTCCTCGCTTTGCAGCACAGATTTCAATTCATGCCAGCGCATGATCAAACGGTAATAATCGTCGGTGATGTCTTGAGGGACAGTCCAGTTCTGCAAAGCTTTCATCGACGGGGAATAGATGGAACGCTCAAACAGAAAGATGTGCGAGGCGTAGTCAGCCGCATTCGTTTGGATGTCATGTGCCAATCGGTAACTTTGCATGCGCATCGAGCCCGCAACGTTAACCGCTTCGGCGTCATTGAGGCTCGATGCCAAAGTCACGATAGCAAAGCCCGTGGTGACAACAGACAGCAGCAAAATCAACCCCATCGCCTTGGCAATCGTTCTAGTGACTGACTTCTTCACTTGTTTTTTCAACACAACCTCTGATCTGATTTTGCCATTTGTGCCCTCAGCGGGAGCACAATATGAGCCGGAAGAGTGAGGAATTTATTGATCCAAAACAAGCCTCACCCGCAATTACCCCCTAAGAGGTATTTATACAAATATGTCAAAAACTACAATTTGTGTACGGTTAAATGACAATTTATGAACAAAACCGTGACGTTGACTAACGATATGCATCATTGACGATTGTTGAACAGCCATAAGGTGAACCGTGACCGATCTTTCCCGCCGTCGTTTTTTTACCCGACACACCGCCAATCAAGAGGCGGTTGCTCTGCCTTGGTTGGCAAATCGGCAGCGCTTTAGCGATGAGTGTACTCGTTGCGGGAAATGTGTTTCGGCCTGTGAAACAGACATCATAGTGATAGGCGATGGCGGTTTTCCGCGTGTCGATTTCACCCAAGGCGAATGCACGTTTTGCTATCAATGTGCGGCTGTGTGCCCTGAAGCCTTGTTTGTCAGCCAAGAAAATCCACCTTGGTCAGCCAAAGCCAGCATTGATGAGGCTTGTCTGACCAAGCGCAATATTGAATGTCGTAGCTGCGCGGAGGCGTGCGAACCTCAGGCGATCCGTTTTTCTCTACAGATCGGCAAAGTCGCACAAGCGCAATTGAATCTGGATGAATGTAACGGCTGCGGCGCTTGCGTCTACATCTGCCCGGCATCATCCATCCATGTGAGCACAACGAATTAGAACGAGAGCAAATTATGGCGCTAAACGAAGTGCACATCTCAAGCTTAGTGGTCCATGTCGTCGCCGACTCTCTTGCTGTCGTCAAAGCGCAGATTGAGGCGATGGACAACACCGAGATTTATGGAGACAGCCCAGAAGGAAAAATTGTCGTGGTACTTGAAACCGTCAATCAAGGTTTCATTACCGATACGATCGAAGCCATCAGCCACTTACCAAACGTTCTCAGCACCGTTCTGGTTTATCACCAGATTGAATCCTTGACGGATGACAAGGACGAAGACACTGGAACTCAACAATCCCAACTCGAGGGTGAAGTATGAAAATGACAAGACGCGCGTTTGTAAAAGCAAACGCAGCAGCCTCAGCCGCGGCAGTCGCCGGAATTACCCTGCCCGCATCGGCAGCCAATCTGATCGCCAGCTCTGATCAAACCGCTATCACTTGGGACAAAGCGCCATGTCGTTTCTGTGGCACGGGTTGTTCTGTTTTGATCGGCACACAAAACGGCAAAGTCGTCGCGACACAGGGCGATCCTGAAGCGCCGGTGAACAAAGGCTTGAACTGCATCAAGGGCTACTTCCTCTCGAAAATCATGTACGGGCAAGATCGTCTCACACAACCTTTACTGCGCATGAAAGATGGCAAATTTGCCAAAGATGGCGATTTCACGCCCGTTTCTTGGGATATGGCGTTTGATGTCATGGCGGAGAAGTGGAAAGCGTCGCTGGCGAAAAAGGGCCCCACCAGCGTTGGGATGTTTGGATCGGGCCAGTGGACCGTGATGGAAGGCTACGCCGCCGTGAAAATGATGAAAGCGGGTTTTCGCTCCAATAACATCGACCCGAACGCGCGCCACTGTATGGCTTCGGCAGTGGTCGGCTTTATGCGCACGTTTGGCATGGATGAGCCGATGGGCTGCTATGATGACTTTGAGCACGCTGACGCCTTTGTGCTTTGGGGCTCGAACATGGCCGAGATGCACCCTGTGCTTTGGACTCGCATCACCGACCGTCGTCTCAGCCATCCGCACGTCAAAGTGAACGTGCTGTCAACTTATTACCACCGTTCTTTTGAGCTGGCGGATACCGGTTGTATCTTTAAACCGCAGACCGATTTAGTTATTGCCAACTACATTGCCAACTACATCATTCAAAACGACGCCATTAACTGGGATTTCGTTAACAAACACACTCACTTTAAACAAGCCACTACCGATATTGGTTATGGCCTGCGTGATGACCATCCGCTACAGAAAAAAGCCAAACACGCCAATTCAGGCGATATGCAGTCGATCAATTTTGAGCAGTACAAAGCGTCCGTTGCACCGTATACACTGGAAAAATCCGCCGAGATGTCTGGGGTTCCCGCAGAGAAGCTGCTTCTTTTAGCTAAGCAGTACGCAGACCCAAATACCAAAGTGATGTCGCTTTGGACTATGGGTATGAACCAACATACGCGTGGCGTGTGGATGCAAAGCTTAGTGTATAACCTGCACTTACTGACCGGCAAAATCGCCACTCCGGGCAACAGCCCATTCTCACTGACCGGTCAACCGTCGGCGTGTGGCACCGCGCGCGAAGTCGGCACCTTCGCTCACCGCTTGCCTGCCGATATGGTGGTCGCCAATCCAAAACACCGCGCCATCGCGGAGAAAATCTGGAAACTGCCTGAAGGCACTATTCCACCTAAACCGGGCTTCCATGCGGTATTGCAAGATCGCATGCTGAACGACGGCGTACTCAATTGCTACTGGGTGCAATGTAACAACAACATGCAAGCTGGCCCAAATATCAATGGTGAACGTTTACCGGGCTATCGTAATCCTGAAAACTTCATCGTGGTGTCCGATCCCTACCCAACCGCAACAGCGCAAGCGGCGGATCTGATCCTGCCAACCGCTATGTGGATCGAAAAAGAGGGCGCTTACGGTAACGCTGAGCGTCGTACCCAAGTTTGGTATCAACAAGTCAAAAGCGTTGGTCAGGCTAAATCGGACTCTTGGCAGGTGATGGAGTTCTCCAAACGCTTCAAGATGGAAGAAGTATGGCCAGAAGAGCTTTTGGCTAAGATGCCTCAATACCGTGGCAAAACCATGTATGAGGTGCTGTTTACCAACGGTCAGGTTGACCAATATCCGCTTTCTGAAGCGCGCGAACTCAATGACGATGCGCACCACTTTGGTTTCTACGTACAAAAAGGGCTGTTTGAGGAGTACGCCAGCTTTGGTCGCGGCCATGGCCACGATTTAGCGCCGTACGATGTGTATCACCAAGTGCGTGGCCTGCGTTGGCCAGTAGTCGACGGTAAAGAGACCAAGTGGCGTTACAAAGAAGGCAGCGATCCTTACGCGAAGAAAGGCTCAGGTTGGGATTTCTACGGAAAACCGGATGGTAAGGCGCTGATCATTTCTGCCCCTTACGAAGCGCCACCTGAATCACCGGATGCGGAATTCGACATGTGGCTATGTACTGGCCGTGTGCTGGAACACTGGCATACCGGAACCATGACTCGCCGTGTACCTGAACTGTATAAAGCGGTGCCTGATGCGCTCTGTTACATCCATCCCGATGATGCCAAAGCGCGTGGATTACGCCGTGGTGATGAAGTGCTGATCGCCAATAAGCGCGGGGAAGTACGCGCTCGCGTTGAGACACGTGGACGCAACCGCCCGCCACAAGGCTTGGTGTTCGTACCGTTCTTTGATGCTCGCATTCTGATCAACAAGTTGATCTTAGATGCCACTGACCCACTGTCGAAACAAACCGACTTTAAGAAGTGTCCGGTCAAGATCACTAAGGTCGCGTAGCAGGAACCGAATGCACAGGCTGCCTACAAGGGCAGCCTGACAAAGAATTTAGCCATTAGGCGGAGATGAAACGATGAAAAAATTAGTCATGACGCTGTTTTCCATCAGCGCACTTTCTTTAGTTGCCCTGCTCAGCAGTGTTGCGCAAGCCGAGTTAGAAAACCCGGGGGGCACGGGCGGTCTTGAGTCCCTTCGTGGCAACACACCTTTAGAGGATACTCGCCCTGCTGATGTGATGAAAAAATACCCGCGTGAGCAAGTGTTAGAGAGTGATTACGTTTATCAGCCACCCTTGATCCCTCATAACATTCGCAGCTATGAAGTGTCACTCAATGCCAACAAGTGCCTTGCATGCCACAGCTGGAAAAATGCCAAAGAGATGGGCGCAACCAAGATCAGCGTGACCCACTATATGAACCGTGAAGATGCGGTGCTGGCCGATGTGTCGCCGCGTCGCTACTTCTGCCTTCAGTGCCACGTGCCTCAGGCGAGCGCTAAACCGCTGGTCGAGAATGAATTTGAACGCGTTGACTCACTGCGTAAGTAGTAGCCAATTATTGAAACGAAGAGGCTATCTATGAAAATATTGAAAGCGTTTTGGAAGCGACTAAGCACGCCGAGCAAAGCGGCCGCTGGTGTGCTGCTGTTTATGGGATTTGCTGGCGGTCTGCTGTTTTGGGGCGCATTTAACACTGGGATGGAAGCGACCAACAGCGAAGCGTTCTGCTCGGGTTGCCACGCCCCGATTGTGGCGGAAATCCAAGAAACCATTCACTACTCGAACCGCTCTGGGGTGCGTGCGATCTGCTCTGATTGCCACGTACCGCACGAGTGGACAGACAAAATCGTGCGCAAAGTACAGGCGTCCAAAGAGCTGTTCGCCCACTTCATGGGCAATATTGATACACCGGAGAAATTCCAAGCACGTCGCGCGCATCTGGCTGAGCGTGAATGGGCGCGGCTGAAAGGGAATGATTCGTTAGAGTGTCGCAACTGCCACCAGTTTGAGTTCATGGACTTCTCCGAACAGAGCGAACGCAGTGCCAGCCAACACTCCACCGCGCTGGCTTCGGGTGAAAAAACCTGTGTCGATTGTCACAAAGGCATTGCCCACAAACTGCCTGATATGCACGGCGTTGACGGCTGGCAATAAGGAGAACAAGCATGAGTACATTAGAATCGGTTATTTGGCATGTTCTCGGCTACAGTGCCATGCCCGTAATTATTTTAGCTGGCTTTGCTGGCGTGGCCGCCATTTCACTATGGCTGCTGTCACTTAGCAAAGACAAAGAGCTCTGAGCTCGTCTCGACCTAGCTCTGTTTCGAAAACAAAACACCAAACGATCGCTCGTTTGGTGTTTTTGTGCAGAGAGCTCAAAGTGGCTCCGTGAGTATGATTTAACCTTGCTGCTGGTCACCAATCCATAACTGATAAAAATCGCTGTAGCCCGTTTTCTTCACCTGAATACCTTGCACCTGTTGCGCTTTGGTCACCGCTTCTTTGCCAGCAAACAGAGGTAAAATACGTTTGTGCTGGTAAATTTGCGCAGTTTTTGCATGATTTAGATAAATTTGATGGGCGTTGAGAAAATGCGCTACGAAGAGCCGTAGCGCATTGAGCTGGTTATTCTAAAATAGGTAGGACTTGCTTAACGTACTCACCCGGTGCCTCTTTGAGGATGGGGTTGAGTTCAGAACCTTGTCGATAAGGTGCGACTTTTTCTTGCGGATTGTACTGCAGTAGCCATTGATCCCAATGCGTCCACCAAGAGCCGTCTTTGCGCTGTGCATTACTCAGCCACTCTTCTGCCGACTCATCAAGATTGTCATTCAGCCAATAACCATACTTGTTTTTCGCCGGATGATTAACAATACCTGCAATGTGCCCAGACTCGCCCAGAACGAAGGTTTTATTCCCGCCCATATTCAAAGCACCGCGATAGGTTCCTTGCCATAAGGCGATATGATCTTCCTTAGTCGAGATAAAGTAGCTTGGGATGCGGATCTTATTCAGATCGATCCACACTCCGCCAACCTTGACACCACGTTCCTCAACCAACTTGTTGTTGAGATACAGTTCACGCAACATGAAATTGTGCGTTGTTGCGGCAACGTTGGTGCTGTCGCTATTCCAGTACAGAAGATCGAAATCCACCGGACTACTGCCTTTGAGGTAGTTATCCACGTAGTAGTTCCAGTACAAGCTATTTTCCCGCAGCAAACTGAATGTCACACTGAGCGAACGACCATCCATATAACCCTTAGCGGTATTTTGCGCTTCAATTGCACTGATGATGGTGTCGTTAATGTAAGCACCTACTTCGCCTGGCTGAGAGAAATCCAAAAGCGTGGTGAAAAAGGTCGCCGACTTGATGCGTTTTTTCATCCGCTTCGCCGCGTAGTAACCCACCGTACACGCCAGCACCGTACCACCAATGCAATAACCTGCTGCGTTGATCTCTTCTTGACCCGTGATCTCTTCAATTGCGGTCACCGCTTTGACCACACCCTCGGTCACGTAATCGCCAAACTCAACGTTCGCCTGCGCTAGACCAGGGTTACGCCAAGAGATCATAAATACACTGTGGCCTTGCTCTAAAAGCCAGCGAACCATCGAGTTCTTAGCGGTTAAATCAAGGATGTAGTATTTATTGATAAACGGCGGGACGATCAGCAGCGGGGTGGCATTGACTTGCTCTGTCATGGGGCGATATTGAATCAACTCAAAGAGTTCATTCTGATAAACCACATCACCTGGCGTGGTCGCAATATCGGCGCCGAGACGGAACGCATTATTGTTGGTCATGCGAATTTTAAGGATGTCCGCACTCGCAGCCACATCCTCTTTGAGTAGCTCTAATCCGGTGAGCAGATTTTCGCCATTCTTCTCAATCGTTAGCTTAAGCAACTCAGGGTTGGTTGCGATAAAATTCGATGGTGAAAGCGCGTTAATCGCTTGGCGAGAGAAAAAAGTGATACGTTCTTTGGTTTTCTCATCGAGCCCTTCAATGGCGTCGATGGTATCCATGTACGTTTTGCTAAACAGAAGGTAGGACTGTTTGATGAAGCTGTACATCGCTTCTGCTTGCCAAGCTTCATTAGAGAAACGTTTGTCTCCCTGCTCAGCTTCAATAACACTTTGAGTGTTGCCGGAAAGCGCCACATTTTGCCAAATTTGCAGTTGTTGTTCCCACCACTGCGTCTGCAACTTCAGCAATGCTGCAGGCTGATTTGCCGCTTTTTCAACAAATCTTGCCGCATCCTCAAAGTTCACTTCTTGCATTGCCTTGTTCAAAGGAGAATTGACGGCTGCCTTGCTTGCTTCAAAGTCTTGCCACCATTTTTGATTGGTCTCTTGGAGCTTTACAAGATAGTCCGAAAAGAAGTGTTGCAACATAATGATACTCCCTTACTCGGAAAAAACGCCGCCTAGATAGGCGGCGTGAACACAGAACAAATTACGCAGGTGTAACTGTTTTGATATTTTCCGAAGTCATCTTTTCAACATCGTCTTTGAACTCTTTGGCGATCGCTTGCAGCTTGTTGCTGTCGTCCAGCATTTGCTGAGATAGCTTAGTCAATACACCCAGTTGCTGACTGTTAAATGTGGCCAGTGAAGTAACATCTTTAATTTCAGATGCCGCTTTCATTTGCGCCAAACCCATTTCGCTGTAGGTGCGAATCGCGTTTAGTTGCAGTTCAGTCAGAACTTCAACGTTTTTCGTTACCAGCTTGTTGAACTTGAAGTAAGGTTGTAGGTTTTTCTCTGTTTGATCAGTAAAAGTTTTGAAAAAATCCGTGTACATGGTTTATCTCCTAACGAAATGTAGAGGTTATTAATCGAATTACTTAACTGTTTTCACTATCACGGCAGTACCCATACCACCGCCGACGCACAACGAAGCCACACCAAACTGACCATCTTGTTTGTGCAGCTCGTGAATCAATGTAACCAAAATACGGTTACCAGACGCTCCTAGTGGATGCCCCAATGCAATCGCGCCACCGTTAAGGTTTGCTTTATCTTGAATGGAAGCAACCGATACCTGATGTTGCTCTGCCAACTTGTGAATAACGCCAAGTGCCTGAGCTGCAAAGGCTTCATTGAGTTCATACACATCAATGTCATCGGTTGACAGTTGCGCTTTCGCCAACGCTTTGCTTACCGCTTCAACGGGGCCAAGACCCATAATTTCAGGCGCTAATCCAGACTGCGCGTAGCTCACAACTTCCGCTAAAGGCTGCAAGCCATAGGTTTTCACTGCGTGTTCTGAAGCCAAAATAATCGCGCTCGCGCCATCGTTAATGCCAGAAGCATTTCCCGCTGTCACACTACCTTCTTTGTCAAATGCGGGACGAAGACCTTTCAGTCCTTCCAACGTCGCATTGGCTTTGGGATATTCGTCGGTATCAAACAAAACTGTCTCGCGACGTTGCTTGACTTCAACCGGAACAATTTCTTGCTTAAATTTGCCAGCTTCGATCGCGGCAACGGCTTTTTGCTGACTCGCAAGCGCGTATTGATCTTGCATTTCGCGGCTAATACCTACCTGTTTGGCGACATTTTCCGCCGTCACACCCATGTGATATTGATTGAACACATCGGTCAAGCCATCTGCGATGAGCAAATCTTGCATCGATAGATGACCCATCTTGTTGCCGTCACGCACACTACCCGGCATTGCAAATGGGATCTGCGACATCACTTCAACCCCAGCCGCAACGACAATCTCGGCATCACCGCTTCGGATATGCGAAGCGGCATCCATCACGGTTTTCATCCCGCTGCCACACACCATATTTAATGTATAGGCAGGGACACTGGCGGGAATACCTGCATAAACAGAGGCTTGGCGTCCAACACCCATTCCTTGACCTGCACTCACCACGTTGCCCACAATGACTTCGTCGATATGTTCGACATCGACCTTAGCTTGCGCCAACGCACCTTTGATCGCAACCGCCGCTAACTCGCCCGCTGAGGTATTTTTTAACGCACCACCAAATGAACCGATTGGGGTACGTTTAGCGGCGACAATGTATACTTTTTCCATTAGGTTGATCCTTTAATGCATGTATAAGCCGCCGTTGACCGACAGTGTCTCACCCGTGATATACGCACCTGCGTCACTCATTAGAAAAGAGACCGCTTTAGCAATCTCATCTGGCGTAGCTAGGCGACGCATTGGAATCTGAGCCTTGATGTTTTCAAGTACTTCCGGATTCATCTGCTCAACCATTGGCGTCAATGTGTATCCAGGCGCAATCACGTTGACCGTGACACCATTTCTAGCCCCTTCCAGCGCCAATGCTTTGGAGAATCCGATCATGCCGGCTTTTGCTGCAGAGTAGTTAGTCTGGCCAAATTGACCTTTTAACCCATTTACGGAGGAGATGTTGATAACGCGGCCATTACCTTTTTCACACATGGCGGAGAAAAGCGGTTGCGTCACATTAAACACACTGTTGAGATTAGTATTAATGACATCATGCCACGCCTCTGCTCTCATCTTTTTGAACACACCATCACGAGTGATACCCGCGTTATTGATGACGGCGTCAATGGTGCCTTCCTCTTCAAGGAGTTGGCTCAAACGCTCAGCACACTCTTGGGTGTTCGTTACATCAAGCTCAAACAAGCGCACTTGCTCTTCGGTAAAGCCTTTTTCGTTAAACCAATCTAGCGCACATTGATAGTTACCTGTGAAATAAGTAGCCACTACGCGATAGCCATCTTGTACAAGTTGAGAAGAGATTGCAGAACCAATTCCGCCTTTTGATCCGGTGATCAAAGCGACCTTTTTCATCTAAGAACTCCATTCTTAACAGCAAAAAATCTAGCACATAGACCGATTGGCAAATATTTGCCAACTGACAATTTAAATATTATTTGTGACGTCTTCATCTAACGTTCACCTATTTAAATAAGCTAACTTATAAATATTACATTTCAAATAAAATTTTAAAAATTACACCTAATGTTGAGCTAGATCTCATAAGGGATGAAATGTTATAAAATGGTTAATGAAAATATAATTCATTGAATTAAAATGAATTTATAATCTTAATGTTGATGAGAAGATTCGTAAGTGATTGTATTAAATAGGACTTGATGTTTTTTCTTGTTTCATCGCTGAAGTGTATAACTTACAGACACTCTCAACGAATTACCGATATATTTCCTTCATCTATCTAAATTCTTATTTATCAATAAATATCCAACTAAAATCCACACTAATTGATATATATTTTTTAAGATTAAATTTTTAAATAAAATAAAGCCACATTATTCTGTGGCTTTGTTTTATGTATTCACTATTTTATCGCGTAACGCTATTTACCGTTCGACGAATGCTCTGTGAGCTAAGGAGCTGTGTCGATTTCTGCCGGCAAGTAATGGACTGGTTTAAGCTGCCACCATTCTGGTAAGACCGTACCAATAGAAATTGACGACCAAGTACCAGAGAGCACGCCAATAAACATCGCCGTTGAGAAACCCAGCAAGGCGCTACCGCCCATTAACCAGAGTGCAGCGATGGTGATGAGCGTGGTCCCCGACGTGACCATGGTACGCGAAAACGTGCCTATCACGGCTTGATCGTTGATCTGCTCCGTGGTGTCGTCTTGTTTAGCGATCAACAGTTCACGAATACGATCAGCAATAATGATCGAATCGTTCAGAGAGTAACCCAATATCGCTAAAATGGCAGCGAAAACCGTCAAATTAAATTCCATCTGCGTGATAGCAAAGAAACCCAGCACCAGTACTACATCGTGAAGCAAAGCCACTAAAGAGCCGCCGGCTAGACGCCATTCAAAGCGCAGACAGAGGTAACCCAAAATCGCCAAGAGACAAACCAGCATGGCCATGCCGCCTTGTTCAAGTAAATCCTGCCCAACTTGTGCCCCAACCACACTATTGCTAATCACCGATACCTGCGAGGAGACAGATGCCAACCCACTGGATAGATCTGGAAGGCTGGTTTGCTCCTCAGGTAATGAGTAGCGAATCACCCATCGCCCCTCTTCTCCCGCCTTAGTCACCGTAGCCGATTCACCCAAAATCGGTTGTACTGCATCGAGTAACTGATGATTGGTCACCGTGGGCGCTAACGCCACTTCAGTGACCATACCTCCGGTAAAATCTAACCCTAGATTTAAACCGCGTACCGCCAATGCTCCCAAAGCAACGAGCATCAGTGCGAGTGAAATGACGCTGGTCAAGTAACGGATCGAACGGATGTGCTTTTTCATAGAATTGATCATAGTTAAACCCTCACACTGCGGCGGCTATCTCGTCCCCAGATCAGATTGATCATGGCTCGAGAAGCAAAAACACCCGTGAACATACTGGTCAGCAGGCCCAATCCCAACGTTAATGCGAAGCCTTGAATTGGCCCATTGCCGATGGCATAGAGCACGACGGCGGTAATCATAGTGGTGATATTGGCATCGAGAATGGTTGAGAAAGCGCTGTCAAACCCAGCATCAATCGCTTGCGCGAAGCTGCGTCCTTCACGCATCTTGTCTTTAATTCTCTCAAAAATGATCACGTTGGTGTCGACTGCCATCCCGACCGTCAATACTAAGCCAGCGATGCCCGGTAATGTCAGTACAGCGCCCGGAAGCAAAGCGATGAGACCAAGTAAACAAAGCATGTTGGCGACAAGTGCAACATTAGCCACCCAGCCCAGACGACGATACCAGAGCGCCATGAAAGTTAGCGTCAGCCCCATGCCTAATGCCAGAGCGGCAAAGCCGTTTTCGATGTTTTCCGCTCCGAGTGACGCGCCAATGGTGCGCTCTTCAACAATCGAGACGGGAGCGGTCAACGATCCCGCTCGCAGCAACAGAGCCAGTTGCTGCGCCTCATCCATGCTGCCAGCACCGGTGATGCGAAATTGGCTGCCCAGTTGAGACTGAATCGTGGCCACACTGATCACACGCTCACTGCGCGAGATCTCACCATTTTCTTGTGTAATGTATTCGCGGTAAACCGTCGCCATCGGTTTACCCAAATGTTTGGCGGAGAAATCGCTCATCTTCTTGCCGCCACTATGGTCGAGTGAGATGTTCACTTCCGACATGCCCATCTTATCCACGCCAGCGCGGGCGTTGACAATATGCTCTCCGGTTAGCACTGGGCGTTTATCCAGAATCACTTGACGGCCATCATTGTCACTGAGGATAAGATCTTCTGACGAAGACACTGCGCCCGGAGCTTTCACTGCATAGAAAGCCAGACTGGCCGTTGCGCCAATCACATTTTTCGCTTGAGCAGGGTCTTGCACTCCGGGTAGCTCAATGCGAATACTGTGCGCACCTTGACGCTGCACCAAGGCTTCCGTAATGCCAAGCTCTTCAATGCGATCGCGCATGATCTTAAGATTTTGCTTGAGCGTTGTGCTTTGGAACTCGCTCACGTAGGCCTCTGATGGCTTAATGACTAAGGCTCCAGCTTCTGTGCGCGTTTGCCAATTGGCATAATTGGTTTTGATAAACGACACCACTTTATCCTTGGCCTGCACACTCTCGCTGAGCACTCGTAGCTCGGAAGTTTTGCTCGCCTGGATTTGCACGGAGCGCAGTTTCTCGCTACGTAGCATCGCACGAACTTCATCAGCTAAGGCGTCCCGTTGCTCTTCAAACGCTTTGTCTACATCCACATTGAGCAGAAACTGTACCCCGCCACGTAGATCTAACCCGAGTTTGATCGGATTGAACCCTAAGTCGCTCAGCCATTGCGGCGCGATCGAGAGGTAAGAAAACGTGAGGGTTGCATCAGCATGTAAGACGCCATCTAGACGTTTTCTAGCGAGGCTTTGCGCGTTTTCGTCGGCAAATACCAAGGTCGTTACGCCGTTTTGCTGGGTGATCTTATCCACCGTGATCTCTTGTGAAGCCAACCATTTTTTCAATTGCAGCAGATCATACTGAGGCGTCGTATCTTTCGCGTAGGCAATCTGGATTGAGGGTTGCTCGCCATACCACGTTGGAATCGCGCTTAAAGTGAGAATCACTAGGGTAGTAATCAACACCAAGTACTTCCAAACGGAATAGTGATTGAGCACCTTGGCCGATTTGTGTTTTTTTGTCATAGTTTTCCCCTCCGTCTAGAGAGACAGAGTCAATTCAGTTCAAATAAATGTTTTTTGATTAGAAAATTGAGTCAGGAAAATTGACTGTTGAGCGCGACGTACATGGCATTGGTTTCTTTCCAACCCGCCAAACGATGGTTGGGAGAAAAATGGTAGGCTCGTAATAGCTCAAGCTGTCTTAAACAATCGTAAAGACGAAATAAGTTGCCATGAATGTTAGGTTGATCAAGGCCACTAAAGAAGAGCGGGTCGCTGTTCCGCGGTGAGTCTTCACGCTGCGCAACACTCCAACGATTCGCATGCAAGATAGCGGCAGCATCATGTCGTTGATACGATTGTGAAACGGGAAAAGAAGCACTGTCCTGCTCGCTACGGCTTTCACCAGCAAAGTGATTGGTCAGCTTGAGGTGTGCGCTAGCAAGACGTCCGCTTAATGAGTTGGAACGTTCTATGTTCTCGGCAATCGATGCAAAGGCTTCTACTGGTGTCATCACCAGTGTTAACAGCAAAGCCAATAGTCGTAAAAAGTTTGAATGCATCGCGGTACTCAAGATCAAAAAGCAAGCCACAGTGGCTTGCTTGGTCATACTATGCCTAAGGTGGATCTAGCTCAACTAAAAAAATCTAAAATCTGCGCCGATGGGTAGCGTTCAATCTATCGATAGAAAATATCTCCGCTATTGATATCGAGATAAATTTTATTTTCTTGATCCAAGCCGCCACAGTATATGAAATACACTTCTCTAGGCTGAAAAGTGACGGAGCGCACCCAACCACCGAGTTCCTCAAAATCTTGCGGCTTGCAAGTGCCATCATTCAGCAGTTGTTGAGTGTGTTTGCGGAAAACCTCCTGATGCTGTAGGAGATCATCTGAACGCGCGATGTATCCATCGAGAATCTCCAAGCGTTCCATCTCTTCTATCACGGGTTTCTCGTTAGATAACTGCGTCATATTGACCCACTCCGCCGTCTCTTCCCCCCCTTCCTCATAGACGAGATAATCGGTAATTCGCCCCCAGCCGAGTTGTTTTTCCAAAATGGTGAGCTTCTCTCCTTTATAAAGATGATCGACCACCAACGCATCTTCTTGAGGTTTATTGTGCACGCTAATACGTCGCTCAACGACGTAATATTCCGTAATTTCTGGGGCCGGCGCTTCAAGATCAAGTATAGGTTTCATCTCGGTAGCAACCGCTGGTGGCGCTTGTTCGCTTTGCGGCTCTTTTACTTCCTCCGGCTGCATAAAGAAGACGTAATAGCCCGCTGCGGCTCCAACCAGCAACAACAGGATAATTAACACCACCAAAATTTTTTTCATCCACACATCCGTCTTCTGTTTTTCGGCTCTGTTTTGCTCATGAGCATAACGAAAACATCGCTTTACGCCAACTAGCCAAAACAATCTCTCCTAGGTATAGCATACCGTTCGTGCCCACTGCTTAAATAGTCACCCTAACGTGAAGAGCGCGTATGTACTCGAAGAGCCGTAAAACCCTTTTCCTTACAGGACTTTTAGTACCAGCACAGGGGGAAAATAGCGACACGCGTCACAATAATGCTTTACTTTTGCTGCTTTTTTGGTTAACTTCGTATTCATAAGTTTTCATAAAACAAAATAGTTGGCTGGTGAACATGCAAAATGACATGCTTTTCAATCGCTTGAATCACATGGAAAGTCAAACCGTTGCTAGAGCGAAATTCTTATCCGTCGTCAGACACGTGAAAGAATTTGGATCGATCAACGACCTTGATTTGTGCAAGATCTTCGGAGAAACCATTTGGTGTGATGGCTCAGAATATCACTCTGCGGCATTCTCTTTTCGAATCGACCGAGATACGGGCAATTGTGAAATTTCTCAAATGCGCCATCAGTAGTCATTGTTAGCAAACGAATTTTATCAGCGGAGCAATTTGAGCTCCGCTTTTTATTAGCGGTAGATCGGCAGTGCCGCTGAGTTTTTTACGTTACGAATCGCTAAGTGCGTATGAATATCCTTGACGTTTTGTAAACGCTGCAACTTTCGAGTAAACGCTTCATATCCGGTTAAGTCTTTTGCCACTACCTCAAGCAAGTAGTCGTAGGCTCCGGAGACGACGTGACAACTGACGACTTCTTCCATTTCTACAATGGCTTGTTCAAAGTGATCAATTGACGTCACTTGATGATTGTTGAGACTCACCTCGACAAACACCGTCATGGCAATACCCACTTTATCCCGAACTAGATACGCATGATATCCAGCGATGATGCCATCTTGCTCTAAACGTTTAATCCGTCTTGCGCAGGGCGAGGCAGATAAACCAACCTTATCAGCGATCTCTGCAGTGGTTAGGCGACCATCTTCTTGAATCAATCCGAGTATTTTCTTATCTATCCTATCCATCACACTGGCTTTTCTCTTCATCAAAAACGATTTAATTAGTGGAAATCATCAATATTTATCTCATCTATGATGATTTTTGCCAAAATTCACCCCGAACAATAAACGATAATTAACACTATGTTAACTTATTCATGCACATTATGACGCTCGGCTACCTCGCGATATTCATCACCTTATTCATTTGGTCTGGCTTTTTTCTCTCGTTGAAAGGCGGCGCGATTTCAGCGCTTCAGCCTGCCGATATAGCCCTAACACGTTTTCTCATACCAGCGCTTGTACTTTCACCACTGGTCCTCAGAGCAAAAACTCAGATTGTTCAGGTACCCAAACGCTATCTAGCAGGCATGTTTATTGGCAGCGGCTTGCCTTATCTGCTCATGGCGGGCACAGCGATGCACTATGTCCCGGTGGCCCACGGCAGCACACTGGTTCCGGGAACCCTGCCTTTGTTTGTCACAGGTATTGCGGTGCTGTTCTATCAACAGCCACTGAGTCGACATAGAATATTTGGCTTGTCGCTGGTTGTCATAGGCATTGGGTTATTTTTGGCTCCTCATTTGAATGGCTTACACTTAGGGCAAGAAACCAAAGGACATCTGCTGTTTCTTCTTTGTAGTCTGATGTGGGCGAGTTTTACCATCAGCGCTCGGGTCGCCAATCTCAATGCCTTAGTCAGTTCAGGTTTTGTTGCCTTGTTCTCTTTGATCGCTCTCGTGCTGGCTATGTACAGCGGCCTATTGCCAAGTTATCTGGTTCAGGCTCCGCTCGCTGAATGGCCTTGGCGTGAGTTACTGGGCCATACTTTAATTCAAGGCCTCGGCGCGGGCTTAATCGCGTCTGTCACCTATCTATACGCTGTACGCACGCTCGGTGCTGAAAGGAGTGCCGCCTTTGGCAGCGCAACGCCTGTACTTGCGACTGTGCTCGCGATACCTGCCTTTGGCGAATATCCTGATAACATCACTTGGTTAGCACTGATTGTCGTCAGCAGCGGTAGCCTTATCGCCAGCAACATCTTCATGCGTCACGATACGTCGCTGGATTACCAGCCACCAGCGCACGGTGTCGAAAAACGTTAGGCATTTTCAACACCCGATTGCAGAGACGGACAACGTCACAAAATACGCATTAACCTCTTGTCTGCGCGGCATCCTTACTTTGATGCCGCTCTCTTCCAGTTTATAGTTCAGATACCTAAACGATAAAACAGAACGCTCCATGGCTCCCAGCAATAGCAAGGAAGAAATTCGCCGTTTCCTAACCCCCGGCATGAAACTGAATGTCAGCTTTGAGTTTGGTCCAGATGATAAAATGGCTCGCCCAGCCACTTTCATTGGTTTGAAAGATAAGCACTTTGTCATTATTGAAATCGCCGAAAAGGACAAGGAAGAGTTTGTCTTGCGCAAATTGGAGAACACGGATGTGGTGGTACGCGGTATTGCCGATACTGAGCTGGGTCATATCGTTGCGTTCAAAAGCAGTATTTTGACGACCATTGCCAAGCCCGCGTTTCTCCTTTTTCTCCGTATACCGAGCAATTTTGCCACTAAGCCTGTGCGCGAACACGTGCGTTACAAGGTGGCGCTCAACGGTATGCTGACGCACAATGGCAATCAGTATCAAGGCAACTTGATCGATTTTTCTGTCTCTGGCTGCGGATTCACCACACTCGTCGAGCCCGAATTTGCCAAAGGCGCTTTTGTTAAAGTCGAGTCCACACTGAACCGCTTTATCTCCGCAGATAACGGCTGTCATATCGCAAGTGTGCGTAAAATGCCCAATGGCTGGTTTGTCGGCATCAGTTTCGAACAAGAAGTGAGAATGACTAGCGAATTAAAAAGAGAGCTGCTTGAGCTCTCTTTTAAAGCGGGTCAGGCTTAGCCCCGTTGAGTTAACAAAAGAGTTGCCAGATTCATTAGCAAAAATGCTGCTTAAAGTGCACAAAAGCACGGTATAAGGCCTCTTCTTTAATCGGCTTCACCAATACGTAGTTCGCGCCCGCAGATAAGAAAGCGCGCTTGGTCTCTTCTTGGGTATCCGCCGTACACGCGTAAACTGGGGTCGCCAACTTCAGGTCCTCACGGATCAATTTGGTGGCCGTGATGCCTCCCATCTTCGGCAACTGATTATCCATGATAACCAGATCAAATGTCTCGCTTGTTAGTTTTTCCAACGCCAACGTACCGTCTTGAACCCATTCCACTTGCATGCGATATTTTTGGCAGAACGCTTTTAATATGAAGGCATTGGTGTGGTTATCTTCGACTAACAGCACTTTTAGCGGCTGAGCGAATAAGTTTTCTGGTGTAACGGCAACGCCGCTGTTTGCTTCGGGAGGAACACTTTCGCTAGCAGGTAAGAGGACGCAAAACTCAGAACCTCGTCCAAGTTCGCTCTTCACCTTGATCTCCCCACCAAGCATCTCCACCAGATTCTTAACTATGGTTAAGCCAAGGCCACTCCCATCGTATTCTCGCGTAGTAATGGATTCTGCCTGCACAAAGGGCTCAAAAATACTCTCCAATTTGTCTTGAGCAATGCCAATGCCCGTGTCTGCAACACGGATCTCCAGTTTCTGCGGTGTTTGCTCGCTCGACGTCAAAGAGAAAGTCACATCAATGTGCCCGTGCATGGTGAATTTCACCGCGTTATTGAGCAGATTGAACAAGATCTGATTGAGACGAACTTGATCAGTGCAAAGCTGATAAGTCTGTGGCAAATCGCTTTGAATTGAGAGAACTACTCCTTTGTCACGGCAAATTGGTCGATAGATGTTCTCCACGGTATACAAGGTATCGGCGAAACTGAAATGACGTTTCTTGATGTTGAATTTGCCTTGTTCAATCTTTGAGAAATCAAGAATGTCATTAAGTACCGCCAGCAGATGTTCGCCACTGTGACACAGAACATCCACCTGTTTAAGATTCTCTTCTCCTTGCACCGAACGTTTGAGCAGTTGCGCAATACCAAGAACACCGTTGAGCGGAGTACGTATTTCATGGCTCATTTTCGCTAAGAAATCCGCGCGAGTCTTTGCAGACTGCTCAGCTTCGCGTCGAGCAAGCTGGCTTTGCCTTTCGGCTTCAATCAAGGTGGTGATGTCCTGCCCCTGCACGATGATGCCGCTGATGCCGTGGTCCACCACAATAGGAGACAGGTTCCAACGGAATATTTTGTCACCAATCGGCACGTTGACGCCCGTTAAAGTGGCCCCTTGACCTGCCATGGAGACATGCGGCAACAACAGTTGTTTAAACGAATGAAACACCGGATGCATCATTTCAGGCTGATCAAGGCTATCAACCACCAGCTCTTTACGCGCGGCGGGATTCATCTTAATCAGCAGACCATTTTCTGACCACACCATCATAGGAGAGAGCGCAAAATTGAATAAATCCTGAAAAGAGCGGCGCTGAGATTCAAGCTGCTCGAAGGTATCTTCTAATGTGTGACCAATGTGATCGAACTCAACAATGTCAGAACCCAAAAATCGCTGAAAGCGCTCACCAGCGGCGCCAAAGCGACTGTAGTTCATCAAGGTACTCAAGGCGTTTGCAACGCGGTTTTGGATCCACACCCGGATCATCATTGAAAGCATGAGCATCAGTAAAATTGAGAAAATAATACCGAGATAATGTTGTCGCTGCAGAGAAACCACATGGCTGTTGTCTTGTACCGCCAAGATGGATAAAGGTGTATCGGACGAATTGATGCGAATTGCGGTTTGGCTGACAAGGTTATTGTGCATCACTGCATTATCCGCAGCCTCTTTAAGTTCCATAACGGCATCTACGTCGTAAGTCTCGTTACCATTCATTGAATGCGCGATGGTATTCTGCTCAGCCAATAAAAGAATGCTGTCGCTGTTACTGCCGCTCTCTAACATCTCGACCAGCGGGAAGTTGTTATCCAGCACCATAGTGACATAAAACTGCCCGTGCACTTCACCACTGTTTGGATCAATCACTGGTGAGCGCCTTACCAATAGGTGTCTTGGGCCCATCAGGGTGAGCATGGAAAGATAGTGCCAGTTGTTATTGAATGCGACGCGGCGAGCAATCTTCGCTAAGATCACTTCATTGACGCCATAGAAATGGCCATTACCGTCATCCCAAATCACACCGGAGGCATCGGTGAGAAAGCGAAATTCTGGCGTATGAGACGGATCCGCTTGATCGACACTGAGGAAAAAGAAATCGAGATTTTCGCTATTTTTTTGCGCAAAAAAGTCAAATATCGCGCTACTTTTCGCGCTGTTATCATGGTGGATCTGCAGCGCGACCAAGTGGTTTTCAAACAGGTTTCTCACCAGTGCTGACGTCTGTTGCTTGGTACGCAGCACTTCCTGATTGATGATTTTATTGCTGAAATAATAACTCTGGATAAAAATCCCGATAGTGATCACACCGAGTACCAGTAAAAATATGCGGGTGATTAAGGTGGCCAGAGATTGGCGTTTGATTGAAGTTGCGTCGTCTATCATTCACTATTGGCCAGAATATCTGAAGGCTCTCTCTTTAAGCGCTTCGATGTGCTGCGGGCTGTCTTGTTTGGTCACCACTTCAAAATCTCCTGAAAATACCGTCGGGACGTTCTTCCCTTCCAAATCCCACTTAATCGCTTCTGCCATCGCTATGCCCGTATCATCATTCATCCGCATGACGGTGAGATCGAGATCACCCGCGCTGATGGCGTCCAATTCAGCGGATCCACCGCCCCAGCCGTTGAGCACAATATCGTCTCGTTTAAGCTCTTTTAACGCATCTAGTGCGCCTAAGGCGACATCGGTCGAGCAGGCATAGATGAAGTTGACATCTGGGTATTTTTCTAAGCTCATCATCGCGGTTTCATAACCAGAGTCTTTGGTCGCTTTAGTGTAGAACGACGAGCGCAATTGAAAACGGTTGTCCCTGTTTAGCTCACGAATAAAGGTATCGCCTCTGGCGTCACTAACATAGCCTTCTGAGAAATAGAGCACAGAGTACTTGCCGCCCTGTGGGTACATTTTTTCCAATTGCTTAGCCAGCGCAATACTACCTTGCGCATGGTCGAAACCGACATACAAAAATGGTTGGCGTTTTTCCCATGCCTGTACTGGCGTGGTGATGTTTTGCAAGATCAGCTTAGTGTCCGAGGAGTCAAGAACATGCTCAATGAATTTGCGGTGACGGGTGGTATCCAAGGTAAAAATCAGATAATCCGACTTACTCTTCAGCGCCTCCATCAAAGAGACGCTTTGCTGCTTAACATCGGCATTTGGGCGGGTGAACACTTGGTTGATCTGATAGCTTATCTGCAGCTTATCCATGCGTTTCTCAAACGCACTCAGATTCCTAACCCAGTAATCAGACACTTGTTGCCCGGGAAACACCACAGAAATACGCACTGGTTTGGCTTGATACGCTTTCAGCGGCACAGGATGGTTACGCACTGTTTGCGCAAGCGCATTGGTTAAATCGGCTTGTTCTGGGAAACGCTCTAAATATTCTTGATACGCCCAATATCCGTTCAATACTTCTGCAGTTTGTGCATTGGCACTAAAATTTGCTATACAAAGCAAAGACATCATTAATGCTTTTTTCATGTGACACTCGATTTATTCTTGGAATTTATTATTGGCATGACCTAACCAGGTTGTACTGAAAGAGTAACGTGAAATCTGTTAAGACTCCAGTTCAGTGTCACAATTTGTCTATCCATTTTAGCATTGACTAAAAAGCCCCCAAGCGAGTAGAACTCTACGCTTGAGGGCTTTATTATTCCATACACGACATGGCGAGAGGAAAGAATCAGTGCTTTTCAGTTTTTAGAACGTAAAGGCCAAATTTCCCGAAACGCCAAACTGGTTTTCACCCGCATAGCTGGCTGCCAGATCCAAGCTAACCACATCAAATGGACTGATACCAATACCGAATGTAAACGCATTTTCTACCGTGTCTTCGAGATCCATTTCATAGCCCGCACGTAGCTGCGCCCATCCCCAAGCATTGCCTTCCACCCCCAAACGAACAAACTGCGTTTCATCGTTAAGTGACTTAAACCGCTCTTGCTTGGTAAGGTCAAAATCAATCGCTGCCGTCAGAAGCTCACCTGAATAAGCCGCACCGAGGGTGATCTGAGTGTTTAGCTCATAGGTGTCCTTCTTCAGTCCGGTTTTGTCCTTCAAATCGATGGTTTGGCTCAATAGATCTTTTATCGCAAAGGCAACACGGAACTCATCCTTATACCAAACCGCACCTAAATCGAGGTTGAAGGCCGATTCTTCATGTTCACTGTCATCATAATCTTCGACATCAAAATCTTTGACCGAGGGCTGAACAAAATAGGTGGTCATCTTTTGCAGTTTTGGCGTAACGCCCAGCGAAACGCGCTGTTCGGAGAAGGTAAGCTCTTTGGCCAGCGCCAAACCAAACTCGGTATAACCAAATGCCGCCATTTTCACACTTGAGTCGGTATAGCGATCTTCTACGTCCGCCGCCGTATTACCGTTTGAATCGACGATGACTGGCAACGCGACGATCTCAACGTAACCTCTGGCAAACAAGTTCGTAGAAAGCGCTTTGGTCGGAATGGCTAGCGCCAACCCTAAACTGCTGCTAACGGTAAGAGGAGTGTTCCCTTGTAAGTCATCCATATAACGGTTGAGTTGATCAATCTGATCCTGCCCTTTGGCCGAATTCTCATATCGGTCGATGGCATCTTGTAGATCGTCAATGGTCGTCAAACTGTCATCACTGTCTCGGACATTCACGCCAAACGAGGGTAAGAGAAGTCCAAAATCATCCTGCTGCTTGAAATCGGCGACGAGGGCCGGATTGTAAAATGGTGCGGTCAGGTAGTCTGCCGATGCAACTCCGGTATTGCCCATGCCGTTGCCGCGTCCGTCCGCAACGTGGTTAGCCGCGAAGGAAGAAAGTGAAGCCAGTGCTAAGCCGATACCCACTGCGATTTTATTGTGCTGCTGCATATGCGCTCAATCCTTGTTGTTATTCATCAAGTCCAATAAAAGCGTATCAGTTTTATATTGAGAATAGTGATATCAATAAGGGAAATTATCGATAGGCAAACATAGATCACCTTTTATTAGGCGCTCTTTGTCTCTTTTGGGTAGCGATTTGATGTGACGTTCGATTTTCAACGCCGTGCTTTTATCACCAACAGGATAGGACCATTCGAGCACCAATGGCCCTTTACCACGTAACGCTTTGGCGCCTTTCCCTAGTTGATGCTGGCTAAAGCGTCGCTCGACATTATTGCTGATGCCGCAATAAAGGGCATTGAGACGAGTTCGGATCAGATAGACTGACCAATCCGAACCCACAGAACATTGATTCATTACAGGAGCGATTGAACTAAGGCTTTAAGCTCATCCAGTTCCTCCCTGAGGGCGCTCACTTGCTCTTCTAATTCAGCGATTCGCTGATCGCCTGCGGGGTGACTGGCAGCATGAACCGGCATCGACAGGGCCACTTGGCTCGCATCTACTTCACCACAAAACTGATGCATATAACGCGATTCGCGTTTACCGGGCTCAATCGGCAGTTTTACCACCAACTGGCCACGTTCTTCACTCGCCAATCTGTCCAACACCGTCTCTACTTCTTTAACATCGGCAAAGTTTGCGAGACGATTGGTCCGGGTACGCAGTTCACCCGGTGTTTGTGCACCGCGCAGGAGCATGCAACAGACAATGCCTTTCTCCTGAGCCGATAGTTTTAAATCACCGAACTCGGTATTGCAGAAACGGTGCTGGTATTTGCTCACACGGCTGTTAAAGCCACTTTCGTCACTGACCAAACGGCGAGCAATCAGTTGATCGACGGCATCCAACACGTCAGACTCTGACAAATTCATCACTGGCTCACGGTTGCTTTTTTGGTTGCAAGCGTTAGTCAGGGCATTTAAGCTCAGCGGATATTGGTCTGGCGTGGTCACTTCTTTTTCAATCAAACATCCAATGGCACGTGCTTCAACGGCGGTCAATTCAATCTTCATTTGGCTTATCCTTATTGTTATTTTGCGCATACAACCATCTGGCTTATAGGGCTATTTTACGTGACACCATAACACGTTTTTCTTTTTTAACTCAAAATGTTAGTGCTCTGGTATCAGTGAAATCTTACGCATTCTTCCCTTTTCATCCACCATCACGATCTTGGTGCGATTTAGCTCAACTTCGACGATTTCTAATCGGACTCTTTCATCAATATAGGCGTACTTTAACTTCTGACACACATCTTTTGCGTTTTGATCGCTGGATTTCTCGGCATTTTCCAGCGTGGAATTTACGTAGGTCATACGACTTTGTTTGGCTATCGATTGATTTGTTGCGCAGATAATATAGCGAACCATTGGTTAAACACAATTCGCAGGGCAAAATCTGTATTTTTCTTATCCAGACAGGCATTGGCTTGATCTAAAAGCTGTTATGGCTGTGTATGATGTGCTTTAATCTGTGACGGGACGAATCGCCGAGAAGAGTGACCTCAAGATAGCGCTCAAAGCGAGAATAAGAAGGGTATCTTGAAGTTATTTTGCTTTTTCACATTCACATTTGAGGTAAGGGACCTATGAATACGGTATTTGAAATTGTCGCGCAGGCACGCCGCAAGAACAAACTGAAACGTGAACTGTTGGACAATGAGAAAAAAGTTCGCGACAACAGCAAACGGGTTGAACTGCTCGAAAACCTATTGGATTACATTAAACCCAACATGACTTATGATGAAATTCTAACCATCATCAAGAACATGAAAGCCGACTACGAAGACCGCGTCGACGATCACATCATCAAGAGCGCAGAGATTTCGAAAGCGCGTCGCGACATCAGCCGTCGCATTCGCGAGCTGACAGAAGTAGATAAACAAGCAACTGGTGCTAAGAAATAAGCCCGCTGCATTTACAGTTTGCCAGTTAGCTAAGCCTCACTTCGGTGAGGTTTTTTATTGCCTGAACCATCGGCTCTTAACCACACAGAAAAACGGGATGAATCTTTTTCCCACAAGTTGTCTGAGTCATGTAGACTTTGTGCCATGACCGCTCACACATCGAATTTATGACACAAAATACTCCTTCGTTATCACGTCAGCTTTTCGCCATGACGTGGCCGATGCTTTTCGGCGTGCTCTCACTCATGAGTTTCCAATTAGTTGATAGCGCCTTTATCGGGCAGTTGGGCATTTTGCCGTTGGCCGCACAAGGGTTTACCCTGCCGCTACAAATGGTGATCATCGGCATTCAAGTCGGTTTGGGTATTGCGACCACGGCCGTGATTTCCAAAGCATTAGGCGCGAATCAAACGCAATATGCTCGCCAACTGGCAGGGCTTATTGTACTCATGGGCGCAGTGGGCATTGCTTTGGTGTGTGCATTACTTTGGTTTACTCGCCACTGGATTTTACAACTTCTCGGCGCACCAGAAAGTGTGTACGCCATCATCGACAGCTACTGGCCCTACTGGCTTATCAGTGCCTGGACTGGAGCGATGCTCTATTTTCTCTACA
Organism: Vibrio sp. S234-5; assembly: GCF_000960595.1. NCBI lineage: Bacteria > Pseudomonadati > Pseudomonadota > Gammaproteobacteria > Vibrionales > Vibrionaceae > Vibrio > Vibrio sp. S234-5. The sequence goes on from NZ_JZAM01000128.1 coordinate 126,537, forward strand.
GCATTTGTCGTTCGAACGGCAATACGATACTGCCAGGCACCATGATGATGGTGACCAGTGGTCTGAACTTGGCATTGGATCCGCTGTTTATCTTCACCTTGGATATGGGGATCGAAGGTGCTGCGATTGCAACCATCATCGCTTTTGGTTTTGGCATTTTAGTCATCGCACCGCGACTACAGCGCAACTCATGGATCAGTTTTGCCAAAGACGATCTTAACGTCTCTGCAAGCGTTGCCGCTATAGGCCATATTATGGGCCCGGCGATGATTAGCCAGTTGTTACCGCCTGTCTCTTCGATGCTGGCAACCAAACTCATCGCAGGCTTCGGTACTGCGGCTGTCGCTTCTTGGGCTCTTGGTTCACGTTTCGAGTTTTTTACCTTGGTCGGCGTGCTTGCCCTGACCATGTCGATGCCGCCGATGGTTGGGCGTCTTTTGGGAGCAAAAAAGTTCGCCGATATTCAATCACTGGTGAACATTGCCACTCGCTTTGTACTTCTGTTCCAATCCGCTCTGGCGATAGTCAGCATGCTTTTGGCGGGCCAGCTGTCCACACTAATGACCAGCGATCACGACGTAGAGTCGGTGCTCAACATGCACTTGCTGATTGTGCCGCTGAGCCTTGGCCCACTAGGCATCTGTATGCTAATGGTTTCAGTCTGTAATGCGCTGGGTAAGTCCTATACCGCTTTGACCATTTCCGCGCTACGCCTGTTCGCATTCTTCTTACCCTGCTTGTGGATCGGCGCCCAGTTAGCGGGGTTGCAAGGGCTATTTATTGGCGCAGCACTGGGCAACCTGCTGGCGGGCTTTGTCGCTTGGCTTAGCTATCGTTCTGCGCTGAACAAATTGCTCAATCAAGTGGATTCAGCGCAATCACCAACTCGCTAACTTCAAGACGCAGTCGCCCTAGCAATTGGCGACTGCGTAGTCTTGACTAGGAGGCCATGAGTTCATCAAACAGTTCATATAGCTGATTGGATTTATAAGGTTTAGGTAGATACGCATCCATTCCCGCATCGAAACAGCTTTGGATATCTTCCTCAAGCACACTCGCCGTCAGTGCAATAATCAACGTCTTATCACTCCCCTGCTCGTTCTCCCAGCGACGAATTTCACGTGTCGCAGTAATGCCATCCATGACCGGCATCATGCAGTCCATAAGAATTGCGTCGAATCGACCACTGTACATAATCGCTTCCAAAGCCTCTTGCCCATTGCTGGCCACCATGTATTCATATCCCGCTTTGTCTAAAAAGAAACTGGCGATCTTCTGGTTCATCAGGTTGTCTTCGGCGATCAAAATGCGGCGATGATTCTTACTGTAATAATGTGCGACGGCTGAGTTAATGATGTGTACATTCGGCGATAGCACAGTGACGTTGTTTTGCCGCAGTTTCTGTCCGAGCGACTCAAGACACGTTTTAAAGCGCTTACCCAAGAATGGCAGCGTCAGCATACCGTGAATTTTGTCTGAATTAAGCATGACGGTCGCAAAATGCGGCTGGCAAAGCACCACTTTATCCAACGACACACACTCCTCCAATGCCATCAACTCGCCTTGCAGATCCTTGCCCGCAGCGTGGAAATAAAACACCACATCGAAATCGGTATTCAAGCGCCTAGCTTGGCTGATCTCCTTAACCTTAATCAGCTCAATACCGGCAACATGGCATTCACCCACGAGTTGATTGACATACGGGCCGGAGTCGGCTACCAACAAACCTCTTTTTATCTCGTCAGGGCTCCAGTGGCTTCCATCCAGTACCTTGATAGGAATCGTAAATGAGAAACAGCTTCCTAGCCCTTTGGTGGACGTGGCGGTCAGTTCACCGCCCATCATCGCCAGCAGTTGGCGACAAATGGTGAGACCAAGACCAGTCCCCCCAAACTGACGGGTAATGCTGTCATCTTCCTGGGTAAAAGGTTCAAAAATGGTGGCCAGCTTCGGTTTATCAATGCCTATCCCGGTGTCCGCCACTTTGATCGTCAAGATACCCTGGCTCGCAGTTTCAGCGTTATATTCAACCGCAACCGACACACGCCCTTTATCGGTGAATTTGACTGCATTACCAATCAAATTGGTCAAAATTTGCTGGATACGATGTTCATCCGCCAATACTTTCGCAGGCAGGTTTTCGTCCATAGAGAGATACAGTTCTAAATTTTTACTGCTCACTTTGGGCTGAAAGAGAGAAATCGACTGGTAAAGCGTTTCGCGCAGAGCGGTCTCTTCTAAGCATAAGTTGAGATTACCGGACTCAATTTTCGACAAGTCCAAAATATCATTGAGCAGTATCAGCAGCGACTGTGAAGAGGCGTCGATGTCGTTAAGCACTTCCTGCTGCGCTTGGTTCATATCACTTTGAGTGAGAATTTCCGTCATACCGATAATGCCATTGAGCGGGGTACGCAGCTCGTGGGACATATTGGCCAGGAAGGTGGATTTGGCACGATTGGCCGACACCGCCGCCTCCCTCGCTTCAATCAATTCCTTCGTTTGTTGCTGCTTAGCGTCTATGATCTGGTTAATGCGTCGAGCGAATTCACTCAGCTCATCGTTACCTTCCACGCCGACATGACAGTCAGAGCGGCCTTGCTCGTCTTCGATTAGGCATTGCAGTGCGCGAAGAATCGCATTGAGTTTGCCTTCCACTCTCTGACAGATGGATTTAACCAAGAAAAAGATCAATGTCAGAAGTGCTGCGAGTAAACCTAGCATAGCGGCAAACTGCTGATGTTTATGCTCTATTTGCCATTGTAAATTGCGTTCAACGCTAACGAAAAAGTGGCTGACTAACTCAGACAAGGTATGCACTCGATAAATCAGTTCGGAGTGGTAGAGGTTTCTTTCTGCTGGGCCCAGCATTGGGTTGTCTGCCGAACTCGCACTGAATCCATCGCGAAACTGCACAGCGCTGAGATAACGATCAGAGCTGAGAAAACTCACCAGCGCATCCACATTTGGCTGTCCATTGCCCATCCCCAACAGGTTTTGTCGACTCACTCGCTGATGTTCCAGCACACGATACCAGGCCGCCAAGTTCTGTCCTGTCTGCGTAGGAGGCACCAACCTCGCTTCTTCAATAGTCCAAATTTGCAGCAAACTGAGCTCAAGCAAGATTTTCGTTTGACGTTCCAATGTGTCGTCATCAAGGTGAAAATGCGCGCTGCTGAGCGTAGACAAAACATGATGAAGCGACGCATACAGCGGTTCTGCAATCTCTTTGGTCAAGGCTTTTTGCCCGCTAACATACGCTAACACGTCGTTTAGCCTCTGCTCAAACTCGGTGATTTGCAAAGTCGACTCAGCCAAAGCTCCCCAAGAAGGGGGAACGCTGAACTCCAACTCGTCCAAGGTTTGACTTTGACCATGTTGATAGTCGAATAGCGCCAAACTCGTTTTCGTCACCCCCTGCATGATATCCATTCGCACCATCGCCTGTTCCAGCGACGCCGACTGTTGCTGATTGTTCAGCAATTGTTGCACTACTAATCCTAAAATCACCAAAGCGGGCAGTAATGAAAGCAGCACAAGACGAGTTTTAATTAACATGGTCGCCATCATCGTGAGTGTCCCCGAATAGTTGCAGCCTAGCCTAGTTTAAATACTAGACTAATTTCATAATCAGACGACAGGGATTAGCGAATGTTCCGTTTTTAGACAGCTCAGGTACGGCGCCTTATTTTTCATACGACTTTTCCCTGAAAATGGTCCGTAGCGAAAATGTGAGGATCATCGATGCAAACGCAGCGATGACGTTAGGTAAGGAGAATCCTGTAAATAACCGCAATGAAATCAGGATTTTTTGTTTACTTTTTCCGTAGTTATATCGAGTGAAATCAACAATTAATGCAAAAATTTAGATTGAGTTGCATTCACTGAGCCAAAGTGATCGTTATATGCACAAAATAAGTTTGCGCTTTTGCGAATGTCAATAGTGATTTAGCCCTGTATATCTGCGGCAAATCGGCTAAATCATCGACATATCCAGTCGTTTTCACTGGCTTTATTTTTTCTAGCAGAATAACCCATCGGGCTGTAGAATTCCGCCACATAAATATTACAACACTATTACAAACCTTATACCTACTTTCTGCCCCCTACACTCAGAGAGTAAGGTCAGCCCTTAAAAAACGTGAAAGGTCCAATAGAAACATGAGTCCAGAGAAATATCTCCAAGACTGGCAAACCAGCCAAACGATTGCGGAATCGATTACACCTCTTATCGGCAAACTTTATCGACAAAAAGGCGTCGAAGTGATCCTGTTTGGTAAGACACTGATCAACGCAACTACCATCGACATTCTCAAAACTCATCGCGTCGCCAGGCGTTACACTGGCACTCCGCTCTCTTTAGAGCAAACTCTGCCAATGATTCAAGCCATCAGCGAGATGAGCATCGCCTCTTGCCGCGTAGATGTTGGCCAATTGGCGCACCAATACTGGGAAAGTCATGAAGATACATCGGCCCTTGAAGATTACCTTCAGACTGCACTGATTGGCGCGTTGGATGCAGAATCCTCACTCAAAAGCCGTGATGTGGTGTTGTACGGCTTTGGACGTATCGGTCGTCTGCTCACTCGTCTTCTGATCGAAAAAAGCGGCCCGGGTTACCCGCTCAAGTTGCGTGGCATCGTCGTTCGTGGTGGCAAAGCCGGTGATTTGCAAAAGCGCGCGAGCCTGCTGCGACGCGATTCCGTTCATGGACAATTCAACGGCAGCATCATCATCGATGAAGAACGTAATGCGCTCATCATCAACGGTAACTACGTTCAGTTCATCTACGCAAACAAGCCCGAAGAAGTGGATTACACCACTTATGGCATTAACAACGCGTTAGTCGTGGATAACACGGGTGTCTGGCGCGATGCAGAAGGCTTAGGCCAGCACCTAGACTGCAAAGGCGCAGAGAAAGTGCTGCTGACCGCACCGGGTAAAGGTGACATCAAAAACATCGTGTTTGGGGTGAACGAGGATGTGATCAAAGCGGACGACAAAATTATCTCTGCCGCAAGTTGCACCACCAACGCCATCACACCAGTTCTAAAAGTGATCAATGACAAGTATGGGGTGATTTCTGGTCATATCGAAACCGTGCACTCTTACACCAATGATCAAAACCTGATCGACAACTTCCACAACGGCGATCGCCGTGGTCGTGGCGCAGCGCTCAACATGGTATTGACATCAACTGGCGCAGCCAAAGCTGTCGCTAAAGCGTTGCCAGAGTTGGCAGGCCGCCTCACTGGCAATGCCATCCGTGTACCAACGCCGAACGTTTCCATGGCGGTAGCTAACCTCAATCTGGAAAAAGCCACCAGCAAAGAAGAACTTAACGAGTATCTGCGCGAAATGGCACTGGCTTCACCTCTCTCTGCACAGATCGATTTCACGGACTCAACTGAGATTGTTTCCAGCGACATCATCGGCTCTCGCCATGCGGGTGTGGTTGATGGTCAGGCGACCATCGCTCAAGACAACCGCTGTGTGCTGTACATTTGGTATGACAACGAGTTTGGCTACAGTTGCCAAGTCGTTCACTGTATGGAACAAATGATGGGCGTTCGCTATCAAACTTTCCCTCGTGTGTAATAGCTTGCTCCACAACTAGTACCGCATCGAAAGCGAACTGACTCTCTTTGCTCCACCTACGGCAACGAGAGTCGGTGACATGATTTGTCCATTTGGGCTTAAAAGCGGTTGTAAACCGCAGTTGAGCCAACATTATTACAACAACAAACCGAAATCATTTGGCGTGCTAGCCAACAGCATGAACGCGCTAAGTGGCAAAGGTAGAATCTCTCCCCCGTTTGTGCCTGTGCCCCTGATGCAGGCACCTTTTCTGCTCGTTCATCCTTGATTCATCTCCCGCTGGTTATTGTGTTGTCTATCGCATTTTGTAGTGCAACCTGAGGAAACAACGATGCAACGAATCATCCTAGTGACTTTGACCGCAATCGCCGCGCTCTTTACCCTGATGTTTAGTTTGCTGCTGGCCATTCCATTGACCATAGCCGCTTTGATCACCGGTAAAAAGTTAGAAAAGCAGCTTCGCCGTCAATCGCCGCAGACCCAACAGGACCCACACGTGATTGAAGGAGAATGGGAAGAAGTCCCACGCCGTCACTAATCACCATCAATGCCAGTCTGTCGATTGCGCATACTCTTCCACCCAGCCAAGCAACTGCTTGGCCGCTTTCGATAGCACTTGGTTTTGCCTCACAATATAGCCAAAATCGGTGGCTGGGAACGCCTCCAAGTGGGTCACCGTTCGCGTCAATGCCGCTTTGGTGTGCAGTGAAAAATCCGGCACAATCGCGGTGCCAAAGCCTGCTTGCGCCCAGTCGATCTGCGCCTCAACACTGCCCACTTCCATCACGCGATATTTGGGCAAGGCTAACTTGGGCAAAGAAGCATCAATCAGCTCCCGCGTTCGCGTGTCATGGCCAAGCAGTATCAGAGTCGGCTTATCTTGCTCTCCCCAATCACTCGCAAACAGATCATCACCAAACGCACACCACTGAATCTGGGTCAGCGCGGTAAAATGCAGTGGCTGGCTCTCTTTCTGCTCAATCACAAAGCCGATGTCGGCGCGGGCACTTTTCACCAGCTCAACCGCTTGCGCTGAGGTGGTATTAAATAGCGCTAAGTCAATGCCGGGGTAATCGTTTTTAAAGCGCTGAAAAGGATGGATAAGCAACAGGCGCGACACAATGTCACTTGCCGCGATCGACAGCGTCCCTTGCGTGAGTTCGTTGATGGCATTGAGATCCGATTGGCAAATTTGCAACTCCCCTAGCATCATCTTGGCCGATTTCAGTAGCCGCTTACCTGCTGGGGTTAGCTGTACCGGATTTCGCTCGATCAACTTCGCTTTGGTATTTTGCTCTAACTGCTTGATATGCAAGCTGACATTGGGCTGCGTCATATGCAGCTCTGCGGCGGTTTTACCAAAATGCTTCACCTCAGCCAAAGTAACAAAGGTTCTTAACCAATTGAGATCCAGCATCACTTCCTCATATGAGTTTATTATTGGCTTGATGAGTATAATTAATTTCTCTTATTAAGACTATCCACCTAAGATGCTTCGGTCTTATTTCGGAGGAATTCTCATGTCGTCTATCGTTGTTGTTGGTGCCAACTGGGGTGATGAAGGCAAAGGTCGTATCGTTGACTTTTTGGCCGAACACGCCGCTGCAAGTATTCGTTTCCAAGGTGGTAATAATGCTGGCCACACCGTGGTAAACCACCTCGGTACCTTTAAGTTGCACCAGCTACCGAGTGGCGTATTTAACCAAGGTTGTTTGGCCGTGCTTGGCCCAGGCATGGTGATTAGCCCTGAAGCACTGAGCAAGGAGCTGGCAGAAGTGGAACAAGCAGGCGTAACCGTGAACCTGTGCATCTCTGATCGCGCGACATTCTGTCTGCCGCTGCACGCTCTGGAAGACACGCTAGAAGAACAGCGTTTAGGCGACAAAGCGTATGGCTCGACTCGTCAGGGCATCGCTCCGGCGTACGGCGATCGCGTGATGAAGAAAGGCATTCTGGTCGGCTGGTTGAAGCAACCTGAAGTGCTCGTTGAGCGCATTCAGTTCCTGCTCGATTGGAAATTGCCGCAACTGCGCGCGCTATATCCAGATTTCAACTTTACTCAAAGCGCGCAAGAGATGGCGGATTGGCTGCTTGAGGTTTCTGCTCCTTGGCGTGATGCGATTTGTAACGTTTCGACCCCATTAAAAGCGCTGCAAGCTGAGCAATCCAACCTGCTGTTTGAAGCACAGTTGGGCGCGGGTCGTGACTTGGTTTATGGCGAATACCCTTGGACGACCTCTTCTAACGTCGTCTCCGCTTACGCGGGCATTGGCAGTGGCTTGCCTGCTCTTCGCCCAGAGCGCGTGATTGCGGTCGCCAAAGCATTCAGCTCCTCCGTAGGGACAGGCACCTTGATCACCGCGATGGAAGAGCAAGACGCGTTCCGTGAACTCGCCAACGAATTCGGCGCAACCACGGGTCGCCCACGTGATATGGGTTACTTTGACGCGGTGGCGACCAAAAATGGCGTTGAACTGCAAGCCGCAACTGAGATTGCCCTGACCAAGCTTGACTGCCTAACTGGCCTTGCTGATCTAAAAATTTGCGTTGCCTACCAAGGCGAGCACAGCGAAAACCCAATTTGGCCACAAACAGCGGCGCTTGCACCTGTTTATGAAAAGATGGCCAGTTGGAGTGAAGACATCACGGGCTGCCGTCAATTCGACCAACTGCCTATCGCTGCGCAGCAATATGTACTGCGTATTGAAGAGCTGATGGGTGTGCCCGTGAGCATGGTTTCTGTTGGCCCAGGCCGCGAACAGATGATCATTCGCTAATCCTCTGCACCATCGAAAAAATCCGGGTTCGCCCGGATTTTTTCTTTTTGCCGTGCGCTGGTGGTTTTTGTTCAGTATCCCCTGTTTTTGTCTGTGTTTAATCGGCAAAATCCGTACTACACTGCTCAGGTATTCTTAATCATTGAAAAAGGAAAGAACCATGATCGAACAAGGGCAAACCCTGCCAAATGCGACACTGAGTCAATTGACCAAAGATGGTATGGTCAACCATTCGGTTCAAGAACTGTTTGCTGGTAAAAAAGTCGTCCTGTTTGCTGTTCCGGGCGCATTTACGCCAACGTGCTCTGAAGCGCATCTACCGGGTTACGTGGTACTTGCGGATCAACTCAAAGCCAAAGGCGTAGACATCATCGCTTGTGTTTCGGTTAACGACGCATTTGTGATGAAAGCGTGGGGCGAAGCGCAAAATGCTTCTGAGCTAACGATGTTGGCCGACGGTGATGCAAGCTTTACCAAAGCACTGGGTCTTGAGATGGATACCGCTGGCTTTGGCGGCGTACGTTCACAGCGCTACGCGATGGTGATCGACAATGGTGTGGTGACCACACTGAATGTGGAAGCACCGAAGTCATTCGAAGTGAGTAACGCCGAAACGATTCTTGCCGCACTGTAATTCACGCCAAAAACGGCAACAGCAAGAACCGCAATAGCGCGATTGCAAAATAGATAGAAGAAAAACGGAAGCCGCGCTTCCGTTTTTTATTGCAGTGAGCATTCGCTAAATCGTGACCACCACACGCAGCGCCAACAAAATCAGCACCACGCCTGACAGCCGATCAATCAACTGCGCTTTGGCGCGGATCTTATCCACCACTTTGGAACTCGATAGCACGATGGTGATAAAGGTGTACCACAAACCATCGACAATAAACGGCGTCGCAACGATGATGACTTGATTGCTCAACTCATTACCCAGCGCAACAAACTGGCTAAACAAAGCAATAAAGAACAGCGCAATTTTCGGGCTGAGAATCGAGATCAAAAAGCCCTCTTTTGCTGATTGCCATACGGAGGTCTGCTCGCCCGATTCCAATTTGGCAGCCACGCCACCTTTCGAGCGCAGCGCGTTCACGCCCAAATACGCCAGATAGGCCGCGCCAGCGTAACTGATGGTTTTAAACAGCAGCGGGGATTGTTGCAGTACCACCGCCAAGCCGATCAGGGTAACAAAGGCGTAAATACCAATACCAAACGCGTGTGCCCAACTGGTGGCCAAACCGTTTTTTCGCCCGCCAGCAAGCGCATGTTTCGCCACAATAGCCAAACTCGGGCCGGGCGACATGGCGCCTAGAATACAAATCGTAAATAGTGATAGCCAAACAGTCAGTGTCATGTTCATCTCCGGTAAAACTGCACAGTAACTTGAGTTGAAAATGAAATGAAATCAAACTTCTTCATGATGATGATGATCTGAAATCATACCGATTGAGTATTGGCAACTGAGCATAGTGGCTAACACCACTTCTCTTGCCCAGCGGTGCGCTAAATCGCTATCGTATTTGGGATGCCACATCAGCCAGTATTGATGCGGATCGGTGGAGAGCGGCAGCGGAAGATCGACCAGAGGGTGGTTTTTTGCCAAATTCACTGCGATGTGCTTTGGCACCACCATCAGATGATCGCTTTGCAGCAGACAGTTGACCGCGGCAGTGAAAAAAGGCACCTGTAGCGCTATGCGGCGCGCTAGCCCTTTTTCACCCAGCGCGCGATCGGTGGCCGAGTCTTTATCGCCGCCACCGGTGACTTTGATGTGTGAGTAAGCGAGAAAAGCATCCAAGCTCAGTGATGATTGCTGCGCAAGTGGATGATCCGCGCGCATCAGGCAAACCGAACTATCCTGCCCGATGTGCACACTGGAAAGATCGCGTGGCGCTTGAGGCAACATGGTCGAAGCGAGATGAATACCACTGTCGAGTAGCGCCGTCAGATAGCCCGGTTGCCACAAACGATAGCTGAGATTGAGTCTCGGCGCTTGCTGCATGAGCGCCTGCGCGGCCGCTGGGAAAATATATTGTGCGACGTAGTCACTTGAGGCGAAAACAAACTCCCCTTGCCACTGCTCGGGGACAAAAGAAGGTGCCGCAAATAGATGTTCAAACTCATCCAGCAGATCCAATAACTTGCTCTGCAACGTCAACGCGCGAGCGGTAGGGACAAGTCGATTGCCATCGCGAACCAAAAGCGGGTCGTCACACAATTCTCGCAGTTGTGCCAGCTGACGGCTCATCGCCGATTGGGTGATGTGCAAACGCTCAGCCGCTCGGCTAACATGGCACTCGTCCAATAAAACATGCAGCGAACGCAGCAAATTGAGGTTGATGTTGCTTAGCATAAACGCTTCCTTAACCAGTATCCGATGCGCTGTAAATCACACGGCCAAAAGGGTCGGTTTGTTTGCAAGGCACTGTTTGCCAGTAAGACACGGCCTGTTTTCATTGCTTGAATGCTTTACAGATATTGAAAAATTCATTCAACACCATGTGAGTCATCACGTGTTTGAGATCCGGATAAGCCTGAATCTCTTCACGAATTTGATTTAAGCGAGTCATGCTGGCCACTTCGACATACAGCATCATGTCGGTTTCTCCGCTGATTGCATGGCACCACTTAACGCCATCAATCAGATAAATTTGCTTGGCGTATGTCTCGCAAAAATGGCTGGATGAGGAGGTATCAAATTTCAGTGCCAAGTACGCGCCGATTTTTTCTCCCGCTGCAGGGTCGGCAATGTCAGCATGGTAGCCTAAAATCACACCATCACTTTCCAACTTATTGATCCGTGCGGCGACCGCGGAACGCGACAGGTTCACCGCTTTGGCGATGTCGGTGACAGAACAACGCGCATCCTCTCGCAACATGGTGATGATTTTTTTATCAAACTTATCCATCTTTTCTCACTGCAACCTCTCCTTTTTGTCGTTGCATTCTACCCGTAAATCGCGCAGATACCCATCTCCACCTAACTAGCGCCGTTTTGCCAAGAGAAAGCGCCTGATTCCGTCAATTCGTCGCTCAAACAAGGCAAATTGTCTGCTGTGTTTTCGTGCCGAACCCAGTATGCTGAGTCGGATTGATTTCAAACTACTGATGATAAACATAAGTGTTAAGACACGCAGGGAGCGCTCCATGGGTCAACTCAAACAGGAAATTACTTTACTGTCCGGTATCGGACAGCTCTCCACCACCCTCATGGGCACCGGGCTATTTATGATCCCGGCGATCGCCGCAGGCATCGCGGGTCACTATTCGCTGTGGGCTTGGCTGATTCTGTTTGTGCTAATTTGCCCGGTGGCGCTGACGTTTGCGCAGTTAGGCAAGCGTTATCCCAATGCCGGCGGAACGGCTTATTTCGTTCGCCAAGCCTTTAACCCTCGCTTAGAAAGCGCAGTGGCTTGGCTGTTCGTTTCGGTGATTCCCGTTGGTGTGCCCGCCGCGATTGCTTTAGCTGCAGGCTTTTTGCAACAACTCCTGCCAGCGCCACTGGATGGCAATCTCAGCGCACAGTTGATCACCGTTGCGTTATTAGTCGGCGTTAATCTGCTTGGAGCAAAATCGTCTGGTCACCTACAAACGGCGATTGCACTGGCCATTTTCGCGCTGGTCGGCGCTTTTTTCTGGCAAGGCGATGTCGGCATGAGTGATTTGCACATGCCGGCGCTTGAAAGCAGCGCGCTCTATTCGATCACCACGGCATTGGCGGTGATGTTCTGGTGTTTTGTCGGTATTGAAGCATTTGCCCATATGGGGGAAGAGTTTAAAAATCCGCAGCGAGATTTCCCCATCGCCATCATTATTGGCTGTTTTGTTGCTGGGGCAACCTACTGGGCCTGTTCGGTGGTGATCCTTAAATTTGGCGCGTACGGCAGCGCACAGTTTGATAGTGCCTCGATCCCGTGGTTGAGCGAACAGCTCTTTGGCGCCAACGCCAAGGTGTTGATCAGCGTCATCGGCTTTTCTGCTTGCTTTGCCAGCATCAACCTCTACACGCAAAGCTTATCACGTATGATCTGGGCTCAAGCCAGAGCCCATAAGCCACAAGGGAAGATGGCCCAACTCTCCTCACGTGGCGTGCCATTTAACGCGACGTTAAGCGTCGGTGTAGTCTTAGCCTTTGCCTGTTTGGTCGGTTACTTCTCAGGCTTGGATTTGGAGTTCTTCCTTAAACTGGCCAACAGTGTGTTTGTACTGGTTTACCTGCTTGCCATGCTGGCGGCTTATAAACTACTGAGTGGCAGCGCCAAATGGCTGGCAGCATTATCTCTTGTGCTGTGTACCTTGGTTTTCGTCTGTTTAGGATGGTCAATGCTCTACGCGTTAACCATCTTCTCTCTGTTTCTTTTCCAAGGGCAAAAACAAGCTAAAAAAGCGCAGATTTAGTTAGTCTATGTTGTGGCTGTCGATCTGCTGATGATGAATGTGCGTCACGGTCTGTGGCGCTATTTTTTGCCAGTTACCTGCCGCATCCAGCGGCTCTGAGGCCAAGATGATCGCTTGTCCTTTTTGCTCGATAAATACCGTCGGCGGCTCGCCTGCCGAGCTATAACGGACTACCCAAAACTGCTCTCCATCGGAAATGCAAATCGACGCTTTAAAAGGTTCACAGATGGTTTTATCACTCATGGCATGATTCACCTCAGCCAGCGTGCGGCGAATCGCGCTGAGCGCATCATCTTGCAAACCATTTTTGAGCATCAGCAAAAACAGCAACTCGCTGTCGGTCGTACCGCGTTTTTGCACGTAGAGACTCTCCGGCAGCAAGCGCTCAAGGGCAAATTTCACTTGCTCAAAACAGGCAATTTGCCCGTTGTGCAAAAACATCCAGTTTTCGAAGATAAATGGGTGGCAATTTGAGCGGGACACGGAAGCGCCCGTTGACGAACGCACATGCGCCATAAAACGATGAGAGCGAATATGGTGCGCCAGCGAACGCAAGTTTTCATCTCCCCACGCTGGCAGCACTTCGTGAAACTGCCCGGGCGTAGAGCGTTCGGTATACCAACCCAAACCAAAGCCATCGGCGTTGACGCGTGTTACCGCTTTTCTCGCCTCAAGGCTTTGATGCACAAGGGAATGCTCTGGCTTGTATACCAGTTCATCAAGATAAATCGGCTCTCCTTGATAGGCTAACCAACGACACATAATAGAGTTCCTTTAAGTCACGGCAGAATCGGCCTTGAACAAGCTTGCCAGCAGTGCCACTTTGTCGTCAATATCCTCAATACGAACATTGCCAAATCCCAGCACCACAGCGTGCCAATCACGTTGCTTTTCGGCGCTGTGTTCATAGGCGCTATGTTCATAATAGCTTAGCGGCCGCACGATAATACCGTGCTCCTTGGCGCGTCGCACCCACTCTTGCTCAGTGATGCCCTGCCACCAGCGCACTGTGATGTGTAATCCAGCGGCTTGACTGATGATTTCGAGCTCTGAAGCAAAATGTCGCGCAATGCTTTCCACCATCTGCTGATGTTTTTGCTTGTAGATCCGGCGCATCTTTCGAATGTGGCGCATTAAATCCCCTTCAGCAATAAACTGCGCCAACGCCAGTTGCGTGTGCGTGGGCGAATCACCAGTGAGGGCATCTTTAATCGTACACGCCTTCTCGATCAACACTTTGGGCAGCACCACATAGCCAAGGCGCAGCCCACTTGCTAAACGAGCCAACATAGATGATCTGCTGCGCTTCGCCGACTTGCGCCGCCAGCCCCTGCAAACTGGTGTAAGGTCGATGCGCAAACTGAAACTCGCTGTCATAGTCATCTTCAATGATCCACCGCTGCTTTTCTCTTACCCAATCGATAATCTGCAACCGCTGTTCTGTGTTCAGTGTGGTTCCCATCGGGTACTGGTTGGGCGTCACACCGCGATGTTTCTTAAACATGCGGCTAAACCCCGTCAAGCTGCTATAGCCTAGCCGCTGGGCAATCTGTTCCAGCGGCACGCCAGAAATCAGCGTGCTCACCATACATGGCGAAATATTGATCATAAACACAAAGAAATGCGCATCAACTCGTTTAGGTTGGACCTACTCTACAAGCTGGATTTTAAAAATACCGTTTAGCCGTTGTCTAAGTAACGCTGCTCTGCACAAAGAAAAAGCGTTATTACCGCCTGTTTGATTATTTTTCCACGCAACCATTGAATTTCATAGACTTTCAAGTACCTTAACTCTCGCAATTTTTCATTTTTATTTCGGGGGATGCTTTGTGAGCGAATTCCAAGATCTGCCCCTGCTTATCGAACAGATAGCCAAAGCAGATGACTCAGAACAGATCGCCTTATTAAACGAATCGATTGAACACGGCCTTGAATCGGGTTCCGTGGCGCTGATTCTCGAAGCTTTCCCTGTCGATGACCGTGTGCGTTTATGGCGGGCGGTACCGCTAGAGATGCACATTGATGTGCTGACTGACATGCGTTCTGAGGTGCGCTACTCGATCATTACCGCGCTATCGGAAGTCGAACTGAAGCTGACGCTGGCCAAACTAGACAACCTTTCGCTGATCGAGTGGTCGGACTCTTTGCCAGAAGAGATCATTAATGAAGCGCTTTCACTGATCGAAAAAGACGAACTGGAACTGTTCGATCTGGCAAACCAATATGGGGATGATGAGCTTGGCCGCTGGGCAGAGCGAAAAATCATCACTCTTCCTTTCACCATTTCGGTTGACCGCGCGAAACGTTTGATGGCGCGCTACAGCTATGACACGCCACAGCGGATTTATCTGATTAATAAAAAGAAGCAATTTCGCGGCGTGGTGAATTACTACGAGATCTTACGCAGCGAAGGCACGACCACGCTTAAAAATCTCACCATTGATCCCGTCAATTTGCTCAGTAGCAAAATGGCGCTGTCAGAAGCCGTTGAAGCGGTGGAACACAGCTCGTTACCCGCACTGCCTGTCGTGGATGAAGACCAAACCTTGGTCGGTGAAATTGATTGGCAGTTTGCCCTAACCACGCAACGAGAAATCTACGAGGCTCGCCTCATGGCGGGTACTGGTATGGATGAAGGCGACGACTTGTTTGCTCCAGTGATGAAGAGCTCAAAGAAGCGAGGCGTGTGGCTGGGCATTAATCTGCTGACGGCGATTCTGGCTTCCATCACGATTGGTCTGTTTGAAGAGGTGATCGCCCAAGTGGTCGCGCTCGCGGTGCTGATGCCCATCGTCGCCTCAATGGGTGGTATTGCGGGCAGCCAAACATTGACCCTTATGGTACGCGCGATGGCCCTCAATCAGATTACTCCGGGTAACCGTTTCGCGCTGTTCAAAAACGAGTTTGGCATCGGCGCAATCAATGGACTTCTCTGGGCGGTGATCATCGGCGGTTTGGCTGCGTTGTGGTTTCAGTCTCCCGTCATTGGCGCGACGATTTCCTTAGCGATTGTGGTCAACATCGTCACCGCAGCCATGTTTGGCGTTTTGATCCCGATTGTGCTCGACAAGTTTGAACTCGACCCCGCTCTGGCAGGTTCGGTGATCCTCACAACGGTAACCGATGTGGTTGGTTTTTTTGCTTTCTTAGGCACAGCGAGCCTAGTCATGCTCTAGTGCAACGCTCACCATCCAAATATTGACTGACGGGAGCAACAGGCTCCCGTCTTCTTTTTAGGCGAATAGATCACCGAATCAATATGTTATTTATCAATGCTATCAGTAGCAATTTAAATTAAAAGTGCAAAATGCAATTGCGTTTTGCAAAGACGGGTCGCACATTAAGCAATCAATATCACAGAAACCAGACAGAAATCGTCTATTTTCGCCCTTTTAAAAGTTGGCACGGATAGTGCTTTATATTGACTGACCCTTATTAAGCCGAGGGTCACCTAGCCAACTGACGTTGTTAGTGAACCAGATTGTTCACAAGTATATAAGCCAAGCGCAGCTTTTGCGCTTGGCTCTTTTTTTATCTGCGATTGCACAAAATGGTCTTCGCTCTCTTTCACTCAACGCAACTTTTCATTTACCCTTTTCATCAAGACAACTCCAAACGGCACTTTGATGAAAACCGACTACCATAAACGACTGCTCCCCGTCATACGTCATCTCGAAACGCATTTTGATGAGCCACTAAACTTAGAAGAAGTCGCTGCACTTGCACACCTCTCCCCTTATCATTTTCACCGAATTTTCAAAGCCGTCACCGGAGAAACCTTAAATGAACATCTTCGCAGATTGCGCTTGGAGAAAGTCGCCAATCTCCTGTTTTACCGTAAACTCAGCGTCACTGAAACCGCGTTGAGCTTTGGTTTTTCCAGTTCTCAGAGCTTGGCAAAAGCATTCAAACAGCATTTTGCCTTGACTCCATCTCAAGTCAGGGAGTGTGAGAGTATCAGCGAGTTTGCTGAATTACTCAGAAACAGCAAGATAGGACACACATTGCGCAAGAATGGACACGTCGAGAAACGCAGTTCAGCCTACACTAGAATGAAATCTCACACAGGGAGTATAACCATGGACATGCAACATTTTCCGGCGAGCCATTTGGCGTTTGTACGTGTAACTGGCGAGTATGGGAAGAATTATGAACCAGCAACACAAAAACTTTATCAGTGGGCAAGCCCAAGAGGATTGGCGGATAATACCTGTATTTTTATCTATCACGACAACCCAGAAATTACACCAGCGGAGAAATGCCGCACCGACGTTTGTTTATTGCTTGATGGAGCGGTAGAAGGCAATAATGACGTGGAAATAAAGCCATTTACCGGTGGCCACTATGCCTGTATGCGTAGAACGATTACGGATGTTAAGCAGTATCCTCTGGCTTGGGATGAACTGATGGAACAACTGGTTGAACAAGGGTTAGATTCTGATGATCGACCTTGTTTTGAGCTCTATCACTCCTACGATCCACAAACTCACCATGCCGATGTGAGTTTCTGCACAGCAATAAAAGCCTAGTAAAATTCGGCAGCTGTTCGGCTGCCGCTTACTTCATTTCCACTCTGCTCGATAGTCAAAACTCATCGTTTCAACAATAATCCATAGTAATTATGGAATTAACATCACACAAAAATAGACTAAATGCACAAATAATCGTTTGAGAATTTGCCTGTTGATAGAATCGGTACTAATGTTTACTCATCTCAGTGACCTGATATCGCATCCGCAGTATCGGATCTCACTAACAACGTCAATCACCTCACGCCTGCGTTTGGTATAAAAATAAAAAAAGAAAGCGGCTCCCATTCGGAGCCGCATTTCTTTGTATAATCTGCCTCTGCATTAATTCAGTTGATGTTCGTATTCAATCACCACTTGGTTACCATCAACAAACACGTTCTTAATTACACCATCAACCGTCACGCGACTTTGCAGGAAAATAGATTGCGAATTGCCTAAATTACGCTGAGATAGCGAAGGAATCACTTTAGCTGGCTGAACATGCAACTGCTCACAAAGCTGATGGACAAATCCAAGCGTTAATGGTGCGTTTCCTCTCAGCAGAGAAGAAAACTCATGATGATTCAAACCAAGGCGTTTCGTCATTTCCATCTGCGTAATGTGCATTTTCGCTTTCTGTGACATCCAGAGATCGTATAACGCCATACGATCCTGTTCAGTAAACTCCATGATTTATCCTCATTTATTCGCTATCGGCATGACACTCTCATACATTAATAACTAAAGTGTTAGTTGCAAGTCAAAAAAGCGCCGATTTTCTGCTACAGAAACCGAACAGATTGCACAAAATACAAGGACGATCACATCATTATGAGCGTGGATAGGGCGAAAAAAGAGATGAGTTGTTAAAAACAGTCATTCGCTAATTACCTACATATTGCCTGTGATAAGCACCGCTTTTCTGTTACCTTTTGGCTTTTACTTGCAAAAACAAAAATTTATGAACGATTGGCTACTTGAACTACAACGCGCTCTTTTTAGCAATCACCAAGATTGGTTCGGCAGTGTCCTGTTAATTACTATTGGTAGTGGTGTCGCGTGGTTGATTTGGCGTTTGGTAGTATCACGTCTACGTCTACTAGCAAGCAAAACTCGTCTGCATTGGGATGATATCTTGGTAGAGTCGATCCAAACCCCAATCAGTACTTTGATTTGGTTGTGGCCCGCCACCCTCTCTCTGGCAATCGCCGTACAAAGCCAAACCGGTAAACAACTGGCTTGGCTTGGGATGACCAAACGGCTGCTGCTTATCGCTCTGTTTGTGTGGATCGTCATCCGCTTGATAAGTCGGATTGAAGACTACATTCTCGCTCAGGCAAATCATGACGAAACCACGGTTCAAGCGATTGCTAAAGTCTCTCGACTGTTTTTCTTAGCCATTGCAATGCTTACCATGATGCAAGCCTTTGGTCTCAGTTTATCGGGTTTGCTGACCTTTGGTGGTGTAGGTGGTTTGATTGTCGGTCTCGCTGCGAAAGATCTCTTATCCAACTTCTTTGGCGGTTTGATGATCTATTTTGATCGCCCCTTTAAAGTCGGCGATTGGATCCGTTCTCCAGATCGTCAAATTGAAGGAACCGTTGAGCGCATAGGCTGGCGCATGACCAGCATCCGTACTTTTGAGAAACGGCCACTGTATGTACCCAATTCCGTGTTCAGTAACATCGTGGTTGAAAATCCATCGCGTATGCTCAATCGCCGTATCAATGAAACCATTGGCGTTAGGTACGATGACAACCAGAAATTACCTATTATCATCGAGCAAGTGCGTAAGATGCTGGAACAACATCCCGATATCGATGTCACACAAACGCTCATTGTGAACTTCAATACGTTTGGTCCATCATCACTGAATTTCTTCATCTACACTTTCACAAAAACAGTCAACTGGGTCGAATACCACAGTGTGAAACAAGATGTGCTACTAAAAGTGATGGAGATCATTCAGCAAAATGGCGCCGACATCGCGTTCCCGACCCAAACCATCAAACTCGATCCATTCCAAGCGGATATCTCGTCCACTGAAAAGGCCTAAATGCGCAGAGCCCGGTTTGGGCTCTGCTTTTTAGTCTTTGCTTAGCACAGTACGCGCATTTAGTGGCTGCAGTGGGCGATTGTTGTGTCCCATGACAGACACCAACTGTTCTGTTTGACTGCTCGAAAGTTCAGAAGCTTGTTTGAGAACAAGCCAACGAACCCCCTCGCTACACGGTGGTGTGGTTAAAGAACCATTAAAGCGATAGTAGTCTTGCTGCTTAGGTAGGAGAGCAGCGACATCAAAGGCATGAGGTAAGGTAACTTGTTCACCCAGAGTAGGCATTTTTGCCGTCAGCTCATTGAGTAACGGATTCAGCTTCCCAGTATCAAACATCACTGCAACAACGGCTAAGTTTCCCTCACTGTCAGCATGTACAAAGTGTGCTTCCAAAGGATACTGCTTTCCCTTTATCACATTTTCAGACGGTGTGTGAAAATGAAACTGTTTAAGTTCAAAGCTTTTTCCATCGATATTCAGAAAGTTTTTCCCACTCACACCCGCCTGAAGCGTATGGCCATTGTTGATCAAAGAAACAGCCTGACCAGTATAGTTCAGCTCAAGCGCTTTCATCTCTGCTTCGATTGGTTGAGCTATGTCAATAGGACTTTGGTTTTTGCCCATTGCACACTCTTTTGCGACTTTCCCCCAATGTTCAGGGCCATGATGGCCTTCATACCCCCATTCAGATGCCAGTGCGGTGTTAGACAACGCCAAAGTGACGAAAAGTACACTGATTTGTTTTTTCATACTTGTTTCCTTGCGAATAAAAATTTAGTAATCGGCAAGGCAATAGTAGTCACAAAGTAAGCCACGCGAATGCGTTGCAAACTTTGTTTGCTAAAGTTGAGTAGCATCTCTCTTCACGGCTTACCGTTAATCCACCAAATCTATACCTAAGGACTCTAAAAGAGACAGTGCTTCGTATCGAGAAAACTTGGCTCCTTTGAGCTGATTATCCAAAAGGTTAATTTTGTATCCCTCGGAATCGCTAAAGTCGACTTTTTGCAACTGGGTACGCATGAAAAGGCTACGGGAAAAATTACACGCCGTCATGGTCGACTCGTTGAAGTTTCCTTCTCTAAAATCAACATCATGCAGTTTGCATTGATTAAACTTGAGGGTATTTAGCGTCAGTGCAAAAAATGAACTGTCGTTCAAAATGCAACGTTGGAAGGAAAGCTCAAAATCACGATGATAAATCGGCCAGTTTGCTTTGGTCCAATCGACGCCAATCAGTTTGCAATCAATAAAAGTAACACCGTAAAACGCCGAGGCAGAAAAATCAGCCAAACTCAAATTGCAGCGTTCAAACTCGCAGTTGTTGAATTTGCAACGCTGAAACTGTGTGTTCGAAAAGTCGCAATCAGTAAACTGACATTCTTCAAACTCAATCCCTTCGAAAGCATCATCGCTGTACTCCAGTTTACTGAACATTTGGTCGAAATACGGCTCGTCATTGCAAAGCGTTATTGTCATTGTCTATTACTCTTATTAATAAGATGCACTCACTCCTACCATACTTATCTCAGACTCGTTATCAGCGGAGTGTCGCTTTATAGTTAAGCGCGTCGGTGACTTTACCTTTTTTATTCATTAACTTCTCTAGCGCTTTATTGTCGACCTTTTTCAACTGTCCGAGTTGCTCAGCACTCATGCCAGAACCGCCAACATCACGGCTTTCAATCGCGACGATAGTCCGACTCGTCACTTTTAGAGCGTCACGATAACCTTGCTGGGTAGACAAATCAAACTGGCTGCCCTCCATCGACGAGCGTAGTTCTCTCGCCCAATAAAATTCGAGAAATGGAATCGCTTTCATGGGCTTATCCCAGGCGACGCCTTTGACAAAATAGACAAGCGAGCGATACTGATCGTCACTGAAATTCGAGATACCCAATTTGGTCGGAAGTTGGTTGTAGTCAATCGGCCTGTCTTGCTCGTTAAAAAGCCAAGCATCACC
This sequence comes from Vibrio sp. S234-5, assembly GCF_000960595.1. Classification (NCBI taxonomy): domain Bacteria; kingdom Pseudomonadati; phylum Pseudomonadota; class Gammaproteobacteria; order Vibrionales; family Vibrionaceae; genus Vibrio; species Vibrio sp. S234-5. The sequence continues at coordinate 147,840 of NZ_JZAM01000128.1, forward strand.
GTACGCGGCCATTTTTTCCCAGAATGTTGCCCAATCTGCCAACTGGCGATAATCTTTATCTATCAAAACGTTGACGCGTAACCGCTCTCCACCACTAGGCATCTGGTAAAAAACGTTAAACGTATGATGCCCGTCAGTGAGGAAATACTGCCCATTTGGTCCAATAACCACTGTCTTCATTTTGTCTTTATGTGTACCTATCTCATCTTTGCATTGATAAGACAGGTTGTCGTTTGGCAGAGATGCGTCGGTAAAATGTTTGACCCCTTTTTGCCCATTCGATTCGCATAACTCATCGAACATCGTTTTCGGATCGCGATGGTAACGTCCTAACTTGTAGAAAATCTGCTCGTAGCCGATGGATGGTTGAGTCGGCTTCAATAGCCCTAATTCTAGCTCAACAACATCACCAACCGTCGGCACTACTGCATAAGCAGGTCCAAAACAGCCAACACTCACCACTAAAAGTAGCCATACTATTTTCTTCATCACTCACTCCATATTGGCTATTTTGCCAACCAGATCTCCAACTCGGAAACTTAGCGTAACCGAAAACACTCTGTAACAGAAAAGAGAATAGCTTATACCAATCTAAGTAAAAATGTGATCTAATTGATGTCATTCAACGATAAAACTTATTCGCTATGGACAGTCTCAATAATATCGACTTTAAAAAGCTCGCAAGCCAGCAGAAATCTATTCAGATGAAAATGAGATTGCTGGCCCTCGCTCATTTCAAAGAGGGA
>NZ_JZAM01000129.1:0-429 GCF_000960595.1 Vibrio sp. S234-5
GTGGCAGACGCAATCGCGATCCGAGTTGAAATCATTGGTCGCAAGGCAACGTTTCGCGGTGGACGACTGGATAAGAAGAAAAAACCACGTTGCTGATCATCGAGTACTCAATCGGCTAAGGAAAAGGGCGGGAGTGTGAGATTGCCTTGTTATTATTTTTCATCCAGTGCGTCCGAAAGGCGTAGGCTCGTATTGTAGTTGACCAGAACGGAGTTAATCGTGATGGCGGTTTTTTTGATGGCTTGAGGGAAAAGGGAAGCCGATTGTGAGCCTTGTAACAAGTTATCGAGTGTTACGAGCTCTTAGGTGAGATTTAGAAAGAGCAGTCTTGGGGTCGAGCAAGGCTTATTGACATCGCTCATGTGGTACGCGGTACTGGAAAAAATGTTATGAGAGCAATCTACCCAGGACGGATCATATACAGGGTGG
>NZ_JZAM01000013.1:0-518 GCF_000960595.1 Vibrio sp. S234-5
TCTTTAATCATTTGCTGGAGAATGAGCTCATCAACCAACTCTTGTTCAATGTGTTGTGCAGTATTGGAATTCATAATAAGCGCTCCCTATAACATAAACAGTTCACTTTTTTTAATCTGCTGGGCCAGTTTGTCTTTCCATTTTTTCGGTAGAAAACGCAGCTTTTTGACTTGGCGAATCAGCTCGTCTTTTAGGCTCGGAGTGTGTTTCATGTTTAGCACCGAGCCAATCAGATTGGCATCGCTTGCTTCAAGCAGCTTTTTGGCTTGCTCAAGTTGCGTGGTCGTCGTAGACCCGTAATGAGCAACCAGAAGCGTTGCATCACAAACTCCCGCGATGACTTGCGGTGGAATGTTACTCTTGTTCACACTGAGCAACGGAGAGGTGTCGATGACAATGCGATCGTACTGAGATAACCATGTCTCGATGTTTTTCCTCAGTGCGGTTGGATCTCGATATGCCAGCTTGGTGCTTGCCAACGACGGGGCAGGTAATCCCACCAGCGTTTGGTGCGAATG
>NZ_JZAM01000130.1:0-417 GCF_000960595.1 Vibrio sp. S234-5
GTACAGGTCTGCGTCCAAAGCTATCGGCAAGCGGCCCATGAATTAACTGACCAATCGCAAAACCCGCCGTATAAGCCGTCAATGTAATTTGAACCGCACCAGCTGCACAGCCCAAATCTTTTGCGATGGTCGGCATTGCCGGTAGATACATGTCGATCGCCAATGGCGTTAGCGCGCCAATTGCACCTAGCACAAGAAACAGTAAAAAACTGATTTGAGATTGGGGAGCGCTTTGAGCTTTTTCTGTCATTCTTTTACCTCTAGTTGTGTCCTTGCCATCAGCCATTTCTTTGCAGAAACTAGCAAGGATGCTTCTCGTACCATTGAAAACAAAGCACAGTGCTTTGCTGATTCAATTTTCGAGGGTCATAAGGACGAATGTTTACCAAGGTGGCCTTGACGAGCTCGACATAGAAA
>NZ_JZAM01000131.1:0-381 GCF_000960595.1 Vibrio sp. S234-5
ATTACCTGGTTAATATTTGTAAAGCAGCAGCACGTCGCTATCACATGCCTTTTGCGCTTCATCTTGACCATCACGAGTCAATGAAAGATATCCGCAATAAAGTTGAAGCCGGCATCAAATCTGCAATGATTGATGGCTCGCACTTCAAGTTTGACGAGAACATTGAGCTGGTTAAAAAAGTCGTTCAGTTCTGTCACGTATGGGATTGTACGGTTGAAGCCGAGCTCGGCCGCCTTGGTGGCATCGTATACGTTCTTGTTGTTGATGCTAAAGACGCAATGTATACAGACTCTGATGCGGCTGCCGAATTTATTCAGCGCACTGGGATTGACTATTTGGCGGTGGCCATTGGTACTGCTCATGCGATGTACAAAGAAGAGC
>NZ_JZAM01000132.1:0-33811 GCF_000960595.1 Vibrio sp. S234-5
GATACGTTAGAAATCAACGGCCAACGGTTCATCACTGGACTTCAAGAGCACCAAACACAACTACTCAAATTACTCGGTAGATTCTATGAGGTAGTTTATTCCTAAATTAGCTGCGGAATGTCGGATAGATAATAATTATGTAAATAGTATGTTTGCTTCTTGGTGCGATTGAAAAAGTTTGAGCAATGTAAACAACATTACATTTAAGTGCGATTTTTGCGTGCAGAATTTAATGATAAATCTATAATTTAATCAATGCACGCGCAAATGATCCGCGTATGTATTCGTAACCTTACTCTTCTTTGACTTCATTTTTTGTAGTCCACAAACCTAATCATCATGGTAACACTATGAATATAAAGGATTTATTTCGAGTATTTTTCGGTGCAATCATACTCGTGTCAGGGATAACTCTGTTTTTAGCCTTACAACTCAAACAGAACGTAGAAGCCAGTTATGCCGCCGCAGACTATCGCTATAACGTTAGCCACTTAGCGAAACTCTCTACCTCAAACTCAACACTCCTCACTCTCAATGCACGACAGTTCGTCGCCACACTCGACCCAAAATATCGCGACAAATACAACCGGATTGTCGATCAAATAACGGGCAAAGCGCCAATGTACGATGGCCGATCGCTAGAATACCAACAACGTTTAAAAGAGCTTGGTGTACCCAGCAACCTGATGACGTATTTGGCCGAATCCAACAACCTCTCAGTGGCACTAGTGAATACCGAAGTGAAAGCATTTGGTTTGGTTGAACCCTTTGTCGGTAAACGTATCGAAGACCTGAATAAAGAGGAATTTTCCGCGTGGAAACAAGCCATGGATCTGCTGCATGATGAAAACTACATGCGCGAAGTGGCTAAAATCGTTGCCCCCGTCAGCAAATTTATTGAACTCGCCAACCAAAATGCAGCCAACGATGTGAAGCTAGCAAAACAGGAAATTGCCACCAGCACGCTGCTGAGCATCTCGTTCTTGGTCTGCGTTATTGCCCTGATTGTCATCTGCTATTTCATTTTGCAGCGCAAAGTGATCTCACGCATTCAAGTGCTTCGAGGCGAGGCAAATCGCGTTGCGGAAGGCGATTTTACTCAACTGCTGGCGATTTCTGGCAAAGACGAAATTACCGCTCTCTCGACTGCCTTCAACCATATGATCGGTAATATTTCTACTTTGATCCGCGATATTCGCCAGCAAGCGATGCGCGCAGAAAGCGAGTCAAATACTTTGCGTGACATTACCGAACGGACACAAAATCTCAGCTCAGAACAAAGCCAATCGATCGAGGTGATCGCCAGTTCTGTCTACGAAAACCTCGCCGCGGTGAAAGAAGTCACCAATAGTTGTACTGAAACCTCGGTGCAAGCGGCCTCCGCCAACCAACAGTCGCTTGAAAGCCAAGCGACAGTGAAAGAAAACATCGGCTCGGTACAGTTGGTTGCAACGCGTTTACAAAGCGCCAACGATCGCATTGCGCAACTGGCAAGCGCAGTATCAGATGTGGGTGAGATCTTAAACGTGATAGAAGCAATTGCCGAGCAGACCAACCTTCTCGCCCTCAATGCTGCAATTGAAGCAGCGCGCGCCGGAGAGCAAGGACGTGGCTTTGCCGTGGTCGCAGACGAAGTTCGCTCGCTGGCCAAACGCACTCAAGATTCGACCGATGAGATCCAACGTAAGCTCTCGACACTTTCGGAATATTCACGTGCCGTTTCTGAAGAGACCAAACTTTGCACACAAGATACCGAAATGGCCGTGCGCAAGTCTGCCGATGTTGGCGATGTGCTGAATGAAATCAGTGCGCTGATCACCCTGATTTCCGACCAAACATCGTCGATCGCCGCCGCTGCAGAAGAGCAGGAAAAAGTCTCGGAAGATATCTCCAATCGCATCCATAAAATCCGCGATGTGGCTGAAGAATCCGCGACACTGAGCGGCAACGTTTCCGACGCATCATCGCGCTTGAAAGATATTTCCAATGCGCTCACTCAGGGGTTGAATAAGTTTAAGCTCAGCAAAGGATAAAACAAACGCCGCACGAGACGGCGCTGGGTTACTTGAGGCTCATAGCCGCGTGGATAAGTTGCATGTGAATCGGCACTAAATCTTGATGATTGGTGCGATAGCCACCACCCACCACTGCCGCCAGTGGGATCGACAGCTCATTGGCGAGTGTGAGCAGAAATGTGTCGCGTTGATAAATCGCCTCACTCGACACATTAAGGTAACCCAGCTCATCTTGCTGATGGATATCGACTCCAGCGTCATAGAGGATCAAATCCGGTCGATGCAGATGGATGGCCATTGGCACTACCTCGCAAAACGCGGCGAGAGAGGCGTCGTCATCACTCTCGCGTGGCAAGGGCACATCGAAATCGGAATCGGGTTTACGCGCTGGAAAGTTTTTCTCGCAATGAAAGGAGAGCGTGATAATGTCATCACGCTGTTGGCATAAGGTCGCCGTACCATCGCCGTGGTGCACATCGCTATCAATGATCAGTACTTTATCCACGCCCTCTTGGCGCAAGGCGACATGAGCTGCCAACACCAAATCATTGAACAGACAAAAGCCGCTGCCAAAGTCGTGGTGAGCATGATGATAGCCGCCACTAAGATGAATGGCTAAGCCATGTTGCAGCGCTTTTTGCGCCGTCAGTACCGTTCCTCCCGCGGAGGTTAAGGTTCGCTCAATCAAATGTTCACTCCAAGGAAAGCCAATACGGCGCATTTTCGCCGCGGGAAGCTGACCAGACGCGAGTAGATCGACGTAGTGAGCACAATGGATCTGTTTCACGTCCTCTAAACTCAGAGCTTGTGGCTGATAAAAACGGATGTTGCTTTGCCAATGCGAACTGCCAGCCATCTGCCGGTTGATCTCTGCAAACAGATGGCGATATTTATTGATCGGGTAGCGATGTTCTGGCGGTAACGGCAGATCCGAATAAAGCGGATGATAGATAAGTGGCAACATCAGGATTAAACTCGACTATTCACTGTTATTAACGCGGCGTGGTTTACGACTCGCAGCATTTTTACTGGAAGTGGTGCGTGAAGCCGAAGTTCGGCCGCTACTTTTACGCCGCTTAAACGCAGGGCGCTCTACTTTTGGCAAATGCTGCAAAGATGGCGGCACAGGCGCGCTTTTCACTTGTGCCATTAAATCCGAGATCCGCGCTTCTAGCGCTTGCATGAAAGGCTGATACGCTTGATTGCGCTCCGCCATGCCCTGCAACTGGTGCTCCCAATGAGCCGTCATGTCTGGATAGGTCGATTCGTTCGGCAGCGCATTAACCAGACCTCGCCCCGCAGCGGTGCTTAAAATGGCTTTGCCTTGACGTGACAACAATTGGCGCTTGAACAAGGTATCTAAAATGCCCGCACGGGTCGCTTCAGTACCTAATCCGTCGGTGTCTCGTAAGATCTTCTTCAGCTCTTTATCCGCGACATAACGTGCAATACCCGTCATCGCCTGTAATAACGTCGCTTCGGTAAAATGCTTCGGCGGTTCTGTTTTACGATCGTTGATTTCCCCTTCCCGGCACATCAACACCGTACCTTTTTCTAATGGCGGCACAGTGTCTGTGCCATCATCTTCTTTCTCCGTCACGCCCGTTAAGCTCTTCCAGCCAGGGAAAAGCAGTTGACGCCCTTTGGCGATAAAAGTGCCCCCAGCAATGTCAAACACCAACTTGGCTTCGGCATACACCGCCGCAGGATAAAACTGCATCAGATACTGCCTAGATATGAGCTGGTAGATCTTCGTCTCCTGCCCCGAAAGTGCGTTGACGCTCGCCTGCTTTGGAGTGGGAATGATCGCATGATGCGCATCCACTTTACTGTCATTCCACGCTTTTGATTTGAGCGAGAGCTCCGCCCCATCAACGGCGGCAGCGAGTTCACGCGCATTATTGCTGATGGCCTGCATGACGGTCTTGGCCTGTGAAAGATGCTCTAGTGGCAAATAGCGACAATCAGAGCGCGGATAGGTGATCAGTTTGTGCTTTTCATACAGAGCCTGACAAGTATCCAGCACTTGCTGTGCGCTCATAGAAAAGCGCTTCGCTGCATCAATCTGCAATGCCGACAACGAATAGGGCAACGGCGCAGCTTGTTTGGTCTGTTTGTGCTCAGACTCTGTGACCGTCGCTGGCTGACCAGCAATACGCTGCGCAACATTCTCCACCAATTTACGATTAAGAATGCGCCCTTCTTCATCTTGCCAAGGTTTGCACGCCTCACTCGGTTTCCAGCGCGCGCGAATATCAAAAGCGACAGCGTTGTACTGATAGGGGATCAGCGCATGCAACGTAAAATAGTCGCGCGGGATAAAATTTTCGATCTCTTCATCACGGCGCACCACCAAACCCAATACTGGCGTTTGCACTCGCCCCACCGACAAAACGCCTTGATAGCCCGCTTTTTGCCCAAGTAAGGTATACGCGCGCGACATGTTCATGCCGTATAACCAGTCAGCGCGTGAACGAGCCAGCGCCGAGACCGATAGCGGGATAAAGTCGCGATTGCTGCGCATTGAGGAAATGGCTCTTTTGACAGCAGGTAAGTTAAGGTCACTGATCAAAAGTCGCTGCGCCGCTTCTTTCTTCGTTTTACTCACTTTGCAGTAGTCGAGCACTTCATCCACCAGCAATTGCCCTTCGCGATCGGGGTCCCCCGCATGCACCACTTGAGTCGCCTCTTTGAGCAGTTTTTTGATCACCGCAAGCTGCTTTGCCGACGTTTTCCGCGGGCGCAACTGCCACTGCTGCGGCACAATGGGCAAATCGGCCATGTTCCACTTTTTATAGCGCTCATCGTAAGCATCCGGCTCTACTTGCTCAAGCAAATGTCCGATGCACCAAGTCACCACATCTCCATTGCCACAGACAATGAAGCCTTGATCTTTTTTCTGCGGATTAGGGAGAGCAGCGGCAATTGCGCGGCCAAGGCTGGGCTTTTCAGCGATAAAAAGTCGGCTCATAGCGATATAAGAAGAGAAACAATAAAGGGCCACCTTAGCGGATGTGGCCCTGAAAAATCAAGAAAAACTGTATAAATAACCAGTTACAAGTATTCAACAAACTTTGACAGATCGCGCTCAGGCACTTTCATCGCGCTGCAATCGGCCGTACCGAGATAGAGGAAACCGACAATTGCATCGTCGCCTTGTAGGCCAAACGCTTGAGTAACTTGAGGATGAAACATCCACTCGCCGGATCGCCAAATGCCTTGAAACCCTTGTGCCACCGCAGCCATTTGCATCGCTTGCACAGCGCATCCCGCGGAAAGATGTTGCTCAAAAGCGGGAACTTTGTCGTGTTCGGTCACTTTGGCCACCACAGTGATCACCATCGGCGCGCGAAACGGCGCATTTTTCAGCTTTTCCAGTACGGCTTCATCGCATTGATCTGCGCGTCCGGCTTTTAGCAAAATATCCGCCAGTTTTTTCAGGCCTGCTCCTTGCGCAATCACAAAGCGCCAAGGCGTCAGACCGCCGTGATCCGGTGCGCGTAAACCAGCGCGAATGATGTTTTCCAGCGCTTTGCCTTCCGGCGCAGGCGCACTCAACTTAGCGATAGAACGGCGGTTTAATAGCAGTTCGAGAGCGTCCATGGATCTGTCCTTTTCAAAAGTGTGAGTCAGTGAGTTGCTATTCTTAGCGGGGTAACCCGATTGCGCCTCACTTTAGCATAATTCAAGCGTGTCAATAACACCCTGTTTTCTGTGGAAATAACGCCAATAAAAAAGCCGCGCATGGCACGGCTCTGAATTGATTCACTTGGCGTAGTTACAGCTTAATCGCCAGTTTCATCCCTTGTTTGATGGCGCGTACCGCGTCAAGTTCGCCAGCGTAATCAGCACCACCGATGACGTGCAGTTTATCACCCAGCTCTGACCATTGACTTTCAAACGGACGAACGGACTCCTGCCCTGCACAGACGATGATGCTATCCGCATCAAGGATCTGTTCCTTGCCATCTAAACGAATGTGCAAGCCCTCTGGAGTAATTTTCTCATAACTCACCCCACCGAGCAGATTCACGCCGCGTTTCTCCAAAGTACGTTTGTGGATCCAACCTGTGGTTTTCCCCGGACCACGGCCGACGCGCCCTTTGCGACGCTGCAATAGCCACACGGTTTTATCGCTGACGGCGTCAGGGAATGGGTAGAGACCGCCCGGATGCGCCATCTCTTTATCAATGCCCCATTCGTGGAGCCAATCGTCGAGCGTGTGCTGCGCAGGCTCCGTTACCATGCTGGCCACATCAACGCCAATGCCACCGGCACCAATGATCGCCACTTTCTCGCCCACAGGCGTTTTGTCACGAATCAGGGTTTGGTAGTCAATCACTTTATCGCTGCCTTCAAGCCCCTGAATGCTCACTTTGCGCGGTTCAACCCCAGTGGCCAAAACCACTTCGTCGTACTCTTTGAGCAGCTCTAAGCTCGCTTCGGTATCGAGGCGCAGGTTTACGCCTGTTTCGTCAATCATGTTGGCAAAGTAGCGAATGGTTTCACGAAACTCTTCTTTGCCGGGAATTTGCATGGCTAAGCGGAATTGGCCACCAATGCGGTCATTTTTCTCAATCAAATCAACACTGTGACCACGTTTGGCCAAGGTTGTCGCACAAGAGAGCCCCGCCGGCCCTGCGCCCACCACTGCGATGCGTTTTTTCTCCAGCGCAGGCTCCACCACGATCTCCGTCTCATAACACGCCAGTGGGTTGACCAAGCAACTGGCTCGTTTAGCCTGAAATACGTTATCAAGACAAGCTTGGTTACAACCAATACAGGTGTTGATGAGGTGCGCTTTCTGCTGCTCCGCTTTGGCAATAAAATGCGGATCAGCCAAAAACGGGCGGGCCATGGAAACCATATCGGCTTGGCCTGAGGCCAAAATACGCTCGGCTTCTTCTGGCGTATTGATGCGATTACAAGTCACTATCGGTACTGAGACATGCGGTTTAACTTTCTCGGTAACCCAAGTAAATGCACCGCGCGGTACTTGGGTAGCGATGGTCGGAATGCGCGCTTCGTGCCAGCCAATGCCGGTATTGATAATGGTCACGCCCGCATTTTCAAGCGCTTTGGCCAGTAGGATAACGTCTTCAAACGTGCTGCCCTGCTCGACCAAATCGAGCATCGACAGGCGGAAGATAATGATAAATTCCTGCCCAACGGCTTTGCGTACCGCTTTGACCACTTCGACCGCAAAGCGCATGCGTTTACGGTAACTGCCGCCCCAATCGTCGTAGCGCATGTTAGTGCGTTTACAGAGGAACTGGTTAATCAGGTAGCCTTCTGAGCCCATGATTTCGACACCATCGTAACCAGCCAATTGGGCCAACTCTGCACTGTTGGCAAAAGCGTCGATGGTTTTGCGGATCTGCCTTGGGCTCATTTCGCTCGGAGCGAATTTGGCAATCGGCGCTTTGATGCCCGAAGCACTCTGCGCGAAAGGGTGCATCGCATAGCGACCCGCATGTAAGATCTGCAAGGCGATTTTACCGCCATGTTTGTGTACTGCTTCGGTCACCACTTGGTGCGCGCGAGCATGTTTGGGTTTGCTAAATTCGGCGCTGAGTGGATGTAAGCGGCCACGTAAATTGGGGGAGAATCCGCCGGTCACAATCAGACCAACGCCACCTTTGGCACGTTCTTCATAAAAAGCAGCCAGCTTTTGCAATCCTTCCTTATGCTCTTCCAGGCCTGTATGCATCGACCCCATCAAAACTCGATTGCGTAGTTGGGTAAAACCGAGATCCAATGGTTGTAATAAGTGTGGGTACATGGCAGACATGACAAACTTCCATTTTTATTTATTGTGGTCTGACCACGTTATGACGAACAAAGCAAAAAATCAAACAGGTGTTTACATATTTGTAACACTGATCAATCTTGTTTCGTATATGCCATTTCATGAAGTTGCATGTTAAGCTTTGAAAAAATTATCTTTTGCGTTCTCAGAACGATTTTACTCTCCCCGCTGGGAACTTATTTCACTGTCAAACCACAGAATACAAAAGATAAGAACTGGTTTTCGCCGCGCGAAAGCCCAACGCATCTCGTTACGGAGACACAATGAAAAAAATATTCAAGCTCATTGGTTTGATTTTTAAAGGGATCTGGAAAGCAATCAGCTTTGTACGTCTAGCCCTAACAAACCTGATTTTTCTGCTATCCATCGCGTTAATCTATTTTGTTTATCTTCATGGCGCAGAAACACAGCCTCAAGTGGAAAAAGCTTCGGCACTGGTACTTAACCTGTCAGGCCCTATCGTTGAACAAAGCCAATATGTTCACCCGATGGACTCCATTACCGGCTCTTTGTTTGGTAACGAAATGCCGAAAGAAAACGTGCTGTTTGACGTGGTGAAAACCATTCGCTACGCCAAAGACGACGACAAGATCACCGGTATCGTATTGGCGCTGCGCGATTTGCCGGAAACGAACCTCACCAAACTGCGTTATATCGCCAAAGCGCTGAACGAATTTAAAACCAGCGGCAAGCCGATTTACGCCATCGGCGCATTTTATAACCAAAGTCAGTACTACCTCGCCAGTTACGCGGATAAAGTTTACTTGGCACCGGACGGTGGCGTGATGCTCAAAGGCTACAGTGCCTTCAACCTCTACTATAAAACCTTGCTCGAAAAACTGGAGGTCACCACTCACGTCTTCCGTGTTGGCACCTATAAGTCGGCAATTGAACCTTTCATTCGTGATGATATGTCACCGGCGGCAAAAGAGTCCGCCACTCGTTGGTTAAGCCAGATGTGGGGCGCTTATGTCGATGATGTCACCACCAATCGTAATATTGATGCGCAAACACTGAATCCCTCGATGGACGAGTTCTTAACCCAGCTCAAATCGGTCAACGGCGATCTTGCCGCACTGGCTCTCGAACTGGGCTTAGTCGACGAGTTAGCCACAAGGCAACAGTTGCGCGCCAAATTTGCTGAGCAATTTGGCAGTAACGGCGAAGATAGCTACAACGCCATTGGTTATTACGACTACCAAGCGACCATGCGTGACAACTTCAACCACACTGCTGACGATGTTGCGGTGGTGGTTGCTAGTGGCACCATTATGGATGGACAACAACCGCGTGGCACTGTGGGAGGCGACACCGTTGCTGGGCTGCTGCGTCAAGCGCGCAACGACGACAAAGTGAAAGCGGTTGTGCTGCGTGTGGACAGCCCTGGAGGCAGCGCCTTTGCTTCGGAAGTGATCCGCAACGAAGTACAAGCCTTAAAAGACGCGGGCAAACCTGTGGTGGTGTCAATGTCTAGCCTAGCCGCCTCGGGTGGCTACTGGATTTCGATGAGCGCCGATAAGATCATCGCCCAACCAACCACGCTGACGGGTTCGATTGGGATTTTCAGTGTCATTACCACGTTTGAGAAAGGTTTCAACAAACTCGGTATCTATACCGATGGTGTCGGTACCTCACCGTTCTCAAAAGAAGGCATCAGCACTGGCATTTCAGAAGGCGCCGCGCAAGCGTTCCAGATGGGCATTGAACACGGCTACCATCGTTTTATTAGCTTGGTGGGCAATAACCGCGACATGTCATTGGAAGCGGTTGACAAGGTCGCTCAAGGTCGAGTGTGGACAGGTTTTGACGCACTCAATCATGGTCTGATTGATCAAATCGGCGACTTTGACGACGCGGTCGCTGAAGCGGCAAAAATGGCCAATCTCGAGAGCTATAACCTTTACTGGGTCGAAGAGCCATTGTCACCGACTGAACAGTTCATCCAAGAGTTCATGAAGCAGGTCTCTATCTCTGTTGGTTTTGACGTGCAATCACTCATCCCACAAAGCTTACTGCCTGTCGCCAAACAGATGGAGCAACAGGCGTCGCTGCTGCAAAACTTCAATGATCCCAAAGGCTATTATGCTTTCTGCCTGAATTGTCAGGTAGAGTAATCCGACCAACTGGGGCATCACACGATGCCCCTTTTTATTGCAGCATATTCCGCTATAATTCCCGCTCTGTTCCCCCTACATCAGAGCGATAACGCACTATGACAAGAAAACACATCTACATTGCCTACACGGGCGGCACCATCGGCATGCAGAAATCTGACCACGGTTACGTACCCGTCGCTGGCTTTATGGAAAAGCAACTTGCCAGCATGCCTGAGTTCCACCGACCAGAGATGCCGCAATACACCATCCATGAATATGAGCCGCTGATCGACTCGTCAGACATGACGCCAGCCGATTGGCAGCAGATCGCCGATGATATTCGTGACAACTACGACAAGTATGATGGGTTTGTGATTCTGCACGGCACAGATACCATGGCGTACACCGCTTCTGCGCTCTCTTTTATGTTGGAAAATCTCGGTAAACCTGTGATTGTTACCGGTTCACAAATTCCTCTGGCGCAACTTCGCTCTGACGGTCAAGCCAACCTGCTCAATGCTCTGCACATTGCCGCTAACTACCCGATTAACGAAGTTACACTGTTCTTCAACAACCAACTGATGCGTGGCAATCGCAGCGTGAAATCGCACGCGGATGGTTTTAACGCCTTTACTTCACCGAATTTACCGCCATTGCTCGAAGCGGGTATCAACATCCAAGTCAGCAGCAACGTCAGTGTCGGCGCAAAACCGCAAGGCGAGTTTAAGGTGCACCACATCACCCCACAACCGATTGGCGTTATCACCATGTACCCGGGCATTTCCCATGAAGTAATCCGCAATACGCTGCGCCAGCCTGTGAATGCGATGATTCTGTTGACCTTCGGTGTAGGTAACGCACCACAAAACCCAGAGCTGCTCGGTCATTTGAAAGAGGCATCTGAACGAGGCGTAATCGTCGTTAACCTGACCCAATGTTTGGCAGGTAAAGTCAACATGGGCGGATACGCCACAGGGTGTGCTCTTGCGGAAGCCGGCGTGATCAGTGGCTATGATATGACACCCGAGGCAGCGCTCGCCAAATTACATTACCTGTTAAGCCAGAATCTGACTTACGAAGAAGTGAAGCAGCAGATGCAGCAAGTACTGCGCGGCGAAATGAGCTTATAAAGGAAAACTTAGAACCTAGGCTTGTTCTAGGTTCTAGGTTCTAGGTTCTAGGTTCTAGGTTCTAGGTTCTAGGTTCTAGGTTCTAGGTTCTAGGTTCTAGGTTCTAGGTTCTAGGTTCTTTAGCGATCAATCTCGGTTAGGATTGACTCGAACAATATCTTCTTGTCCTGCTTGAAACTGCTTTTTCAGCTCGGCTTTAGACTTAAAGCAAATCTCGCCACCAGCCGCAACCGACATATGTTGCGCGTCCGTATTATGCTTAGATTGATATAACATCACAGCTTGCATACAGGAATCTCGCTGTGCCTTCGAAAGTATTGTACCCTCAGGCCAGCGCCCAGTTTCTACCGCATAAGCCAAACGCTGATACACTTCTGGCGTCATTGCGTTTAATAGCTGTTCTGTGTCCATAAACTACCTTCTTACTGACATTTTGTTCACAGAAAATATCCGGATACTAAACTGAGTCAAGAAAGAGTAAATGAATTGTTGTAATGGATCACAAGCAAACGTCTATGAAAGTAAAAAAATGGTTAATCCCATTAAGCCTTCCCTTATTTCTTAGTGGCTGTCTTGAAGGTAACAAAACCACCGAACAGTTATGCCAGGCTTATCCCGATTTACGCTGCAATAAACTCAATATGGATGACGGCCAGTGCCGTATTGCGCGCACCGATCTCATTTGGCATCGCTTTGAAGTACTCAAAGATCCGTCCGATAAAAATAAAATTCGCGAATACCAATTAGTCGCAGACTATCGCAAATGCTTGGAGCTCGCTTCGCAGATCACCCCCATCGATCAAACCGAGCTTAAACAGAACCGATTTAATGCCTTGGTCCACAGTATTGCTGAGCTAGAGCGCATCGTTAAGGAGCTGCGTCAGTCTTCAAAGCCTGAGAGCCTCTACTTTCTCTGGAGCCAAACGGGCAGTCATGAAGCGCGACGTCAGTTTTTACAAATGGAAGGATCGCCACAGTTAGAGACGGCAGAAATGCAGTACGCACTTGCTACGTTTTATACCACTCGAGATGCCAAGAAAACGCTCGCCTTACTCAACCATTCACTTGAGCTTACCAAAGATGGCAAAGTGAATGTCGATGCGCTCAAATCGCTCGCCAGCACTAACCAAGGTTTAAGGCGCATGAAACATGCCTATCTGTGGGCCATGGTGGCGAAAGAGTTTGGCGTCCCGCTCGCCACCCAGCGCGAACTCAATATTATGTTCGGCTTTACTGACCAAGAATATGAACAACTCAACGAACTGGCGGACGAAGTGGTGTCCGCGCTGAAAAGTGGCCAGTATCGCGCGAGTTTAGTCCCCAAAACACTCTAACCTCTTTTTAAAACATACAGAAAAAAGCTAAATCAAAAACCTTCCTCTCAGAAGGTTTTTTACGCTCACTCGTTCCGCTCTCAAAAGGTGACAAAGCTTAAGCATTTATGAAATCAGCCAACATATTCTGCTGAATTATTCGTCATTCGTTGCCATTTTGTTGAAAATTAACGACACAGAATTGACACAAAAACGCTCGCCAGTGGTTGCCGGACCGTCGGGAAAAACGTGTCCCAGATGACTATCACAGGCTGCGCAACGTATTTCAACTCGCCTCATTCCGTGACTTAAGTCTTCTAAATAGCGGATGGCTTGGTCATTGATCGGTGCATCAAAACTTGGCCAACCACAACCAGAGTCATACTTGTTGAGTGATGAGAACAGCGGCGTTTGACAGCACGTACACACATATTCTCCCGTCTCTTTGTTGTGCAGTAGTTTGCCGCTAAAAGGTGGCTCCGTTCCCTGTTGCCGACAGATGTAATACTCTTCCTCGGAGAGCAGTTCACGCCACTGCTGGTCTGACTTCACCACGTTTTTTTCGTCTGATACCACGTTATCGTTTTCCTTATTTTTCCATTGTGCTGTGGAGTTTTTTTGCAAAAAACTTGCGGAACATTAAAGTTGTAGCACATACTTTTTCACCATAGTGTCCCGTGTTTCAAAATGGGTCAGGAGTCCCTGACTCCTGAGTTATTTTACGCCAACTGGCGAGTAGAATAATCCGTTCGAAGTTTAAAAAACGAGCATTTGCGATGAATTGTTAAAAAAAGCGACGCTTTTTTTTGACTTTAAACAAGTTAAGTCCGATTATCACTTGCAGATGTTTACTGGATTCTGTAATTTTACTACCAGTTATCTTTAATCAGAAATTAAGTTGTGGAGCAACTATAATGACTATCAAAGTAGGTATTAACGGTTTTGGCCGTATCGGTCGTTTCGTTTTCCGTGCAGCGCAAGAGCGTGCTGACATCGAAGTTGTAGGTATCAATGACCTTATCGACGTAGATTACATGGCATACATGCTGAAGTATGACTCAACTCACGGCCGTTTCAATGGTACTGTTGAAGTTGAAGGCGGTAACCTAATCGTTAACGGTAAAACTGTACGTGTAACTGCTGAGCGTAACCCAGAAGACCTTAAGTGGGATGCAATCGGTGTTGACGTAGTAGCTGAAGCAACTGGTCTATTCCTAGACGACGCAACAGCTCGTAAACACATCACAGCTGGTGCTAAGAAAGTTGTTCTAACTGGTCCTTCTAAAGACAAGACTCCAATGTTCGTAATGGGTGTTAACCACACTTCTTACGCTGGTCAAGACATCGTTTCTAACGCTTCTTGTACGACTAACTGTCTAGCTCCTATCGCTAAAGTTCTTAACGACAAGTTCGGTATCGAGTCTGGTCTGATGACAACAGTTCACGCAACTACAGCAACTCAAAAAACTGTAGACGGTCCTTCTGCGAAAGACTGGCGCGGTGGCCGTGGTGCTTCTCAGAACATCATCCCATCTTCAACTGGCGCAGCTAAAGCAGTAGGCGTTGTTCTTCCAGAACTAAACGGCAAACTAACTGGTATGGCTTTCCGCGTACCAACTGCTAACGTTTCTGTTGTTGACCTAACTGTTAACCTTAAAAACGGTGCATCTTACGAAGCTATCTGTGCAGCAATGAAAGAAGCTTCTGAAGGCGAACTAAAAGGCGTTCTAGGTTACACTGAAGATGCAGTCGTTTCTCAAGACTTCATCGGTGAAGTTCAAACTTCTGTATTCGATGCTAAAGCGGGTATCGCTCTAACTGATAACTTCGTTAAAGTTGTATCTTGGTACGACAACGAAATCGGTTACTCAAACAAAGTTCTAGACCTAATTGCTCACATCTCTAAGTAATCCTTAGATTTAAAAGTGATTAACGAAAACTTTCGTTAGACAAAAAGGCGACCTTAGGTCGCCTTTTTAGTATCAGAGATTTGTGAATACCAATTTCAGTTGGCTATTGCTGACGATTCAACACAGCAACTCGACATTTGGTTTTGGCAAATCTTATCTTTAGAAGCTGATTTTTAAGGATATACAGATGGAACTCAAAAACCTTCCTGCTCTTACGGTGCTATCCGATTGCGTGACCATCGTCGAAGTCGATCAAGTGAAAATTGTCCGTGTCATGCACGAAAAAGCGAGCGCAGGCATCGCTTTGCATGGCGGCCACGTGGTCTCTTTTGCGCCTCAAGGCCAAAAAGAGTTGATTTGGATGAGCGACAAGGCGATCTTTGACGGCAAAGCGGCGCTACGCGGTGGGATCCCAGTGTGTTGGCCTTGGTTTGGCCGCATTGCCGCGCCAGCACACGGTTTTGCCCGTTCAACTGAGTGGCAGTTGCTGGAACATCGTGAAAACGAAAGCGGTGTGATTGTCGAATTAGGTCTATTTGCCAGCGAAGAGACCCATCAGATTTGGCCCTACCTGTTTGATGCTCGTTTGATCGTAGAGGTGGGCGACCGGCTCAACGTGACGCTGAAAGTGTCTAACATTGATGACAAACCTTGGACGTTCTCTGGCGCACTGCATACCTATCTAAACGTGGGTGACATTAGCCAAACGGAAATATCCGGCATGGGTGCAGAGTATATCGACAGCTTATTGCAAGGCCAGGTTTGCCAAGGTGAAAATGTCCTGAAACTGAGCGACACCATCGATCGCGTTTACACTCAGCCTGAAGCGCAAATCCTCGTCAACGATCCTCTCTTTGAGCGTACCTTGTGTGTTGAGAACCAAGGCCACAACTCAGCCGTACTGTGGAACCCGTGGGCTGAAGGAGCCAAAGGCATGGCCGATATGTCAGATAACGGCTATCAAACCATGTTGTGTGTCGAATCGACGCTGCACGCAGCGAGTATTGATCAAGGTAAAACGCTGCAACCGGGTGAAACTCACCAACTCAGCACGACAATTTCCTCTCTATAAGTTCAGCAGCCGGCCTAGCCCGGCTGTTTTTTTATCCCGCTGTTCACTCATTTCTCAAGACTGACCAATTTTAATCAATCGATTTATTAATAAGAATCAAAGCACCTTGGCCCACCGCACGCAAATGTCCGTCAAAGAGGTCGTGACCATTATCGCCAAGCTCAAAGCCTCAACCGTTAATGCAGTAAATTTGATGACCCAAAGTCAAAGCAACGCCAATCAAGCCTTGGATAAAGCGCAAGAAGGTGGTTCAGCGCTAGAAGCGATTACTGGGCAAGTTCACGCGATTGCAGCGCCGGCCGATACGATTGCTGCCACCGCTGAAGAGCAGGCGCAAGTATCTTAAGAGATCGCCGCCAGTGCTCATACGATTAGCGAACTCAACCTCGAGAGCAAAGCGACCAGCGCGCAAACGGCGCAAAGTACCAACGAGTTACAAAAGCAAGCGAACTCACTCAAGCAGCAAGTGAGCTTTTTCCACTAACTCTTTCTCCAACAAGGGCAGTTCTCCTGCCCTTTGCTCATTCTTGGCCTGTAACGCTCATGGTTTTAACGACGTAAACTGCACTTTAATGCGTTGCAGCCCTGCCGCATTGGGTAGGCTTTCAACCTGTTGGACATCCGCGTTGAAATAATAAGGCGCGAGGTGCTCTGCTTGCGCCTTGTCCATCGCATAGTAGAGCGTAACCGGCTTTTTGCTCATCTGCTGGCTAAAAAGGTATCCAACCAATGCATGTTCAAATTGATGATAGGCATTGCCCCAGTGAAAAGCCTTGGTGGATTGCGGGTTGAGGCCCACGCCGCCAAAACGAGGATCAACCCAAATCTGCATAAAACTTGGTAAGGTGTAATACAGTACCTCGGGGACGTTGCCATCGAGTAACGCCAGCGTCATCGCCGCTTGGTCCAATTCGGCCCATTCCCAGGAAGAAATCCCATTATTGCCCGGACGGCTGCGCCAACTCAGGACTTGCTGCCCTTTCCATTGCGCTTGCAACGCTGGTGGGACCCAAGGTTCAATATCCGCCCAATTCGGTGCGTATTGCGCTTGCTGCAATGTATGCTGCATGCCTTTGTGCGCGAGCGTCTGCCAAGCTGCATTGCCCAGTTTTTGCCCACTCAGATAGGTCATCCAATACGCTTTAATGGTATGACCGAAATCGTTGTGCTTCGCGCTTTGCATCATCACCGATGTGTGATGAATTGCTCCATAGAAACGCTGTTCCTCAGCCGAGTAATAGTGGCTTAGCATCACTTGTGTCAGCCAATTGAGATCCTCTAGCCAGCGGCTTTTATGCGGTTCTGGGAGTAGCGGAGCAACCAACAGTAGATAGCCATTGATCTGATCAAGCTGAGCGACCAGCTCACGTTGCTTGGCACTTTGTTCATCGCCATCTTCCAGCACCCAAGCGAGTCCCTTGCCATCGGGTAAACGATACTTATCAAAAATAAAGCGCTGCTGCTGGATCAACACCGACTCAATTTGCGCGTCGCGAGTAAGATAATAGAGCATCGCCAGCCCGACCAAAGCATACGCTTGATCTTGCGAAGTGCGCTGTTGCCACTCAAGCCCAGCATTACCCTGCTGAGTGAAGCTGATAAAGCCGCCATGCTCCTTATCTTGCAGCTCTTCGATTAAATACTTCGCCCCCTGACGCGCGAGCTTGAGCGCCTCAGGATCGCCAGTGAGATGAAAAAGCACCCCGTACGCATAGGTTTGCCGCGATTTCATCCGCGTATATTCGCGGCCAAAATGCGGGGTTATCCAACCATAATTGAGCTCCGCGCAAACGCGTTTCACATCCAGCAACTGTCCATCGTCGCAACGAAAGGTGGGGAAATTACCCTCTGGCTCCCCTCGGGCACTCGGCATCATCCAATAAGGCGCTAACCCCTGCTTGGCATGCGCCAGCCATTGCTCACCATCTGGTAACGAAAGGGACGCGGCACTAGCATGCACAATGACCGCGCCCATTCCCAGAACGGCACTCAAACACGTTCTTTTTAACCATTTGTTTTTCTTCATCATTACCCCTAGGTGACAAATAAAACCGACTATACCTAAGTGCGGTTACGCATATCGCTGTTTGAGTCACACAATGCTCGCTCTATAGCCTGCAAGGGCATGAAGTGTTGGTTGGCAGTGGAACAGTGGACTTTTCTCAACTATTGGTTATTATTCGAGGCACGTTTTTGCACCGCACGCGGGCGAAATGACAATTTGCTTCGTATAACCCCACTAATAGGGTGTGGGGGTCTCTACCAGGATCCGTAAAGTTCTGATTACGAAGAGTAAAGTGATTATTCGCTTTTCTCTTTGTAGGATTTTCTGTTCAAGGTGAATGGCGCTTAATCGTAACTTTTTGATTAAGAGTGATATATGAAACAATTTATTGAGCAACTGCCGAAAGTCGAACTGCATCTGCACATTGAAGGTACCCTCGAACCCGAACTGATGTTTGAGCTGGCCACGCGTAACCAGATTGCCATTCCCTATGCATCGCCAAATGAAGTGCGCGAGGCGTACCAGTTTTCTAACTTGCAGTCTTTTCTCGATATCTATTATCAAGGCGCCAATGTTCTGATTCACGAACAAGATTTCTTCGATTTAACTTGGGCTTATCTGCTGCGTTGCCAGCAAAATAATGTCCTGCATAGCGAAATCTTCTTCGACCCGCAAACCCACACCGCGCGTGGTATTGCCTTTGAAACAGTGGTCAATGGTATTCATCGCGCCCTTACTCAAGCCAAGCACGAGTTAGGCATTTCCAGCCAATTGATTATGTGTTTTCTGCGCCATTTGAGCGAAGAGGACGCCCTAGCGACGTTAGAACAGGCTCTGCCCTTCAAGGATAAAATCGTCGCGGTCGGTTTAGACTCTTCAGAGCAAGGCAATCCGCCCGAAAAGTTTGCGCGGGTATTTGCCAAAGCCCATGAAGCTGGTTTTTTAGCCGTTGCTCATGCTGGTGAGGAAGGCCCGGCACTGAATGTAAAAAACGCGATGGAATTGCTCAAAGTACAACGGGTTGACCATGGCGTGCGCTGTGTTGAGGATGCTGCGTTAGTGGAAACACTTATCCAAAGTCGAATGCCGTTAACCGTCTGTCCGCTATCGAATCTGAAATTGAAAGTGGTAGAGAGCATGGAACAGCACAATGTGGTCGAGTTACTGCGTCAAGGTTTGTGCGTTACCCTCAACTCGGATGATCCTGCCTATTTCGGCGGCTACATGAGCGATAATTTTCTGGCCGTCGCCAACGCTCATCCCGTGACTAAACAAGAGCTGGCCCAGTTTAGCCTCAATGCGATTGAAGCCAGCTTTATCAGCCTTGAAGAGAAACAGCGACTCACCGAGAGGGTAACCAATTTTGTCAGTCAAGCGTAAGTCGCTCCTAAGCACGACGCCATCTCAACCATAACAAAAAACCCTAAGCGGTTACGCTTAGGGTTTTAGCTACGAGAAAAGCAAACTTACTTGCTAGAGCAGTTACCCTTAATCGCCATGTCGGTTTTCAGTACTTCTTTTTTGCCTAATGATTCATCGACCACCACAACGTCCGCACCGCCAACAAATGCCCCCATCTTGATGTACTGCTGAACAAAGTAAAGACGACCTTGTTCCGTATACAGAGAAAGCTCATTCGGTGAGAACTCTGACTCCGTGCTCACGATGTGATCTTTATTACCGTCTACTTCATGGTAGAAGAATACACCCGCAGCGGTTTCACCAATACATTCGCCATCGATGCGCACATCCTTTTTCAGTGCCGCACCAATCGGTGTGTCGATGCGGTAAACATACACGCCCGCTTTACCTTCTGTTGGAGCAGCAAACTGCTTCGCTTGATTAGTTGCTTCCTTATCGGCAGTTGGAACCGAAGCACAACCAGAGAGTACTGCTAGTACAGCCGAACATAGAATTAGTTTACTTTTCATAATGTTAACCTAGCCAAAGAAAACTGGGATGCTAATCCAAGAAAAGTTATCTATAAAATCATTTACATGACAAGTGTGACGCACTGCAATATATTTATATTAAATACTCCATGTGAATCGCAAAATTTACCCTCACCATCAATTTATGTATAAATTTCAATCAAATAGAAACCGTCCGAACTCTCTTGTCGCTAGAAAAACTATCAACATAAACTTGCCCATCGTCCTACGCTGTCATTTTTCTCTCATCCAACTCGATTAGCGTATTTGCTTTCAGCATCTCGCTTATTAACGTGCTCTCTTTCTGTTGGAAGTGATGCTGATTTGGCACTAATCACACATTTACTGCAATTGATGTAATTTAGTGAGTATTTGTGTGAGCCGAATCTCTTACTCAAGTTATTGATCAATATAGTATTCGCCTCAATTATTACCAACGAGATTCCATGGTTATGAAAACTCTACTTACCCCCCTTGCCCTGCTCATCGGTACCGCGTTACTAACTGGTTGTGATGAAGAAACAAAATACGTTGACGTACAACCGACCACGGTCAAAATTGCTACGTACAATCTCTCCTTCGATCGAGCCACCTTTGCCGATCTGGTCAATGAGATGCAAATTCCACCAAGCAAACAAACCCAATTGGTCACGGCGTATCTCGACGGCAGTATTGCTGACAACGAGAAAACCACCGCAGAAAAAGTCATCCAGATCCGTAATGTGGCGGCAATCATCCAGAAAAATCGCCCCGATGTGCTGATGATGGCAGAGTACAATAACGACGGTACAGGCGAAGATAAATCGGCGCTGATCGGATTTCAAAACAACTACTTGTCGGTAGCGCAGAGTTTACAAGGCGCTGGCGGCAGTGCAGAGCTGGAACCCATTGAGTATCCTTTTGCGCACTCTTACGCCACGAATACGGGTCTGCTAAGCGAATTTGACTTGGATAACAACGGCACTGCGGGGCAAATGCCCGGCGATGCATGGGGATTTGGCCTTTATCACGGCCAATACGCGTTTGCTTTGATGTCTAAATTTGAAATAGATAGTGCCAATACGCGAACCTTCCAAACCTTTAAATGGAAAGACATGCAAGGCGCACAAATTCCTACCATCACCATTTGCGACGGCTCTCAAACTATCCCTGCGGGTATGAAGTGCGGTGATAATTGGTACAGCGATGATGAGTGGCAACAGGTACGTTTGTCGTCGAAAAACCACGTCGACGCACCAATCATTATTCCAACTGCCCACGGCAATCAAGTCGTGCACCTGCTGCTCTCTCACCCAACACCTCCGGTGTTTGACCCGGGCAAGAACAAAGCGCAGAACGCGGCTGAAGTCGCATTTTGGCATGACTATGTGCAAAACAAAGCCTACTTCTACGACGATGCTGGTAAGAATGGCGGCCTGAAAACTGGCTCACATTTTGTCATCATGGGCGATCTCAACCTCGATCCAGTCTCGGGTGACGGCATCAGTCAGGTGATGAAAGATCTGCACGCTGATCCATTGCTGAACCAAAAAGTAATGAATGGTGAGTTGTACCCAACCAGCTTCGGTGCCGCAGAGCATGCGGTCGATAAAGCGGTAAACCACCCATATCCGAATCGCATTTCGTCAACCTTTGGCCTTGGCGTCGATTACGCTATGCCGTCGGCAACCTTGAACATTGTTGATTCTGGTATCTACTGGCCTGCTTCCTATGAAGCGGGTCGCGCCTTATTTAATGACGCTCGTATCGGCAAATACGGTAACGGAAAAGACGTCTCTTCTGACCATCGGATGATCTGGATTCAGGCGCAGTTCTAACCATTTTCTCTCTCGCTACTTTGTGCATCGAGCCTCAAGATGCCTAAAGTGGCGGGAGAGAATTTATTTCGTGTTTTCGTTCATCTCACAAAAACAAAGGCCAGCGAAAGCTGACCTCTGTAAGTGCGAAATCCTGAGATTTAAGCGTTTAGCGCTTGTTCTAGATCGGCCAGAATGTCGTCAATATGTTCAATACCCACCGACAAACGGATCATCTCCGGCGCGACACCCGCTTGTTTTTGCTCAGCTTCACTTAGCTGGCGATGCGTGGTCGAGGCAGGATGGCAAGCCAGTGATTTCGCATCACCAATATTTACTAAGCGCTTGAAAATCTTCAGTGCATCATAAAAACGCACCCCTGCCTCGTAACCGTCTTTAAGGCCGAAGGAGAGAATCGCTGACGGTTTGCCTTTCATGTACTTCTCCGCCAATGGGTAGTGTTTGGAGCTTGGCAGCCCTGCGTAGCTAACCCAACTCACTTTGTCGTGCGCACTTAAATATTGTGCCACTTTCATTGCATTCTCGGTATGGCGCTCCATGCGCAGGGAGAGCGTTTCCAGCCCTTGCAGCAACATAAACGCGTTCATTGGCGAGAGCGCCGAGCCGGTATTACGCAGTGGTACTGTGCGTGCACGGCCAATAAACGCCGCTGGACCAAACGCCTCGGTATAAACCACGCCGTGGTAAGAAGGCTCTGGTTGATTGAACACCGGAAAACGATCTTTATGCTGTGCCCAAGGGAATTTACCGGAATCAATAATAATGCCGCCAAGCGTCGTACCGTGACCGCCAACGTATTTAGTCAGCGAGTGCACCACGATGTCAGCACCAAACTCTATCGGTTTACAGACCGCCGGCGTTGCGACGGTGTTGTCGACAATCACAGGCACCCCCTGCGCGTGAGCCAGTTGCGCCACTTTTTCCAGATCAATAATGTTGCCAGCCGGGTTACCAATACTTTCACAGTAGACGGCTTTGGTTTTGTCATCGATAAGCGCAGCCAAACTTTCTGGTTGGTCGTCTTTGGCAAAACGCACTTCAATGCCCATGTTCGGCAACATGTGCGCGAACAAGGTATAGGTACCACCATAAAGCTGCGGCGTGGAGACAATATTGTCCCCCGCTTGCGCCAAAGTCAGAATGGCATAGTGAATCGCTGCACTGCCAGCACTGACCACTAAACCGGCGATCCCGCCTTCCAATGCCGCCATACGTTTTTCCAACACATCATTGGTAGGGTTCATAATACGCGTGTAAATGTTGCCGGGTACGGCAAGATTAAATAGATCAGCGCCATGCTGAGCGTTGTCAAACTCATACGCAACGGTTTGATAGATAGGCGTCGCGACGGATTTGGTGGTTGGATCGGTCTCATAGCCAAAATGAATCGAAAGGGTTTCGTCTTTCATGTCTCTTCCCTGAACAGTTGAGGTGAATGGTTAATCCGATATCATGCCGATCTTTTCAGCAAACTGCACGGTTATCAGTCACAGTGCGAGAAACATCACGCCAGCTTAGTGGCGTGAGTCTCAGGTAAAATCGCTACACCTCGGCAACCTGCCAACTCGCTAGAGAGACAGAAGGTTCAAGGCTGAGCCGGCCAATCACCCGTACTTCAGGGCGCAGCGCCATGTTGGAGAGCAAAATCATCATCGCCACCGCGAGCAGCAAGGGCAGAATAAATACTTGGATATTCCACATGCTGCCTCGCCGGTGTTTGGGCTTTTAAGCCATCGGCGGAAAATCCAAGATCATGGTCGCCACCGAGAAATAAATCATCACGCCAATCGCATCGGCGATAGTGGTAATCAACGGCGCACTGGCGGACGCTGGGTCAAAACGTAATTTGCTGAGAACAAAAGGCAGCAACATACCAACCACCGATCCCACAATCACCACTATTTGCATGGTGATTGCCACCACCAACGCAATTTCCGCACCGCCGCGCCAAAAACCGAGCAGCGAGACCGCCACTGCCATCGTCACTCCGAGCAGCGCTGAGATCAATAGTTCTTTGCTGAGCATTTTGGCCCAGTCTTTTGCCACGACTTCTCCGGTGGCTAAGGCGCGCACCATCAAGGTAGCCGATTGAGACCCCGCATTACCGCCGCTATCGATTAACAAAGG
This sequence comes from Vibrio sp. S234-5, assembly GCF_000960595.1. Classification (NCBI taxonomy): domain Bacteria; kingdom Pseudomonadati; phylum Pseudomonadota; class Gammaproteobacteria; order Vibrionales; family Vibrionaceae; genus Vibrio; species Vibrio sp. S234-5. Next base: position 23,226 of record NZ_JZAM01000132.1, read on the forward strand.
TAAAAAGAACACCAGCGCCACATAAGTTTGAATCGTGTCTTCAAAGTAGGCGATTCCAGCGCCAGAAAAAATGTTACCAAACACCAAAAGGACCAGCCAAAACACCCGCTTGCGATACATCAAACCAATAGTGGCATCCTTCAAATTGCCACTAAAATCCACCGCTCCCGCTCTATGAACGTGGCGATCGGCTTCATCTTCTGCCACATCCATGGCGTCATCATAGGTGACGATACCAACCAAGCGATTCTGTAAGTCAAGTACTGGAATAGCCAACAAGTCATACTTGCTGATCGCTTGTGCCGCCACGCTTTGAAGTTCATCCACCCAAACAAAGATTAAGGCCTGCGTCATAATGTCAGCAATGCGCTGGCTGGGCTCCGCCACCAACATATCGCGTAAAGAAACTGTCCCTTTCAGTTTTTGCTGTTCATCCACCACGTACGCTTGATAGATGGTTTCCCGCTCCGCCGCAATCCTGCGCAAGTGGTGCATCGCTTCTTCTATGGTTGATGTCGCATCTAAGACAGCAAAATCGGTCGTCATCACCGCGCCAATCGAATCCGATGGATAAGAAGCGAGGCGTTCAATGTCCTGACGCTCAAGGCTATCCATCTGCTGCAACACTTGCTGTTTGAGCGTAGGTTCAAGCAACGCAAGCAGATCCGCCCGCTCATCGTGTGCCATACGCTCACTCAAATGGGCCAGTTCATCAGCAGCCAACTGCTCGGCGATGGCCTGCTGCCAAGATAGGGAAAAATAGCCAAACAAAGCGGCCTGTTGATCCAGCGGAAGTAAACGCAGCAGATCGCGAACATCCTGGCTGTGCAGTTGCTGCTCATCAAGCAAAATAGAGAGTGCTTCAGCGCAATCCGCCAATGGATGCTCGGCAACAAAACGCTGCATTGCCGCTTGATGCTGGCTGATGTTCAGAGCCAACAGTTCTTGAGTCATGATAGAAATTGACATGAAAATTCCCCCTATTTTATTTCCAGAAGCGGATAAGACGTTGCCAACCTTTCGCTGGTTTGGCTGAAGATGGCTGCGGAGTCCCATCAAGACGCAAAATGGCTCGGGCGCGAGGCAGTTCAAGCACCCCCATCACGCGATGGCAGCTGTCTAGCACCGGAAGAATTGGCCAGACGCTTTGGCAAAGATGCTGCGCCGCAGAGTGCGCATCGCCTAATGCGCTGGCAAAATGCGCTTCCCCCTGACAAAGCTCGGCCACTGGTTGCTCGTCATGCGCGCTGATCAACTGCGCCATAGTCACCAGCCCTTGGTATTCCCCTTTTGCATTGATAAGCGCCACCACGTGCAACTGCGCAGGTAAACTGGGATTGGCGCGCAGCAGGGTAATCACCTCACCGACGGTGAGGCGCTTACTGACACTGAAAAATTCACGTTTGATATGGCTTTGTAGCGCTTGAGCTGCGGGTAAGCGCGCGCTTTTTACATCGGTGATGCGATGATGACGAAATGTAGTCATGGTTATCTCTCCTGAGTTGGCTCAGGACAAAGAAACCCCAACGCTGCGCGCGTTTTAGCCCGGACATTGGCCCGACAAAAAGCGATAAGCAGCGCACGACCTGTCGGCTCACTGCGGTGAGCATCAGTCAATCGTTACGCACGACAAAACCTTGCCGTTTGCATAAAACAAAGTCGGTATGGAATTTACGAAGTAAAAGGAAGTGTTCGCTGACACCATGGGCATTTACTACCCGGCAACAGCTAAAAAAGCAGGCAGGTTAGTAAGAAACCATAGGCATTTTCGAACGTTCGAAAAAACCATACTGTGATATTCGACTACTCGACGAGTCCATAGGTTTCTGTTGTACCTCTATAAGTGAAACGATATCGATGGCATGGTGTCCATCGGGTAACTTAGCGAACGGGATGCTATTTTTCTTGGCAGACAAAGTCAATTGAGCAGCGTTCAATTTGACACTACGGTGACATTACTGACAAAAGCAAGACAAAGGGAGTTAAGGCAGAAAACGGGAATCCGTTTGGATAAAGACACTCGCCGTACGTTGAAACTGCAATGAAATCGACCCACTTGAAAGAACAGCTCGCTAGTTTTTGTAACCAGTTATGTCAACTTTTTAAACTCCACTCCTAAAGAAAATGCCTTAGATGTAGATCCACATCACAAATAAACACCTTAAGCATAATATGGACTTCAATAAGCGTACTCAATCATAACTATTCGCCATTTATTGCATAAATACGCTTAAATCATTCACCGCAGAAATTTGTTAATAAACTAGTATCATATTACAATTAAAAGAACTTATACGCTTGCGACAAAACAACGAGGCTAACTAACATGGATAAACTACTCACTTCTGCACTGCAAATCAGGCAGCGAACCAAGGTAACGAGCTTGTTTGCCAACAACGGCTATAAAATCGCCATGACCGACTTCGACGATGTGGTTTTTGAGAAGGCCGGCGTTCGCATCAACGTCAAGTTTGATCACCACTCCAACGCAAAAGCCGTTTCAGTTCAGGACCCGCATTGTAAATAACCTGTAGCCAAACAGACAAGCTGGCAATGCAAAATCGATTGCCAGCCCATGTCATATTCAGCGCAACAAATTGACTTCTCTTCTTCCTAACTCACTGGAACTCACTGCCATGATTTTCTAGAGTCTGATCGCCGCATTGCGTGCAGACCACATATCGTTCTATCAGATCCAGCGACGCCCCTGCTGGGCTGGCAACACCAGAGAAGAAGCCTTCAAGAAATGCTTTAAACTGCTCTTTTCGACTTTTGCCATACTTTGATGGCTTCTGCTTGATGATCTCTTTATGTTCTGTTTGCTTGGCACATTTCTCACAAAACCTCATGCTCATTTTAACCTCAGCATCAATTTATAAACTAAGGCAGAGATAATCATATCGTTGCACAAAAAGATGATAAGTACTTCACAATAGTCATAACTACATAAACGGCAGGGTCTCTGAAAGAAGAAGCTAAGCAGATAAAGGTCACCAAAAAGATAACTAAAGGCGCTATTTTCTTTCAAGTGCTAGAGCTGAGCAAAGCGAGGCTATAAACCTCGCGACCAGCATGGCATACTTTGAGGATATCCAGAATTTTTTGTCAACACTTTCACGAGATCATCACAAAATGTTCCTATTTTAAACTGCATTTCTTTAGCTCATTTAATGAATAAATGCCACACCCCATTAATTCCGTCTCCTTTGGTATCCCCTGTTTTACTGTCTTTAACCCAACGATAGAGAGGTTTTCCTTCATATGTCCACTGGTAGGTGTTTTTTTCTCTCTCAATTAAACCAAAGCCTCCTGTGAGCTTTAAATTTGAAAGATCTTTTTTTGTTAACATTGTATCTAAAATAGCAGGTGGCCAGTTGATTTCACAATCGTCAAAGCAAACTGATTCATTGACTTTATCTTGATCAAATGTATATAAAGTAAAGTTATTTCTGTCTACTAAGTAGCGACGTTTCTCATCATTGAACAATTTTATTGATACGTCATCAGCTCGCGCAAGTGGCCAAACTCCTTTAATACCTGCACCTTTTATGTCCCCGCTATTGGTATCTTTTATCCAGCGATATAGAGGCTTTCCATTTAACGCCCATTGCTTGGTGCCATTCGACCTTGTTATGATGCTGAAACCTTGGCTACTTAAATATACCGATTGATTCTGCTCATTAACCAACAATGGTGGCCAAAGCTTTTCGCAATCCTTCGTACAGACTGACTCGCCGACTGGATCTTTATCGAAAGTATATAAGCTTTTGCCCATTTGGTCTGAATATACATCACCTATGACAGTGGAACTTGTTGCGGCTATGCTAGGAAAATTCATCAATACAATGAGGGATATTATAGTGAACAGTTTTATTTTCATTTCATTAACCTTACTCGATTTAAGCTGATAGTGATCGTTATATTTATAAATTGTAATATATAAATTTTACGAATATTAGGGCTCTCATTTTAGAATACATTTAAGCATTACCTGAAATGGAATAATTAATAATGTGTTCTAGCCTATTTCAGTTTTTAACAAAGTAATGTCAGGATCTAGTCATAAAAATAAATTAATCTTGTGATTGAAATAAACAGTGTGTTTCTTACACACAAGATAGAAAAAAACCATAGCAACAATAGGAAAGTAAATAAATTAAATATTATTCAATTAATATATACTGATTTAAAAAATTGACGGAGCATGCTACATCACCATTTAAATAGTAATGCATCGACAGAAATTTATACTTATACGATTGGAACAGTGTTCATCTTTGATTCGATACATCCCAAATAGAGTAGCGTCTTCACAGTCTAACCGTTTGTATTGCTCTTGCTAAGATGAACTCAGTTGTGATTTGGTTTTGGTGGGATGAGCATAACTTTCACTATGCCGTTCAAAAAATCCGCCCGGAAAAACGGCAGGGTGCTTATTAGTTGACTAAAAAACAGCAAAAACGAAAAAGGGCGTAGCAAGTACTAACCTGCTACGCCCCGAAATAAATGGCACGCCCTGTAGGATTCGAACCTACGACCACATCCTTAGAAGTGATGTGGCTTTATAGTTTCAAACGATAACACAAGATTAACAAACAAAAATAAAATCAATCACTTACAGTAAACCCAGATAGTAATCATACTACTTACGATTACATACAACCACACTAAATCACTTCCTTACTTGACTAGTTACTTGACTAACTTTACTGTTAGTCAAGTTGCGCTAGTTCGTGAGTTGAGGTGATAAAATGCTAACTGTAAAAGAGATAAAGGGATTACAGCCGAAGAAAAGTCCATATTACGTGTGGGACAAAACAGGAGAACGAGGAAAAGGTCGGCTCGGAGTTCAAGTCATGCCCTCAGGTTCAATCAACTTTAAGTTCCGCTACTTCAAAGACTCAAAAGCTCAATTTATATCTCTTGGGAAATTTCCAGGTATGACCCTTTCCCATGCCCGTGATCTGTGCAAAGAATACAGTGACCTATTATCTCAAGGAATCGACCCAAAAGCCGAGCTAAAGTACCGAGCTGAAGAAAAAGCTCGAGAAGAGCGTGAAGCAAACGAACTTGGTAGCTTTGAGCAATTAATCACACTCCATGCTGAACACAAGAGAATTGAAGGAAAGCGAACTTATCAAGATGAAATGAAAAAAATTGTAGATAACGTATTTCCTTACTTAGATATCAAACGTAAGGCGAAGGATTTTAAAGCTGAAGATTTTATCTACATATTAGCGGTTCCGATTGAAGCTGGGTATGCCGCTAAAAGCAACAAAATACGTTCTATCCTTCATGCTGCTTTCAACTTTGGTCGCTTCTATGACAGTGATCCTGCTTACAAAAACCGTAATACAAAATTTGGTATTTCAGGAAATCCTATCGCAGACATACCTAAGCAAACGTGGGCAGAAAAAGCGGGGACACATTTCTTAAGCTGGGAAGAAGTCGAACGACTACTCTGGGATATGGATCATCGATATGAAGACCTCGATTTAGCTTATCAAACTCGCCAAGTAATAAAACTTTGCTTCTATCTTGGAGGGCAGCGACCATACGAAATCGTTACGCTTGAGTGGCGTGATATTAACTTCAAAGATAAGCACCTAACTGTTCAACAAGGCAACTTTAAAACTAACATTCCCCACGTGATTCCCTTGACCACAACAGCGATCAAAATCCTTCAAGAGTTAAAGGATAATGCAACCCAAGATAGTCCGTACGTCTTTTATAAGAAAACGGAACATCTCGAGCACATGCCCACCCACACAATTGCTCAAGCGCTCTTAACTTATAAATCCCGAACAAAAGAGATTAGACCTTTCATCGGCAGAGACTTTAGAAGAACAGTAAAAACTCTCGGTGCGACAATAAAGCTATCAAAAGAAATTCGAGATCGCATACAAGGCCACGCATTCTCTGATGTTTCCTCAAAACACTATGATATGTATGAATACCTAGATGAAAAAAGAGCTGCCTTGGAAGCTTGGGAAAAGGCATTGAATGAACGTCTAGGCATGCTCAAGTGCGCAAATGACATATAACTTTCCAACTATCTAGCTCTTTATACACATTGGACTAATCATCCAATGTGATCTTTATTAAGTGCCAGCTCACAGTAAACACGGTTTTGACCCCTTTCAATTCAGGTCAGGATGTTTTTCCATCAAACTTTGCGGAAGGTCGTTTGACCTACATTTTCTAATCAGTGTGGTGTCTATTGTTCTGGGTTCCTGCCAGCTTGTCTGTCTAGTGAAGCTTTCTCATCATTAGTTAAATTGACGAAATCAGGATCTTTGTTTATTTTAATATAAACACTGACCGATTCACTCACGCTACGTGAACACTAGTATTAATAGTCAAGGTAACCAAACAGGTAGAAGACTAGGGTCAGCTCCCATTACTAGTTGATGAGATCTCAATAGAGCCATTGTGAATCCTAATTGAAGTTATCCTATAAGGGAGGCTTCGCTGGCTGTCTTGTGCTAAAAAGACACTCAGCATGTAATTAGGATATTACTATGCCTGTAAGAACACTCCACACTTCTTCTGAAGCTAAAAAACACTACAAAAGCATCTCTTACGAAACCCTATTGGCAAGCTGGCTATTGCAAGATGGTTGGGAAGTATTTATGCCCATGATCGATCATGGCATGAAGACCGATGTGCTTATTTCTGACGGGAACAAATTCTACCGAATTCAAGTAAAGTCAGTAGAATGCTTTGATGAAAATACCGTTGTTATTGACCAATGGCAGAATGCACAGATTGATTACGTAATATATTTCTCAAGATGTTCAAATTGGGGATACATTGCGCCGCCTTTTAGGGGAAAGAGGAAGGTTAATCACCCCGAGCATGTAAGGTTTCACCAACACCCCAAGAACTTTCTCAAAGCTTTTGGTCGGGTTTAATAAACTCTACTTAGGATGAAATATCGTGAACAGTTGGTCTGTAACATATGACAGACTAACTTTGTTTGCGTATCGACAGAATCGCTTGGTGATCACAAATGGGAGTGCGGACTCTGTGACTCGAAAATGCCCCATTCCTTGCCAGTAACGTTCAATCTCACAAATCACAGTGAGATGGTTTGAACTACTTCTTCTAATCAGCATAGTGTCTATGAATGTGGGGTCTTACCAACTTCGCCAACTAGTTCGAATAGGCCGTCTTATCTCCATTTTTTAACCTACCGAAGAAACGTGTTCTCTGTTAGAGTCACCGTCAACTACGCTATTGAATAAAGACACCAACAGATCACATGTAATTGATGGATTTTTATTCACCCTTAGAACTCATTTTAGGAATCCCTAGTGACTAACAACGAAATTTTACGTCGTATCCAACACGCGTTAAACCTTAAAAACGCACAGATAATGAAAGCTTTCGGGCAGGCCGAAGTCACTGTGGCTCACGATAAAGTGGCAAACTGGTTAAAAGATGAAAGCGAAAAATCTAGCGTTAAGATGAAGGATCAGGAGTTAGCGGTATTCTTAAATGGCTTTATTAACCTCAAGCGAGGCAAAAAAGATGGCGAGCAACCTAAGCCAGAAGTCGCGTTGACCAATAACATGATTCTCATGAAGCTGCGCATTGCGCTAGACATGAAAGCAGAAGATGTGTTGGACGTATTAGAAGTGGTTGGTATTAGTTTAAGTAAATACGAAATTGGTGCGTATTTCCGCAAGCCAAACAACAAAAACTACAAACAGTGTGAAGACCAACTGCTGTGCGACTTCTTAAATGGTGTGCAGTTTACCAATCGTCCCGATTCTGAAGAGTTTACTGGGTAATTTTTATCTCGAATCGAACGTGGTAATTGATTAAAAAAGCGAGAACCATTTCATCTGGTTACTCGCTTTTATCATGTTAAAGACCGATATTAGAGCTTCACAATCACGTCTACTCCTTGTCTTTCTTCAGTAGATACCTATCAAACCACGCTGAAATCTGGTCGGCTTTTAGAATCAAGACACACACCGCCCCCTATGACCCTACCAAGATAAAGCCAAGCTAAAACCTTAAGCCAGTTAGGGGCCTCTATTCTGGTCAAGCTATTCTAGACATCTTGTAGTGATTCACTAAAACTGGCCACGTATATAGAGTTTTTCCATACTTTTGGTCATGCGAGCAGGGTCACGACTGACGCCATTAGGTAATACGAATTTTGTCGAGTAGACGACACCTGTTACCAAGTGTCGCCCCTCTAAGAACCCAGCGTGCAACTTTCACCGCACTAGGCTCAAGCCTTCACGAAGGCACCAGTTGGCACCCAGCAACTTACAAAGCAGCGAGAGCAGGCTCATGCCAAGAGTTACGGCATGGCTTCTTTGATTTTCTCTTAGCCAAGTATTCTTGGTATTGAGGATCAAAAGGCGTAGCGGCACTCCTGATTTTCACATGTCTCTCTATTGGCACCTTAGCTATTTGGAACAGATTGAACTGACAATCCATATTCATGATCTTCTGCCAACCGTGAAATTGCCATTGACCTTGACGGTTGATGAAGTATTTAAGGGCGATCCAAGTTCTAGATTTTGTTGGATGACGCCTTTTAGCCCAGTGCCATAACGTATGGAATAGCTTGTTACCTACATATCCGAATACCTGTTTTGCAACGCAGTGTCGATAGTAATTCGACCAACCCCTGAGTTTCGGATTTATCAACTTGATTAAATCGTTAACGGGGATGGTTGCGTGCTTCTTGATGAGTTCGCGCAAGTTACTCAAGAGCATCAAAGTGTTGGATTTACTCGGTTTAATGAGCAGTTTTCCTTTGTACTTCCTATGATTAAAACCTAGGAAGTCAAAACCACGGCTGATGTGGGTAATGTGCGTTTTCTCTTCGGAGAGTGTTAAGCCTCTTTCCGCTAAGAACTCAGCGATCAACGGTTTGATATCGTTCTCCAGCACTTCCTTTGAAGCACAGGTGACGACGAAATCGTCGGCGTATCCAATAAAGTTGGCTCTAGCACCCTTTTTGAGTGCGGTAGACTTTATGCGTTGCTCAAGTCCTGCAAGAGTCATTAGCATCAAGGTCGGGGATATGACCCCACCTTGTGGTGTTCCCTCGTCAGTACGGTAGAACAGCCCTTTGTCCATAAAACCAGACTTTAACCATTGTTCTAACATGCGTTTATCTACGGCGATATTATTCATAAGCCATTGATGCCCGATCTTGTCGAAACAGGCTTTGATGTCTCCCTCAAGAACCCATTGAGCTGATTTCTTTAATGCCAGACACTTGAAGCACTGTGCGATTGCATCGGCAGTGCTGCGGTTTGGTCTAAATCCATAGCTGTTAGGGTCGGCAAGTGTTTCTGATACAGGCTCCAGAGCAAGAAGATGAAGCGCTTGCTGCGCTCTATCGACCATGCAGGGGATACCCAGTGGTCTGAGCTTGCCGTTTTTCTTGGGGATGTAGATACGCTTGAGCGGTTTGGCTTGATAAGCTTTTCTGCTCAATTGATTGACTGCTTTCATGCGGCGCGTATCTGTATTCCAGATAACGCCATCAATTCCAGGCGTTTTACTGCCTTTATTTTGAGATACCCGCTTAACAGCAAGAAGTTTTGCCGAGCGCGAGTGAGTCAGTATCCACTGCAACGCTTTCGCTTTGCCGTGTTTACCTTCTCGTGTTGCCTTTGCAATACGCATCTGAAGCTTTAAAACATGGGATTCAACGGCTTTCCAATTGATGGATTGCCATTGAGCACTGTTAGGAGAGGCACTAATCTCTATTGAAATCATCATTTGCGTTTCTCCTTGAATAAAGTTCTTCAAATTCTCTTGCAACGGAAGACCAGTCGGAAGTCAGCTCACTTTCGTGCCAGACATTTGCCTGTATCTGCATCGTTACAATGCAGCCTTCGCTTTTTCCAACATCCTCTACCTGCATCACTATCGGTCGCATAGACTTTCCCAGAGGGAGTGATACAGGCTTACCGTGTTCCGTATGTCACGCAATGTCAGTTTAGATGCCCGCTATGGTGCGGAGAGTTCAACGATCACGAAAGAGCATGGGGCAATCTCTTTCCGACTCTCATGCCTTTTGGCCACAGCGTATTAACCACTTCCGCTGATTCATCGTATAACGCACCTTGGACGGATTCACTTTTGTTCATCATGCTGACTACAGAAGTGGCCCCCGATTTTCGGACATGACTTTAAGTGGTCGATCTGTTTTGATAGTACCCAACAATACAGGGACAGATTATGACTAGAAAACGTAGAAACCACTCTCCTGAGTTTAAAGCTAAGGTGGCACTCGATGCCGCTAAAGGCGATAAAACCGTCGCTGAGTTAGCTCAGAAATACAACCTGCACGCTAACCAAATCTCGACATGGAAAAAGGAGCTGCTTGAAAACGCAGCCATGATTTTTGCCACCGAAAATCACACAGGAAAAGAGAATTCCGAAGAAGTGGACAAACTTCACGCCAAGATCGGTCAATTGACCATGGAAAATGATTTTTTGGCCAAAGTGCTCGGTCGTTAGACCGAGCCCAGCGAAAGAGTTCGCTGGTTAAATCCACCCCATTGCCGATAAAGCGCCAGTGTGAGCTGCTCAATATTGCTCGTGCT
>NZ_JZAM01000133.1:0-39486 GCF_000960595.1 Vibrio sp. S234-5
TTTAAAATCGTCTTGGACTTCTTGAGATTGCTTGGGGTGTTTTGAGCAGGAAGTTATCCATGAAAACCCCATGTGATCGAGCAGATAATAGATAGAGTCGGGGTGGTCGTGTTTGCCAAATTCTTTCGCGATATAAGCGTGGATGTCGGCCCCGGTAAGTCGTCCGCCCTGTATATTATCAGCCTTGTCTTTTATGTATTGGCTTAGTCGCTCTTTTTGCTCAGGGGTTAAGAAGGGAGGTCTTCCTGTTCTTGGCTTTTCCTTAAGTCCCTCTAGCCCTTCTTGAAGGAAGGTTTGAACCCACTTGTTGACACTGGTACGGCTTACCTTGAGAAACTTGGCGATTTGGGTGCGAGAATGCCCATCTTTGAAATGAGCAAGAGCCAGTAATCTCATTTTCATTTGAATGGATTTTTGCTGGCTAGCGAGTTTTTTGAAGTTGATATTATTAAGGTTATCCATGGCGAATAAGCTCTATCGTTGAATGGCCTTAATTAGATCATACTTTACTTAGATTGGAGTTACTTGCCTTCAGCCCCACATGACTCGGGATCTTGAGGACCGTCTCAATCAACAATACTGAGTTTGGATGTAACGACACGCCACAAAGCTCGGACTAATGGTTCATCAAGCTGTGAACGTTTACAGCAAACTCCAAGCTTGAAAGGTTTAACTGGAGAAAATGACAACCGCTGCACTTTCTCTCGTACTGGGCTGTTGTTGATCACTACATCTGGCGCGATGCCGACACCGCATCCTAGGGCGACCATGCTGACAATCGCTTCATGTCCTGCAATTTGAGCGTAAATATTGGGTTTAATTTTCATTTTTTTAAACCAACTGTTCGCTCGGTCTCGGGCGGTTCCAGCCTCAGGGACTATAAATGGCACTCGGCTCCAGTCGGGTTGCTCTTTCTGTATCTCCTCTACAAAACTGCTGATGCCTATGGGGGCAATCACCGATAGCGGTATTTCACTGATAGTCGTAAATTCGACTCGTGATGGCAGATTCTCGGGCATGGCAGAAATCGCAATGTCTGCTTCGTCATGCAGAATTTTATCGATCGCTTGAGCAGGGTCTCCAGTGAGCAGTTTGAACTCAATATAAGGGTGTTTGAGGCGAAAGGCATTGAGGAGTTCAGGTAGGTGACTGTAGCTCGCTGTCACTGAGCAGAACAGGCGAATTTCGCCTTTTAACTCGCTTTCCTGATCGCCGAGCTGGGCTTGAAATTGGCGCCATTCGTTGAGCATACGCATGGCGACAGGCAGTAATTTGCTGCCAACTGGGGTGAGCTCCACACTGCGGTTATCACGCACAAATAAGGCATGCCCTATCTCTTCTTCCAATTTTTGAATTTGGCGACTTAAAGCTGATGGACTAACGTGCATAGATGCGGCCGTTTTACTGAAACTCATACTGTCGCAAAGATGGAGAAACAGTTGTAATGTCTTTATGTTCATGTGAACTCTTATGTTGCATTAATCGCAAGAACTGGTTGTGAATATATCACTTTCAGCAACCTTCTGCCTGTTTTAGTATGAACTTATTCGGTAGGTGAGCTACCGACCTGTATGGATGATTTTTAAGGAGAGCCCGATGGCTAACTATTTCAATACTCTGAATCTTCGTGAGCAGTTGGACCAATTAGGTCGTTGTCGTTTTATGGATCGCAGCGAATTTGCAACAGAAGCTGATTATCTGAAAGGGAAAAAAGTGGTCATCGTGGGTTGTGGTGCGCAAGGTTTAAACCAAGGTTTAAATATGCGTGACTCCGGTCTTGATGTTGCCTATGCACTACGCCAAGCGGCGATTGACGAGCAACGTCAATCTTACAAAAACGCGAAAGAGAATGGTTTTGAAGTGGGTAGCTATGAAGCGTTGATCCCGCACGCTGACTTGGTTATCAACCTAACGCCTGATAAACAGCACAGCAATGTCGTTGAAACCGTGATGCCTTTGATGAAAGAAGGGGCGGCGCTGGGTTATTCACACGGCTTTAACGTGGTTGAAGAAGGGATGCAAATTCGCAAAGATTTAACGGTTGTGATGGTTGCGCCTAAATGCCCAGGGACCGAAGTTCGCGAAGAATACAAACGTGGCTTTGGTGTTCCGACACTGATTGCGGTTCATCCTGAGAACGATCCGAAAGGTGAGGGTTGGGACATTGCCAAAGCTTGGGCGGCGGCGACTGGTGGTCACCGTGCAGGTTGTCTAGAGTCTTCTTTCGTTGCTGAAGTGAAATCAGATCTCATGGGTGAGCAGACTATTCTGTGTGGCATGCTACAAGCGGGCTCTATCGTGTGCTACGAGAAGATGGTTGCAGAAGGCATCGACCCAGGCTACGCCGGTAAGCTTTTGCAGTACGGTTGGGAAACGGTGACTGAAGCGCTTAAGTTTGGCGGCATCACCCATATGATGGATCGTCTGTCTAACCCAGCAAAAATCAAAGCGTTTGATCTGTCGGAAGAGCTGAAAGATCTGCTGCGTCCACTGTACAACAAACACATGGACGACATCATTTCTGGTCATTTTTCTAGCACCATGATGGCGGATTGGGCGAATGACGATGCAAACCTACTGGGCTGGCGTGCAGAAACAGGTGAGACGGCGTTTGAAAACTACCCGGCAACGGATGTGGAAATTTCTGAGCAAGAATATTTTGACAACGGTATCCTGATGATTGCTATGGTGCGCGCTGGGGTTGAGTTGGCGTTTGAAGCGATGACGGCTTCTGGCATCATCGATGAGTCTGCGTACTATGAATCGCTACACGAGTTGCCACTGATTGCGAACACCATCGCTCGTAAGCGTCTGTACGAAATGAACGTGGTTATTTCTGACACGGCGGAATACGGCAACTACCTGTTTGCTAATGTCGCCACACCGCTGCTGCGTGAGAAGTTTATGCCAAAAGTCGGCACTGACGTGATCGGCAAAGGGTTGGGTGAAACCTCCAATCAGGTTGATAATGCGACGCTTATCAAGGTCAACGAAGTCATCCGCAACCATCCAGTTGAGTACATCGGTGAGGAACTGCGTGGTTACATGACGGACATGAAACGTATCGCAGTTGGCGGTTAATTGAGCGAAATTTAGGAGTGGATGAAGGTGAACTCAACGCAGATTCATCTTCATTCTCTACCACAGAACTCCAGACAGACTGGGGTCAATAAATACAAAATCAAACACAACATCAAAATAAAAGGCTTGCTCATTTTATGGGCAAGCCTTTTCATTTAGTGTCAGGGTGAACTGGGTGGTTATTTATCCGCTAGCTTTGCTTCTAACTCGGCCAGTTTCTTTTCCATTTCACTGAGTTTTTGTCGTGTACGCAGCAGAACTTGCGTTTGCACATCGAACTCTTCTCGGCTAACAACATCGAGCTTGTTCAGCTGCCCTTGGATGACTTGACGAACTTTTTGCTCAACATCCGCACCCAGATCTTTCACGGGTTGTGGCATGGAATCATGAATTTGTTTGGCGATCTGCTCTAGTTTCTTGGCATCAAACATGTGGGGTTAACTCCTGTATCTTTGTGCTCATTCTAAGTAATTGGATGATAAAAGTCGCTAGTGAGAGGGTAAAAATGCGCAACAGCCAAAATAAAAAAGGTCACCGAAGTGACCTTTTGTTGAGCCTCTGAGAGTTACTGTTGCCCTGCAATTTGGCGTTGTGCCGCTTTGGCTTCGTCAATTCGCGCGAGTTTCTCTAGATCTTTATCTTCGACAAAGATAGGCAGTGGTTTATGTTTTTCTGCTAAGTAGCTGTAAATTACGGGCAGTACGAACAGCGTAAACAGAGTACCAATCGTTAGACCTGCCACGATAACAATACCGATACTGAATCGTTGGGCTGCGCCTGCACCCGTGGCGTACATCAGTGGAATCAAGCCTGCTATCATCGCTGCCGTGGTCATCAGGATTGGGCGAAGACGCACTTTGGCCGCTTCCATGACCGCTTCGATACGCGAGCGTTTATTGTGTAACTGCTCTTCCTTAGCGACCTCACAAATCAGGATACCGTGCTTGGTGATCAGACCAACCAGAGTGATCAAGCCCACTTGTGAGTAGATGTTCATCGTTGCGAGGCCCCAGGCCAACGCAATCAGAGCACCACAAATCGCTAGCGGTACCGAGACCATAATAACGAGAGGATCACGAATCGATTCAAACTGAATCGCCAGAACCAAGAAGATGATGGCCAGCGCTAAACCAAACGTTGCGTACAGTGCGCTGCCTTCCGTGACGTACTGACGAGCCTCACCCATGTAGTCATGGCTATAGCCTTTCGGTAACTTAGTATCGGCGATGTTCTCAAACCAGGTAATCGCATCACCCATTGCCGTGCCCGGAGACGGCACAGCGCCGACAGTGGCTGAGTTCAACTGATTGAAGTGAGGAAGTGCACGTGGCTCGGCCACCACATCAATGGTGATCAAACTACTCAGCGGTACCGCTTTACCATCCGCCGCGCGAACGTAGTAGTTCTTCATTGATTCTGGATTAAGACGCCATTTACGCTCAACTTGTGGGATTACTTCATACGAACGGCCATTGAGGTCGATGCGGTTGACGTAACCATCCGCCATCATAGTGCCTAACGTGATACCAATGTCTTGCATGGTGACGCCATAGGCACCGGCTTTGTCCTTGTCGATGTTGATTTTCATCGTCGCCGAATCGTAGTTCAGATCCAAGTTCGAATAGACGAACAGAGGGCTGCTCTGCACTTCGGTCAACACATCGGTTGCAATGGTGAACAGGCTTTCAAACGCATTCGGTGTGGTGATGACAAACTGAATTGGCAAACCAGAACCCGCGCCGGGTAGTTCAGGCATCTGGAAAGCGGTTACCGCCATGCCTGGAATATCCTGTACCAATTGGCCGACTCGGTTGGTCACTTCTGCTTGGCTGGCCTCACGTTGGCTCCAAGGCACCATAGACGCAATACCAAATGCTTGGTTGGTATTTGGAATACCAGTGAACACCTGTGCAAACTGAACCTCAGGCTGATCCGAGAGAATTTTGTTCACGTCCGCCATGGTATTAGAGAGGTAGTCTAGGTTGGCATTAGAAGGACCCGTGCCCAGCAACATGACCACGCCTTTGTCCTCTGACGGAGCAAGTTCGCTCGGGATAAATTTAAACAGCACGGGCAAACTAGCGAATACAATCACCGCAAATGCCAACACCACTGGGCGATGCGCCATCACCGCCTGCAACATACGGCCATAGCGATTGGTCATACGATCAAGGAAATGATGCACCGTCTGCTCAAAGCGATTCGGTGTCTCATTGGCCTTGAGCATTTTTGAACACATCATCGGCGAGAGCGTCAGCGCGACGATACCGGAAACAAAGACCGAACCTGCCAGCGTTAGGGCAAACTCTTTAAACAGAGCACCAGTGATACCGCCCATTAGCGCGATTGGCGCGTATACCGCACCCAATGTTAGCGTCATTGCAATGACCGGAATCGCGATTTCACGCGTACCAATAATGGCTGCACGGAAGGGAGATTCACCCTCTTTAATGTGGCGGTCAACGTTCTCTAGTACCACGATCGCATCATCCACCACCAGGCCGATCGCCAACACCATTGCCAATAGCGTCATTAAGTTCCAAGAAAAGCCCATCGCTTGCATCACCATTGCCACGCCAATCAGTGACAGAGGAATGGTGACGATTGGTATAATCACTGCGCGGAACGAGCCAAGGAATACGGTAATGACCACCAGTACGATCAGCGCCGCTTCAACGATGGTTTTGATAACCTCATGAATCGATTCGTTAATCGCAACCGTTGAGTCATACAGCACGTTCATGGTGATGTTGCTAGGCATGTTCTTTTTCAATTCAGGCAACACGTCTAACACATCTTTGGCGATGTTGATTGGGTTGGCGCTTGGTGCCGCGTTGATTGCCGCCACCACCGCTTCTTGGCCATTGGCGCTGGCACGGTAGGTGTCATGGCTTTTGGCTAAGGTTACCTTGGCAATGTCACCTAAACGGGTCACGTTGCCGTTTTCGGTTTTGACCACCAAACGTTTCAGCTCTTCAGCATTCGATACTTGAGTGTCGGCACTGCCGTTGTACAGTACGAACTCACCAATAGCCTGACCTGTCGCCGATTGATAGTTGTTGGCGCTCAAGACGCTGTTGACGTCGGTTGCGGTCAGGTTTAAGGCTGCCATCTTCGCTGGATCCAGCCAAATACGCAGGGCATATTTCATCCCTCCATACAAGTTGATGCTGGAGATGCCGTTGATGGCATAAAGCTGAGGATTGATCACCCGTTCAAGATAGTCGGTGATTTGGCTTGACTCCAGCTCATCACTGGTGAAACCGATATACAGTACCGCCGTTGTCGAACCGGTCGACATAGTTACCGTCGGGTCTTCAGACTCTTTGGGTAACTGTGAACGAACCGAGTTGGTTTTGGCCAAAACATCAGCCAAGGCGGCGTTTGGATCCGTGTTCAGTTTCATCGTAACGGTAATCGTAGAGCTACCCAGTACCGATTGTGATGTCATGAAATCGATATTATCGGCTTGTGCCACGGCTTGCTCCAAGGGCTGTGTGACAAAGCCTTGGATCAGGTCGGCACTGGCACCGTAGTAGCCAGTCGTCACAGTAATGACCGTGTTGGTCATTTCGGGGTATTCGCTCACTTGCATTTTGAACACGGCTTGCAAACCAAGCAGTGCGATTAAAAAGCTGATCGATACCGCAAGCACTGGACGTTTAATAAAAACATCAGTAAAGCGCATGATGCCTCCGCTTAAAGCATTGGGGTTTCGGCTGGTGTTGTAGTCGCATCGCTCTCGACGATACGCACTTTAGCACCATTGCTCAGACGAATTTGTCCTGAGGTGACCACGATGTCACCCGGTTTCACGCCTTCCAGAATATGCGCGATGTCATGTGTGCGCTCGCCAACTTTGACCACGTGTTGTTGCACACGCTTGACGCCATCTTGCTCTGTCACAATGTAAACATTGTCACCGTACAAGGTGTACGTAATGGCCGTTTGGTTCAGAGTCACCTGATTTTCCTGTTTTGGCAGGATGATATTAGCGCGCGCAAACATACCGCTACGCAGTTTGCCATCATTGTTCGGGATGTCCGCTTGCACTTGGATCAAGCCACTTTGCACACTGACAGCCGGTTCGATGGCCGTAATCGAGCCTTTGAAAGGTGTCTGTGGGTAAGAATCGACAAAAATGTCGACCTCTTGGCCGATAAAAATACGCGAGATGTCGGTTTGCGGCACAGTAAAGCGCAGACGCATCACGCTGGTGTCTTCTAGACGCACAATGTCAGAGCCTGCTTGGAGATATTGACCAAGATACACATTACGAATACCGATCACACCGGAGAACGGCGCTTTGACTTCCAAGCGATCAATCGACGCTTTCAGGCTTTCGATATCCGCTTGCAGTGAATAGTAGTTCGCTTCTGCGTCGTCATAGGACTCTTTAGAAATAGAGCCTTTCTCATACAGCCCTTGATAACGTTTGTATTTCGCTTGTGCGGCTGGAAGTCTGGCCTGAGCGCTCTTCAGATTCGCTTTCTCGACATCAGAGTCGAGTAGGAGCAAAGGTTGTCCTTCTTTGACTTGGGTGCCCGATTCAAAAGTGATCTGCTTGATCACACCGCTGGTTTCATTGGCAACGGTCACGCCCTGATTGGGTTCGATAAAACCAATCGCTTCGATCACTGGCACCCAGTCAACGGCTTTGACCTCGGTCACGGTAACCGGAAACTCCGGTTCAGGACGGTTCGCCATGTATTCGGCGATTTTCTGCTGTTTGAAGAGATTGAAACCTATCACGCTGCCAAACAGCAGAATGGCGATAAGTAACATAAAGAAGGTCCACTTTTTCATTCTTTTAAGAACTCCAATTAGTGATTGATAATGGCATCCCAACTTGCTTCGACAGCTGATTTCTGCGCTGCTTCGTCAAGCTGATAAAGGCCGAATGCGTGTTTTCTAGACAGCTGAATACTGGTTTCTAGGCTCAGAGCAAACAGAATTTCATTGTCCAGTGGTTTGAACACTCCTTGCTCTTTGCCCTGATTAAATAGCCGAGAGACTTGATGAAACATCTGCTTTTCTTGTTCGCGAGTTTTTGGACTACGAGAACAAGGCAGTGAATCATATTGAACTCGGTTGCTAATCGTAGACAGATTGGATGCCGCTAAATTCCAAGTGTTAAACCACATTGTGCGATAACGTTGTTTCAGCGGCATGTCGTCACTCACATTCGCTTGCACTGCGGTGGCGACTCGGCGGGTAATGCGCAGTCGCAGCTCATCGAGCAGGTGCTCTTTATCGGTAAAATACCGATAAATAGTCCCTGCCGCGACTCCCGCCTCTTTGGCTAATTTGCTCATCGATAAACCTTGAAAACCAAATTCTGCGATCAGCTTTTCGGCGGCACTCAAAATTTGCTGACGTTTATCGAAATGTTCATCTGGAGACATAATTCACCATGAAAGAATTAACCTTATCAATGAATGAACGTTCATTCATTATAGCGTAAACAATCAGCATTCTGGCAAGAAAATATCTCATTTTATGAGTAACAATCTAATTCGGTGTGGTCATGGCAATCTGTACAGGGTCGCATTATCATAAGCGCCATCTTTATATTGAACGTAGATAGCGCAATGAAACTGAACCCAAGACAAGACGAAGCCGTTAAATATGTATCAGGGCCCTGCTTAGTCCTTGCTGGTGCTGGTTCAGGTAAAACCCGAGTGATCACCAACAAAATAGCCTATTTGGTGCAGCAGTGTGGTTATAAGGCGCGCAATATTGCTGCGGTCACCTTTACCAATAAAGCCGCACGGGAAATGAAAGAGCGCGTCGGCCAAACCCTGGGAAAAGCGGAAGCGAAAGGGTTGATGGTCTCGACATTTCATACCCTGGGGCTAAACATTATTAAACGTGAATATCGACACTTGGGGCTTAAATCCGGTTTCTCTCTGTTTGATGACCAAGACCAGTTAGCACTGCTCAAAGAGCTGACGGAAAAACAGCTTGATGGGGACAAAGATCTCTTGCGCCAGTTAATGAGTACTATCTCCAACTGGAAAAACGACATGTTGAGCCCAGAGCAAGCGAAAGCGTATGCGCAAGGTGAGCAGCAGCAACTTTTTGCTTTTTGTTTTGAAATGTACCAGAAACAGATGCGCGCTTATAACGCATTGGATTTTGACGATTTAATTTTACTTCCGGTACTTTTGCTGCGTAGTAACGAAGAGGTGCGCCACTATTGGCAGAATCGGATTCGTTATCTGTTGGTTGATGAGTATCAAGATACTAATACCAGCCAATACGAATTAGTGAAACTGCTGGTGGGCGAAAGAGGCCGCTTAACCGTTGTGGGCGATGACGATCAATCCATCTACTCCTGGCGCGGCGCTAAACCACAGAACTTGGTTCTGCTTGGCCAAGACTACCCCAATTTACGCCTTATTAAACTGGAGCAAAACTATCGCTCGACCAGCCGAATTTTGCGCGCCGCCAATATATTGATTGCGAATAACCCCCACGTTTACGAAAAGTCCCTGTTCTCGGAAATCCCTGATGGAGAGAAGCTTAAAGTTCTTCTAGCAAACAATGACGAGCACGAAGCGGAGCGCGTGACTGGCGAAATCATTGCGCATAAATTTCTCAATCGTACCGATTATGGCGACTACGCCATTTTGTACCGGGGTAACCATCAATCACGCTTGATTGAAAAATCGCTGATGCAAAACCGAGTACCGTACAAGTTGTCTGGCGGCACCTCATTTTTTGCTCGGGCAGAAATCAAAGACATCATGGCGTATTTGCGTGTCTTGGTGAATCCGGATGATGACAACGCCTTTTTACGCATCGTCAATACACCGAAACGTGAGATAGGTCCAGTGACGCTTGAAAAACTCGGCAGCTACGCCAACATGCGCGGGAAAAGTTTGTTTGAAGCGAGCTTTGAGCTTGGATTGGAACAGCATTTGACGGGCAGAGGGTTGGAGAACTTACGCCGTTTTACTCAGTGGTTAGTGGCCATCGCCGATCAGGCAGAGCGTGGGGATACCGTTGAAGCGGTTCGCTCTCTGGTGCGCGATATCCACTATGAAGACTGGTTGTACGAAACCTCGACCAGCCCGAAAGCGGCAGAAATGCGCATGAAAAACGTCTCCGATCTCTATTCTTGGATTGTGTCGGATCTCGAAGGGGACAATTACGACCAAGAAGAGAAAACGCTGAAGGAAGTAGTGCAACGCTTGACACTGCGCGACATGATGGAACGCGGTGAAGAAAACGATGACAGCGATGCGGTGCAGTTGATGACCTTGCATGCTTCGAAAGGGCTCGAGTTCCCTTATGTCTACTTAATTGGTGCCGAAGAGGGAATTTTACCCCATCAAACCAGTATTGATGAAGATAACGTTGAGGAAGAGCGCCGTTTGATGTACGTCGGCATTACCCGAGCACAACGAGAGTTAACCTTTGTGATGTGTAAAGAGCGTCGCCAATATGGCGAGTTACTCAAACCCACGCAAAGTCGTTTTCTCGATGAGTTGCCTTTTGATGATGTCGAATGGGAGGCAACGAAAAAGCCCGTTACACAAGAAGAGCGTATGGCAAAAGGTCAAGCCCATATTGCAAATCTACGAGCGATGTTCAACAAAAAGTAATAAAAAGGGCTTGGTCATATCACCAAGCCCTTAATCATGTTTGTTGGCACTTATAGGCCCGCGATCATGTGCTCAATCGCGGCAACAATTTCCTCGTCGGAACAATCCATACAAGTACCTTTGGCAGGCATGGCGTTGAAGCCGTTGATCGCGTGGTTTTTCAACACGTCTTTACCTTGAGCGATACGCGGGCCCCAATCCTCTGCATTGCCAGTTTTGGGTGCGCCAGTGACGCCAGTGGCGTGACATGCAATACAGAAAGTACCGTAGACTTTCGCACCATCGCGGGGGCCTGTGGGTTCTGCGACCACAGGTTCACTGCCTGCAATATACACATTACCGACAGGCTTGATGCGCTCTGCGATGGCATCATATTCAGACTGACTTACATTGGAAGCAAAAGCCGCCGTAGAAAAGGTTAAAGCAGCGAACAAAACGCTAATCATTCGTCGAGACATATCCATTAAACTCACTTCACATTCCCAGGGTAAGCGATTAATTTCACCTACATTTATATAGTTAGAGTGCGGTTTTGATCTAACGGCGGTCACGGCTGTTAAATCAATGTAAATATTGGGTGATTATATCCCGATAAGTTGTTGCAATAAACAACAAGTTATCAGCTACAAGGGCTAAATCACATCACAAGGTATCGTTTATTCGCAAACAACTGATGAAAAAGAGACCAAACGGAAAAAAAACTAAAAAAAGTACTAGACGATATAGTGTGAACTACGTATTATTCCACTCCGCCGATAGGGCATGCGCCCGTAGCTCAGCTGGATAGAGCGTTGGCCTCCGGAGCCAAAGGTCGAAGGTTCGAATCCTTTCGGGCGCGCCATTTCCCGGAAGGTTTTATCGGTAAAAAGTTTTAGTGGTGGCTATAGCTCAGTTGGTAGAGTCCCGGATTGTGATTCCGGTTGTCGCGGGTTCGAATCCCGTTAGCCACCCCATTCGTCGGTGAATAGCGCAGCTTGGTAGCGCATCTGGTTTGGGACCAGAGGGTCGGGGGTTCGAATCCCTCTTCACCGACCACTATTTAATAGTTAGGCTTTGATAGCGTGACTAGTTCGGCAAACAGCCGGTTACACAAATTGATGGTGGCTATAGCTCAGTTGGTAGAGTCCCGGATTGTGATTCCGGTTGTCGCGGGTTCGAGTCCCGTTAGCCACCCCATTCGTCGGTGAATAGCGCAGCTTGGTAGCGCATCTGGTTTGGGACCAGAGGGTCGGGGGTTCGAATCCCTCTTCACCGACCACTCTTTAAAGCCTCGTCAGTAATGACGGGGCTTTTTTACATTTGCTTTTTGGAACTAGTCTCCGGCGTACCCGCACTCGGGTCGGGGTCTGGAAGCCCAGCCGCGTCGAATCCCTCTTCACCGACCACTCTTTAAAGCCTCGTCAGTAATGACGGGGCTTTTTTACATTTGCTTTTTGGAACTAGTCTCCGGCGTACCCGCACTCGGGTCGGGGTCTGGAAGCCCAGCCGCGTCGAATCCCTCTTCACCGACCACTCTTTAAAGCCTCGTCAGCAATGACGGGGCTTTTTTACATTTGCTTTTAGAAACTAAGCTCCGGCGTGATCGCACTCGGGTCGGATCGCCGCAGGCACTTTTCGATTTTCCTCGTTGTCAAACTTTGGTCAACCTCTCAATGTTGATCATTGCTGCTAAATCCATTCGCTGCAATGCAAGTCCTTGACTATATTTTTTATTTGTCGCGCCAGCTCTTACGCTAACTCAATGTTTTGCTTAGCAGAACCCTCTGTTTGAGGAGAGAGGTGAAAAGTCGCTTGTCGTGTGAACGGTTTTGGAATTGGTCGATATTCCCATCTGCTGAGATAAAGTCGATTGTATGGCGAAGTCTCTTGTTGGATATGTAGAACTTTATTCTTAATGACTAGTTACGCATTAAGATTATTCGCTGTCGTTTGACTTATGAGATGGTGTGTTGTTTTGTTTTTGTTAATATTCACTTGCCCTAAATGTCGTTTTTCTCAAGATTTAGATGTTAGGTATGTTTAGAGTATTTTGCTGCAATAAATGCTAAGCAGCACACAAAAAATTCCATTTCTTTGCTCAGTTAAATAACTGTTAATGAATGCGTATGCGATATATATGCCTGATTAGGGCTTTTATGACGCGCTTTATACTTTAATTGTTGCTTTTTTGTGTGTTTTTTGCCAAATTGTCTCCCGACCTGAATTTCAGAGGATTATGCTGAAATCAGAATGGAATCATTGAAGTGTTGGATAGCTTTAGCTGGCTGTTGCAACCACAGACAAGGCAGTAGAGGTCTGAAATGTCACTATTGGAAGTGAAAAATCTTCGTATCGAATATCCATCTCGTCACGGCGTACACGCGGCGGTGAAATCGCTGTCGTTCAATATTGAACGAGGCGAAATCGTCGGAGTGGTGGGCGAATCTGGTGCCGGTAAATCGACCGTGGGTAATGCGGTGATCGATTTGCTGAGTCCTCCGGGCCGTATTGCCAGCGGTGATGTGTTTCTTGATGGTGAAAAAATTTCTGGCCTCTCACCGGAAGCCATGCGCAGTGTGCGTGGTTCCAAAATCGGTTTTATCTTCCAAGATCCGATGACTTCTCTCAACCCACTGTTTACCGTTGAGCAGCAACTGACCGAAACCATTCATGCCAACATGAAGGTATCTGAGAATGAAGCGTATAAACGCGCACTGTCGCTGATGAAGCAAGTGGGTATTCCGCAGCCAGAAAACCGTTTAAAGCAGTATCCGCATCAATTTTCTGGCGGGATGCGTCAACGTGTGGTAATTGCGATTGCCCTTGCGGGCGAGCCCGATCTCATCATCGCCGATGAGCCGACTACCGCATTGGACGTTTCCATCCAAGATCAGATTCTCAACCTGATCCGCGATCTCTGCATTAAGCACAATGTCGGTTGTATGCTGGTAACGCACGACATGGGCGTGGTTTCTAATGTCACTGACCGTGTTGCGGTGATGTACCGTGGTGATTTAGTTGAATTTGGCCCCACCGCCAAAGTACTCGGTGATCCTGATCACCCTTACACGCGCAGTTTGATTTCGGCGGTGCCGCGTTCGGACATGAAGCTCGATCGTTTCCCGTTGGTGAGCTACATCGAAGAAGCAAAAGAACTTAAGCCGCTGGATATCAAAAACCACTGGTTGGGACAAAGTGAAGACCAAAGAAAATATTCTGGTCCGCTGCTGAATGTGGAAAACGTTAATCTGCGCTTTGTGACTAAAGATTCGCTGTTTGAGAGCCGCCGCGAGTATGTGCAGGCGTCAAACAACGTCAGCTTCCAAGTGCATGAAGGGGAAACCTTTGGTTTGGTGGGTGAGTCTGGTTCGGGTAAATCGACGATTGCGCGTGTGATTGCTGGTTTGTATACGCCAAACTCTGGAAAAGTGTCGTTTGAAGGGATTGACCTGACTGCACTGAAGTCAGAGAAAGCGCGTCGTCCGCTGCGTCGCCAAATGCAGATGGTGTTCCAAAACCCCTACACGTCGATGAACCCGCGCATGAAAATTTTCGACATCATCGCCGAGCCGATCCGTTTCCATAAACTGACCAACGGCGAAGCGGAAACGCGCCAGATCGTCAACGATCTGCTTGAGCACGTCGGCTTAGGCAAAATGGCTGGGGTGAAATATCCGCATGAGTTTTCCGGTGGTCAGCGTCAGCGCATTTCGATTGCGCGTGCGTTGGCGACTCGACCTCGTCTTTTGATCTGTGATGAACCGACCTCAGCATTGGATGTGTCGGTACAAGCGCAGATCCTCAATTTGCTCAAAGATTTACAAAGCGAACTGAACTTAACCATGTTGTTTATCAGCCACGATCTGCCCGTCATTCGCCAAATGTGCGATCGAGTGGGCGTGATGCAGATGGGAACCTTGCTGGAAGTTGCTCCGACTGAGCATCTATTCCGTTCTCCGCAACATGAGTACAGTAAACACCTGATTTCCTTAATGCCAGAGTTTGTGGGGTTGAGGGAAGAGGTGAGAACGGCATAACCAAGCTTGCTTGGCACAATAACAGACGCAAATACAACAACTAGGGATTCGGATTCCCGCATAAGGAGTTATGCAATGAAAACCATGAAAAGCAAACTAGTGGTCGCTTTAATGGCAGCAGGCCTTAGCCTGAGCGCTGTGGCCGCAGACATTAAAGTTGCTTATGATGCAGATCCAGTGTCACTTGACCCACATGAGCAGTTGTCTGGTGGCACCCTGCAAATGTCACACATGGTGTTTGATCCACTAGTTCGTTACACACAAAAATTGGATTTTGAACCACGCTTGGCTGAAAAATGGGAACGTGTTAATGAGACAACGTACCGCTTCCACCTACGTAAAGGCGTGAAATTCCACTCAGGTAACGAACTGACGGCAGATGATGTGGTTTGGACCTTCAACCGTCTGCAAAACTCGCCAGATTTCAAAGCTATTTTTGAACCGTATGAAAAAATGGCCAAAGTGGATGATTACACCATTGAGTTGGTCTCAAAAGGCGCTTACCCGCTGGTGCTGCAAACTGCGACCTACATCTTCCCAATGGACAGTAAGTTCTACTCAGGCACTACGGCGGACGGCAAAGACAAGTCTGAAGTGGTAAAACACGGCAACTCATACGCGTCTACCCACGTTTCAGGGACAGGTCCATTCATCGTTACTTCGCGTGAACAGGGCGTGAAGGTTGAGTTTGAACGCTTCAAAGACTACTGGGACAAAGAGTCAAAAGGTAACGTGAACAAGCTGACTTTGGTTCCGATCAAAGAAGATGCGACCCGTGTTGCTGCGCTGTTGTCTGGCGGTGTCGATATGATTGCGCCAGTGGCACCGAACGATCACCAACGCGTGCAAGACGCGAAAGGCATTGATCTCGTGACGCTACCGGGTACGCGCATCATTACGTTCCAGATGAACCAAAACAGTAACGAAGCGCTGAAAGATGTACGTGTGCGTCAAGCGATCGTCCATGCGATCAACAACCAAGGTATCGTTGACAAGATCATGAAAGGTTTTGCAACCGCAGCAGGTCAGCAAGGTCCTGAAGGTTATGCAGGCTACAAAGCGGATCTCGTTCCTCGTTTTGATCTGAAAAAAGCTAAGCAACTGATGAAAGAAGCGGGCTATGAGAAAGGCTTGACTCTGACGATGATTGCGCCGAACAACCGCTACGTGAATGATGCCAAAGTAGCGCAAGCTGCGGCGGCCATGCTGTCGAAGATCGGCATTAAAGTCGATCTGAAAACCATGCCAAAAGCGCAGTACTGGCCAGAGTTTGATAAGTGTGCGGCAGACTTGTTGATGATCGGCTGGCACTCAGATACGGAAGATTCGGCGAACTTCTCTGAATTCCTCACCATGACGCGTAACGAAGCGACGGGTAAAGGCCAGTACAACTGTGGTCACTACTCGAACCCTGAAGTCGACAAGTTGGTTGAGGCGTCAAACGTAGAAACCGATCCGGCCAAACGTGCAGCGATGCTACAGAAAGTCGAAGCAACGCTGTACAACGAGGCGGCGTTCGTTCCTCTACACTGGCAAAACCTAGCGTGGGGCGCAAAATCTACGCTGGACATCAAACCAATCGTCAACGCGATGGACTTCCCATACTTTGGTGACTTGGTGGTTAAAGAGTAATTCTGCGCGAAGTACTCGCCCAGCCTTCGAGCGATCGAAGGCTGGGATTGTTTTCGGCACTGAGCTTTGTTTCAGTCGGGTTGAGTGCCATTTTCAGGCTGAATTCTTGTGTGATTGTCGCTCTAGACACACATAGTCATGGATAGTTAAAGGGGCAAGGAATGTTTTCGTTTCTGGTCAAGCGCCTGTTTCAGGCACTGATAGTGATGTTTGTGATCAGTTTGGTGGCGTTTGCCATTCAGGATAACCTGGGCGACCCGCTGCGTGAGCTTGTGGGCCAGTCAGTTTCAGAAGCCGAGCGGCAAGCGCTGCGCGATGAGCTGGGCTTAAATGATCCCTTTATCACAAAATACACTCGCTTTGTCAGCGCTGCGGTGCAGGGCGACTTAGGCACCTCTTATTTCTTCAAGCGCCCAGCGGTTGAAGTGATTCTGGATAAATTGGTAGCGACGCTGGAACTGGTGTTTGGTGCGACGTTACTTATCATCGTTTTTTCTATTCCTTTGGGCGTCTATTCGGCGATTCACCCCAAGAGCCTTTTTACCAAGATTGTCATGGCGGGCAGTAGTATTGGCATCTCGATCCCGGTCTTTCTCACCGCGATTATGTTGATGTACGTCTTCTCAATCGAATTGCAATGGCTGCCGTCTTATGGGCGAGGTGAGACCTACAACTTGCTCGGCTGGGAGTCTGGTTTCTTTACTATTGACGGTTTGAAACACTTAGTGCTGCCATGTATTGCGCTGGCGTCGATCATGCTGCCGCTGTTTATTCGTCTGGTGCGCTCAGAAATGCTGGAAGTGCTGAGTTCTGAATACATCAAATTTGCCAAGGCGAAAGGGCTGGCGCTGAACAAAATTTATTACCAACATGCGCTAAAAAATACCATGCTGCCAGTACTCACGGTCGGTGGGGTGCAGATTGGGACCATGGTGGCCTACACCATTTTGACCGAAACCGTGTTCCAGTGGCCGGGGACGGGTTTTCTTTTCCTTGAAGCGATCAACCGCGTCGATACGCCGCTGATCACCGCTTACGTTATCTTTGTCGGGCTGATTTTCGTGGTGACCAATACCATCGTCGACCTGCTGTATGGTCTGATCAACCCAACTGTGAATTTAACCGGAAAAGGAGCCTAATCATGTCACAAGTCGCTCAAGCTCCTTCAATGTTGGAGCGTTTTAAGCAATCGGATTTTCTTTACTATTTCAAGCGCGACAAAGTGGCGATGACCAGCTTTGGTATCTTTATGCTCTGCTTGCTGCTTGCGTTGGCCGCGCCGCTGATTGCGCCAACTAACCCTTATGATCTCTCTTCCATCGATATTATGGATGCCGAGTTGCCCCCTTCGTGGATGGAAGGCGGCGATGAAAAATTCCTGCTTGGTACGGACGAGCAAGGACGCGATATTCTTTCCACCATGCTGTATGGCTCGCGTTTGTCGCTGACCATTGGTTTCCTTGCGGTAGCGTTGCAGATGTTCCTTGGCATCATCATCGGTTTGTCGGCAGGTTATTTCGGTGGCCGTATCGATAACTTCCTGATGCGCTTTGCGGATATTCAGCTCTCTTTCTCCACCATGATGGTGGCGATCATTGTCTCGGCGATTTTTAAAGCCAGTTTTGGCAGTGATTTCTACAGCCAGTATGCGGTGGTGATGCTGGTGGTGATCATCGGTGTGGCCGAGTGGCCGCAGTATGCGCGTACCATTCGTGCCTCCGTTTTGGCCGAGAAGAAGAAAGAGTATGTCGAAGCGGCGCGCGTGATGGGCTTTAAAGCGCCGCGCATTATGTTCCGCCACATTCTGCCTAACTGTTTGTCGCCGATTTTGGTGATTTCCACCGTGCAGGTGGCTAACGCGATTATGTCGGAAGCGGCCCTGTCTTTCCTTGGCTTAGGTTTGCCGGTGGACCAACCTTCGCTTGGCGCGCTCATCAGTATCGGTTTTAACTACATCTTCTCTGGTGCGTGGTGGATCACCGCCTTCCCAGGTGTTGTATTGGTTACCTTGGTACTGGTGATTAACTTGCTAGGCGACTGGTTACGCGATGTTTTCAACCCGAAAATCTACAAAGGGTGATCTGAGCTGATTGATTTATAATCGAAAATCTACCTAAACTAAGAGTCGTAAGCCATTACGGCTCTTTTTTTGCTTGTCATTTTTTATTCACCGTAGCGGTGCTCAATAGACCGTTGCCGATAAGTTCATTGACGATAGGTAGAGTGAAGCGTATGGAAAGGAAAAAGGCGATGCGACGACCACGGATTGGCCTCAAAGGATTATGGCTCGGCGTGTTGATTTACTCTTTAGTGGCAAGTTTCTCCGCTCAGGCCGCTGAGTTCTTATGTGAGGCCACTCAAGCCAGCAGCAATGAATTGCCGATGCTGGACAAACATTGCCCAATTGGCGCAGGGGTATGGGGAAAAAAAGTGCCCAGTGGCGGCAAAGCGGATTATTTCTGGATCCAGTGCGGTATTTTAAGTAAGCCGATGTCGCTGGATAACGCCAAGCCGCTGTATAAACAGATCACGACCGACATTTGGATGAAGCCTGAGAATAAGGGCTACCGCTGCTTAATTGGCCCTTATCAATCCTTTGACCAAGCGAGCACAGATTTAAAGCGCGTGCGCAGCTTGCCGACCTATAAAGAGGCCTTTATCCGTATGGTGGAGTCAACTGCGCCAATGCAAACGGCGAAATCGAACGCTGCCTCGGTGACAAAACCCATAGAGAAAATGCCTGCCAAGACGCCCGCAAAACCAGTGGCCGCGAAGCTCGCTCCAGCGCCAAGCCAAACTGCGCCTGCTGCCAAAGCACCGCTGGCAACGGCCGCGCCCAAAACGCTGGTGAAACAAGGTGATACGCCTGATATTGAAATCCGCCGTCAAGCTGAGCTTAAAGGACGTACCTACGCCGTGCCTTATGTGCTTGACGATGACCACCAGTTTTACATGGAGCACAACCAAGCGTGGAATCGCTTAGATTACGAAGGGGCTGGCGTGGTGTGCGCGAGCATCGACATGCGCCTTGC
Organism: Vibrio sp. S234-5; assembly: GCF_000960595.1. NCBI lineage: Bacteria > Pseudomonadati > Pseudomonadota > Gammaproteobacteria > Vibrionales > Vibrionaceae > Vibrio > Vibrio sp. S234-5. Next base: position 19,372 of record NZ_JZAM01000133.1, read on the forward strand.
CACCGATGAAGAGTTTCGCACTTTGCTGGATTCGCGAGTGATGGAGACCCAAAGTTGGCCGATTCATCTGCCGTATTGGGGGCGTGGGAAAAAAGGGCTGTTTACCGATGGCCGCATCACGCAGCTAAAAGGCTCTTCGCTGTTGAATGTGTTGTGCGTTAAGTAGCTGAATTCACAAAAAAACTGAGAAAACCAAAAAATAAGCCCCGCGATGCGGGGCTTTTACAATGTTACTTCTTAAAGCTGAAGATCACTCGCTCACCTTCATCAAGGCGATTAGGTTTAGCCTCGATAGTGTAAAGTCCAGCTGGAATCGCTTCTTCTTGATTGAAGGGATGCATGTTCAAATAACAACCGTTGTCATTTTTGAATGCTGGGTTCACAAAGTAAGAGTTTGCTGCGTCGTTAGATCCCATTACGCTGATTGTGTAGTCGTTTTTCAGCACATCACACGCATGTGTATCTTCTGCGTAGAGGGAGGCTGAGGTATAAGTATGAATTTGGCCATTTGTACCCTCATACTCAAATTGTTGAACAATACCACTCACATCAAATTCTTGGATCTTACCATCAATCACAGTGTGTGTAAGGCCTACTACCCAAGGTGCATTATTCATTGAGCGTCCGATTGGCTGATAAATTTCTTTTTCAACTTCACGTTTATCCGTGTAGTAACCATAAACTTCAGTTACAGATTCAAGCTCATCACTTTCATCGTCAAGGTAGCTGTACTTGACCAAGTAATGGTTTGACATTTCATCATCATAAATAGAGCTTTCAACCAGCTCGAACTGCATACCATCTTGCTCAAAGTTGGTTGATTTTATTAAACCACCCTCAATGGTGTAACTAATCTCAGAGTAGTAGTTGCTCAGGTCGTCTTCGATACAAGACTGCTTGTTAACGTCTGTTCGCTTGCTCCAGTAAATCTTCTGTGATGTTGAATCAAAGTAAATCGAGTTACACCAAGCACTTGTGTAGTTTGTACCGTTGTTGCCCACTTCAACAAAGTGAAGGAACTTATTTTGTAGGTCTGCAATTGAAGCGGTAGGAGGCTCTGGCGCTACATCACTTGGCTGCACATTAGGTAAGAGAATTTCAACCATTTCTGATTCAACGTCGTTCTCTTCACCGCCAGAGAAATTAATACCCTTGGCAACATACAAAATGACACCATTGGTTTCTGCGGTCGGAGTGCCCGCTAAAGTGACTAGGCCAGAATCATCAACCGACACTTTAACCCCTGGAATTGGGTTTTTCGCTGGTGTGTTGTCGTGTGCTGCGTAGTGAGCGTAGTACTCGAGATTGCCACTGATTGAATCTTCAAACAGGTTGCTAATATCCAGCGTTTGCTCAAATACCTGGCCGACTTGCAGCTCCCACGTGCTCGCTTCTGTTTTTAGAGCAGCCAGTACGGTTGCATTGGTCTTAATTTCACCTTGTGTAACGGCGGGTAGATCAAAGCTGGCTGGATTAGACACGATGCGCGTTGCTACATGACCATCATTCGCAATAACGGTAAAGTGTTGTGCGGGATGTGCCGATGTTGGGCGACCAGAGATAGCCAGTTTGCCAGTTGCTTTATCAAGCGTAGAAGTTAGGCCGGGTACTACCGTCTCAATGTTGGTTGTGATAGTGAGCTCATCACCTTCACGGTCAGTGAACAGACCAGACGTATCCAGCTCATTTTTGAACTCGACACCTTGTGCCAGTTTCCAAGTATTAATGTGAGTTTGCAGTGATGCTTGAACATCGCTATTCACTTCTGGTGCGGTATTTGAAAGCTCTACGGTGAAGCTGAAGGTTTCCGACAACTTGTTCAGCACGTCGCCATTTGCTGTTGCGCGATCGTCAGCCGTCACTGTGACGGTGAATGTGTCTTGGGTGAGCAGCGCAGCTTCTGTTGTCAGGGTAATCACGCCGTTGTTGAGCGTCAGCGTGATGCCTTGGCCATTGATTTCAGCAGCGGAAGCGGCAACTGAGGTTTCAACGCCATCAAAGCGGTCAACGAATAGATTCTCTGGAAGAGTAATTGTGTGTGTTGCTGCGACACCTTCTTGGATATCAAGAGCGGCAAAGTCATTTGCCAGTTCTGCTTTTGCTTGCGTATTAACGAGCAGTTTGTAGTTGGTGACCGCAGCCTCTGGTTTTGAAGGATTGATCACTGGTGTGGTATTTAACACTTCATCACTGCCAATGTTCTCTTCAGTCACAATCTCTTGCGCTTGTTCTTTTGCTGTAGACGCAATTGTGGTTGCATTTTCAGTGTACTTAATTGGATCTTGCGCTTTCGATTCCGTCAGGATTTGCGCAGTTTTGTGCAGCTTGGCACTGGCAAGGTTTGTTTTGGCGTCTTTGACGAAATCCGAGAACGGGTTGATAGGTTGCTCGTCTGTTGCACCCAGTAGCGTACTGACTTTTGCACTGGCTTCTTCAAGCGAAAGATTGGCATTTTTGCCCATTTCAATCGCAACCAAGTCAGTAATTGGCGAAATGACCATGTTGCTGTCCGTTTTTTCACCAGCGATTGGAGCACGGAACACAACAGAGTTCGCCATTGGCTGACCTTCATGATCCATATCGGTTGTGTAGGTGTTCATGAAGTCTGAGTAAGTGTCGTTTTCAGGGCTGAGTGCCGCTAATTTTTCCGCCAGTTTTTTATCAACATCGCCTGGGCGAAGTGTTTTTAGTGCCAGTGAGCCTTTAATCGCTGTCTCTTTGGTAAGTGTGATTTGCCCTTTTTGGTTTGTCAGGCCGAAAACATCATCGGTATCAAGATCGAGGTCACCATTGTTGTTGATATCGTCAAACACCACCGCCTGGTTAAAGTAACCATCAAAGCCTGTCACAACAATGCCGCCTGGTGCGACGGTTTCATTTGAACCTGAACCACTGTCTGAGCCGCCACAACCTGTTAAAGCGATGGCCACTGACGCTGCCAGCAAACTTACCTTTTTCATCTGAGATCCCTTTTCATTCTCTTTTTGTTCAATGGAATGGCTGATGCCGATCCCTTCTTCATTAAGCCGAGGAAGAAGAGACAAAATTGTCGTCTATTTAAAAGGCTTGAGCTCAAGATGCAAGACACGGAAAAGGTTAAAAAAACCGTAAAATATATTTTGATTTTTTTATCATTAGTTGGCTTGGAAAACCTGCTCAGCTCGCTACCATCTGCCCCTAAATTCGAAGAAAAGGGAGAGGTAAATGAAACAGTTAGCTTGGCTGGTGGTATTGAGTGGTTCGGTTGTTGCGCAAGAAGCGCCGCAGGAGAGCAAGTTTGGTTACTCTTACTTCACCTTTGGTTTGGAAAATATCACCTATCAGGAAAACTTCCCGGCGACTCAGTCTGAGGTGACCGTCACCAATCTGGTGCTCAATTCCGGTGGTTTGTATCGCATTAATGATCAGTTTGATTTTTCCATTGATGCTCTGGCGACGTTTTCTCCCTCCTCTGCCGATGAAGAGTGGCATCAAGGTGGTCAGTTGATGCAAACCAACCAGTTTGAGTACACCAAGGCTTCAACCACGGTTTTACTGCATTACAAATGGCAGGACGATTGGCGCTTGGTGGCGGGACCTGCGTTTAGCTATCAAACCTACAAGCGTTTTGCGCTGCGCGGGGAAAATGGCTATGTGAATCCGGTGTTTAGTGAAGACAGCACTTGGGAAGAGAAATCGACCGATATCTTTTTAGACGCAGGTATCGCCTATGACAGCGGCCATCTCTACGGTGCGAGTCCTTGGCGGGTGAGCGGCCGTTGGACTGCGGGCATCCCCGTGTGGAGCGTGACGGAAAACAGCCGTTTTGCCAATGTTCAGTTTGATGATTTTGGTTTCCGTACCTCGGCCGAAGCCTCACTCAGTTACCGAATTATGCCGGGCCTATCGCTCGCTTGGTACGTGATGATGGGCTACGAGAAACGCTTTGAGTCAGACCCGAAAAACGTCATGATCAAAGATGCTCAGGGCGTGCCGCAGCAGCGCCAAGCTTGGCTACCGGATGCGGACACTTGGACCCTGAGCACTGGCATTCAGGCGCTATGGAACTTCTAACCCAGCGTTAAGGCTTGATGGGGTGGTGATAAATCAGATTGATTTTTAGCTCTTCCAGCAGGTGTGCGTACTGCGCTTTGGGGCGAAGAATATAGCTGTAGATTTCGCCCTCAATAAAATCGTTGTCATCGCGGTAATCGTGATTGATCGCCAGCGATGTTTTCCCTGCGCCCGATGGAAAAGCAAAGCAGGCCACCTCGGCCACGCCCTCGATGTTGTAGCTGTAGGAGACAATATCTTCGTAGCCGCCACGTCCAGCAACAACGGACAGGTCAAAATAGGGCAGCAAGATTGAACAATCAAAGCTGCCACTGACAGGGTGAATGTTTAGGTCGGAATCAAACCGCTGATAGCTGCTGGGGTCGGCCGCTTGGCGCTCAAAAATGTAGTTGCCGACTTTCGCCGCAATGTAATTTGGCTCACGGTCGTTAGACTGGCCAGCGGTAAACCGGCCATCGATAAACCGGTCATCAATAAACAGATAGTCAAAAAACTGCATTTGATAGAGCGTTTGCCCGGTATGCACGTTCAGCCGCTGTTCCATCGCTTGCTTGTCAGTTAGCATGGTGTAAGTGTGGTAGCGGTTGCCATCTTGCACTGTGATGAGGTGATTGGTCAGACCCGCTTTGATGTTGGAGGGGTAACTCTTGCGCAGTAGCCAAGTTTGCTGAGCATCAAAAGCCGACAGGCTGCTGGTGAGGATTAGCGTCTCGTCTTGCTGTTCAAATTCGCCAATCAGGCGCAGTGAATCATCATCTGGGCACGCGCGCCGCTGGTTGGCTGCGGCAAAGTAGACCTGATGATTGATCAGCTTCCACGCTTCGCAGTAGATCACTTCGTACGGGTAGCGCGTGCCAGCAAAGTTTTGGCTGGCGACGAGGCGATAGAAAGTTTGGCCAATCAAGGGATGAGTAAAGGCGTGACCCGTTTCGCCAATCGCAGGCAGATCAAAGCGCGCCGTTACCCAAGCATCGTCATCCATTCCGTGGTGATCATCGCGCGCTGAAATCAGCAGTTGTGGTGACTTCACCGCTTGGTTTGGGCTGCCGACGATCGTCAATGGGCTGGTCGCACTGAGCTTTAATCCGGGAACGTTGATCTGCACTCGGGTAGTAAGCGTATCGCCGTCGGGATCACGGAACAGTCCGTCAATCGCCAAGGTATAGCGCAGTGGTGCGCCTTGGTCGAGATCCCAGCCTGCTATCTGGCTTTGCAGCGCCTGCTGCACAGTGGCAATGATTTCGGGTGGGCGATTCTGGCCCACGCCTTTATTGCCCTCGCTGGTGGAGGTGAGAGTCTGTGTCGTGCTCAAGGTTAGCTCGACTTGCTCCTTTGCTTCCTCTTCCTGCGAAGCTTGCTCTTGTTGCGCCGTGGAGGGCGGTTTCGGTTCAATGGGGTCGGCGATCGGCGCAGGCGGTGTCACTGGGGCAGGCGTCGTAGGGCCGACCTTGTTACCAGGCGGGCTTACCTTACTTACCACAGAGCGAAGGTCAGCGGCCTGCGCGAGCAACGTCGCTGCTGCTGGCGAAGGCGATGGCGCTTGGCTTGGGGTGAACAATTGCCAGAGTGCCAGCGCGACGAGCGACGCGGCAGCAGTGAAAATCGCTTTAGCTCGCATCAGCTTACGCCATCCTTGATTGCAGCCAGCAACGGGAGAATTTGAGGTCTTTTTCGATCAAGCTGGCGCTGCACTCGAGCAGTTCGCTGATCTCCTCGTTTTTCATTCCCATCAGGTATTTGAGTTTAAGCGCGTTGGACTGACGCGGGTAACGGATGCTGAAGTTGTCCAGTACCTTGTCCATGATGATCAACTGCTCGATTTTCTCATCCTGTTCGTGCGGCAATGGCGTCACTTGCTGACGTTTCTGCGCCTGTAGCGCACGGGCGTTGTCGATCAAAATCTGCCGCATCACTTTGGCGGCCATGAGGAAAAATGCCCGCTTGCTAGTGATCTCACTCAGATCGCTGTTCGACATTTTCAAATAGGCATCGTGAATTAAAGCGGTGGTACTGTTGACGCTGTCGGCCAGCACTTGGTTCTCTGTGCCATATTTCTCTGCACTGCGCTCGCGCTCTTGCTGGGCAATGTGGCGCAGCTGCAAATAGGCAAACTGATAGAGCTGACTTTCGGCCTGCTTATCGCCCGCCTGCCACTGGCGGATAATTTGGGTAAGTTGTGAGCTTACTGTCTTCATGAAGCTTCTCCTGCGACTTTAACAAATTCAGAGATGCGAAAGGTATCGATCCGGTCGGAGCCGTCTCGTTGTGGGGAAACTTGCTGCTGGTAACGGTACAAAATCCCTTGGTCCCACCTTTGCCCGGCGGGCAGATACTCCCAAGTGGTGTACTGCGCTGGGTACTCGGTGGGAAACCAGCGCACCATGATGTTCATCTGTGCCAGTTGTGCGTAGCCGTTGGGGTTTTTGAGCCACCACATGTCGGCGTATTGCGCGCTGACCTCTTTCGGGTAACTGCGCCGCGTTGTCGGGCAGCGCTCGCTGATATCACTCTCTTGGTAGACAGTCTCTTTCCACACCCCTTGGTAAGCAATGCGGTTGCCAAGCGATTCTGGATAGGTAAACCAGATCATTTCGCTGCGATTGGCGTGCGGGACGTGTTCGCTGCGCCCCATGCCTTGCACTTTGCCGAGGATCAGTTGGGTTTGCGGATCGAAGTTGAGCGCCACGGAGCGATATTTCCAATCCCCTTCGTCGTCGAAATCGTCCAAAGAAAAGCCATTGAGATCGTTACGGGTGCAGCCTTTGGCCGCGCAGCCAACCACCCCTTGCCAGTGGGCAAAATCGCTCAGCGGCTCAACCGTTTTATGCGCGTGCGGCTGGGTTCGGTCTAAAAAGCAGCCATTGAAATAGTCGCCAAGACTCGGGTATTGGATCACGCTCTCAGCGGTGATTTCAAAGCTCATTTCGCCAATCGGCGTGCGGTAGTCTGGCCGTTCGAGATGGCGTACATCCAGCGCGCAAGCGCGTCCGCGCCAATCTTTCTTCTTGATCATGATGTTGCTCAGACGGGTATTAAGCGGCGAAAAAATCACCTCGTCAGAGATAAAGTGCTGCTCAATGTAGCGCTGGCTCTGGTTTAGGTGCGCCACCGCCTCTTTGACTGACACCAGTGGCAAGCCCAAAAGCTCGGCGCTGTGGTCGAGAAAATTGAGATCGATGCGCTGCAACTGCTGTTGAAATTGAGGGTTGGAGAGCACGCTACTGACCAGCACAATCTCATCGCGATTTTCCGGCGTGCTGTCGAGTGACAGCAGCAGGCGCGTGAGGTTGATGCTGCGGCTCGGTTTGGTGGTGGCCAGCGTTGGCGTAATCACTTCCTGAGCGGAAAGAGTGGTGAGCAGGTAGCCTTGCTCATTGGGAGCGAGAAAAAAACTCACCACATCGCCGGGCTGGTATTGAAATGCCCCTTTGTGGGTTAAACCGCTCAAGTTCGAGCTGGTTTTGTAATAGAGCCCGGTGACGGGCGCATCGATAAAATAGCCCGTTTGGGTCGACGTGGCGTGGGCCATAAGGCTGCCCAACCACAGCAGAGTGAAAGAAAAAATCCGTTTCATAGTACTACTTATTTCTGAGTTTCAGGGCGGGTGGCGTCGACACTCTGCTTTTGCGGCACCGGAGTGAGCATCGCCAGCAGCATCTTCTGTTTGATGTGTTTGGGGATCTCCGGGTTGGAGAGAATCCGTCGCCGCGTCATCTCCAGCATGGCGTTGACCGACAGCTCAGTCGCGTCGTTGCCCTTGCTGTGAAACATCAAACTGGTCACTTCGTACATCATCTCTTCAGCGATCAATTTTTCTTGATGCAGCTGACGGTTTTTCGCCATTAAGGTGCTGGTGAAGCTGACTCCCGAAATCAGCAGCAAGATGATTAATAGCGAAGGGATAGGGCGGCGCTGCAACAGGCGGCGCGTGGTGTAAAAAGGGTTATGCAGCTTGAGCGAAATGGGGCGGCACGCCAGCACATTTTCGATGTCGTGGCGCAGCTCGCTGACGCTGAGGTAGCGCTCTGCGGTGCGCTGCGCGGTCGCTTTGTCGCCAATCAAACGAAGATCCGAGTGCTTGGGCTGCGCGGGGAAAAGCAGTTGCAAAATTTTGCCCAGCGAATAGAGGTCGCTTTGCTGGGTGAGATACGCGCCCGCTTTCTGCTCTGGGCTGGCGTAGTGTTCGCTGTAAGCGAGCAGACCGAGCTGCCCTTCGCCGCAGGCCGGAGGATACACTTTTTGCGTTAAGTTAAAATCGAGCAGTTTAGGCCGCTGATCTTTATCGATGAGAATGTTTTCTGGCTTTAGATCGGCGTGCAGGACCTGATTTTGATGGGCGTGCTCAATGGCTTGGCAGATGTGGCGAAACAGGGTCAGTTTTTGCGCCTTGCTAAGCGAGTGTTGCTGCAAAAAGCGCTCAAGCGTCACGCCTTCGACCCGCTCCATCACGATGTAAACCGAATCCTGATGCATGCCGCCGTCAAACACCTTGGCAATGCTCGGGTGATTGAGGCGCGCCAAAAGCTGTGCTTCATCAAACAGCGCTCGAGTGCCCAAAATGTTGCTTAAGGTCGGTTGAATGAACTTGATCGCCAGTTGCTGCTCGAAGGTTTGATCGGCGCGATACGCCGCGTACACCACCCCCATTCCGCCACGACCGAGCTCGTGAGTGAGCTGGTATTTGTCGATCAGGTAACCGGAGAGATCCAGCGTTGCTTGGGTTGCTTGTTGAGCGTGAAACCCCAGCAATTGCGTGAAAGGCTCTTGTCCGTCGGCTTCGAGCAAAGGCATGACGCTCTGATACAATTCAAGCGAACTCAATTTGAGCTTTTGAAGAAAGTCTTGTTTCTGATTGTCATCGAGATCCAGCAGGTGATAGAAAACCTGCGTGGTACTGTAACCTAACTGCACTGTACGTTTCTAATTCTTGTTTAATTAGCCGTAATTCTATAAGAAATATGTAATATATGTGATATTTTTCTTATTTATGAGATGGCATTCTCATAAAATAATGATGGTATTAATCGCTGACTGTGGCAAGTTTGGCGCTTAATTGGCATCCGACGACTGAGATGCACTGAGCTCCAAATACTTCTTCTCGATAAAAGCTTTCTCTCGCCCTAAATGCAGCAACTGTTTTTGGCTGGCGGCCAGTTGCTGCTTGAGCTCATTCAGCTCCGACGCTTGCGGCGCTGAAGCCGTCTGGCTGGCTAACTGGCGCTTATAGTTTTCAATGGTGGCCAAAAGTTGCTCTTTCTCTTTGGCAAAGTTCTGCTCTATGTCCTGAAATCCGCCGCTTTCGCTGATCATGATGTATTCACGCTCAAGCTGCTCGAACTGCTTTTCGATCGCTTCTTTCTGCTGGCGTAGCCCGGCGACGGTATCATTCTGCTCCAGCAGGATATTTTTGGCTTTACGTAGCCCGCGTGTACTTTTATCCAGATCACCTTTCAGCTTGCGAATGAGTTGGTGCGATTTGGACAGTTTTTGATTGAGCAGCTCAATCGACGCTTGCTCTTCACGGCTGTGGCCGCTGCTCGCAGCACGGATCTCGGCAACTTGTTGTTCCAAGGCCTGTTGGATTTGCACCAGCGCATTTAAGGTTTCGCGGTTTTCATTGCTGTAGTTGAGCGCGTGATTGACCGACTCTTCGCACAGTGCTTGAGCCGATTGACTGAGTGCGCCACCCTTGGCTGAGGAGCCAAGCGCTTGGCGAAACTCGCGCAGCATCAGCCAGAGAATGACAAACCACAGCAGCAAGATCAGCAAGCCGAGATTGATGGCGAGGGTCATCAGCAGATCGGGGCCAAGTTCATTTAGCAGCAATTCCAAAGACATAGACAATCAACTTTATGACTAGTGGTATGGCTAAGTTTAGATGCTAGCGATTTTTGTGCCTATAATTTAAAACAGTTTTCGCAGTGGAGCTGGCGGTAAGGTGAAGATACTGATAGTCGATGACAGCAGGGCAACGTTAGAAATTGTGCGCAAAGCGCTGCAAAGTTTTGGTTATCGTCGCTTGTCGATTGAAAAGACCAACAGCGCCACACAAGCGCTGGAGACGATCGAGCAATGGCAGCCAGACATAGTGCTGACCGATTGGCACATGCCGGATATGACGGGCTTGGCGCTGGTGGAGACGGTGTCGCAGCGCTACCCGCAGATCAAAATCGCCATGATCACCACTGTGGATGATGAGGCGCAAATCGCTCAGGCGAAAGCGGCCGGTGCCAGTTTTGTGTTGAGCAAACCGTTTGATGATGAAGCGCTGCACCGCAAACTGCTGCCTTTAGTGCAAGGGGCGGAAGAGAGTGAAAAAGCACTGGATACTTTGGTGGAAGTGCAAAAAGAGCTGGCGCTTCCCAAGCTCAGCCAACTGGAAAAGCTGCTGAAAAAGGTGGTGCACAGCGAGATTGAATTGACCAATATTCGCTTGCAGCAGTTTGATGACAGCAAGGTGCCGTGTCTGATCGCCATTTACGAAGATGGGGAAACGCAAAAACCGCGCGCCGTAGCCGTGCTCGATATTTACGCGGTGTGCGTGCTGGCGTCGGCCAATCCGCATATCTCGCCCGAGCAGCTAAGCCAAGCGGTGCACAAAAAGATGGTCAGCAAAGCGATACTCGACACCTGCCAGCGGGTGCTGGATAAATCCTCGCTGGCGTTCCTCGACAGTTTGACGCGCAAAAGTCTGCGGCTCAAAAGCGTCAGTTTTGCGCCACAAGCGTTCGATAAGCTCAAAGTGCTGTTTAATAAGGAAGCTGATAAGCGGGTCGATTTTTCCTGCCAGTTGCAGCAAATGGCGCAAGGTAAAATCACCTTAGTCGGTTTTTAGCTGTGTCGACTGGTTGTGCCTGTGCGGCAGACGGGTCATAATGTTACACGTAACATTACTGATAAAAAGCGTTTTATGGCTCAACATACCTCTGCCGCGCCCAGCAGCAAAAAAGCACGCACGACTCTACAAGATGTCGCCGACCAAGTGGGCGTGACCAAAATGACCGTTTCGCGCTATCTGCGCAATCCGCAGTCGGTCGCGGAAAAGACCCGCGAGAAAATTGCCGCGGTGATTGAGGAGCTCGGTTACATCGAAAACCGCGCCCCAGCGATGCTGTCCAAATCGTCCAGCCGCGCGATTGGCATTCTGCTGCCATCCCTGTCCAACCAGATTTTTGCCTCCTTTGTGCAAGGAATTGAAACCGTTACCAAAGCGCACGGCTACGAGACGCTGTTGGCCCACTTTAGCTATGACGAGTTAGAGGAAGAGCGCAAAATCGCTTCGCTGCTCTCTTATCAGGTGGATGGGCTGATTTTGACCGAGAGCCACCACACCGAACGCACCTTGCAGATGATCAAAAACGCCGGCATCCCTGTGGTGGAAACCATGGAGTTGCCGAGCCAACCGATTGATATGGCGGTCGGGGTGAATCACATCGAGGCGTCGTATCAGGTGGTGAAGCGCATGATTGCCTCGGGCAAACGGCACATCGCCTATTTTGGCGCGCGTTTAGACACGCGCACTAAGCTGCGCATGCAAGGTTATGATCGCGCCATGCTCGAAGCGGGCTTGACTCCGCAACACGTGCTCACGGGCGATCACTCCAGCTTTTCTCTCGCCGATGAGTTGCTGCAACGCGCGCTGGCCATTATGCCGACGCTCGATGGGGTGTTTTGTACCAACGACGACATTGCCATCGGTACGCTGCTGGTGGCTCAGCAGCGCGGTATTGCTGTGCCTGCGCAGTTGGCGGTGGTTGGGTATAACGCGCTCGATATCGGCCAAACCATCAGCCCGAAGCTGACCAGTGTCGATACGCCCCGTTTTCAGATCGGCGAGAAAAGTGCCGAGCTGCTGCTGGCGCGTCTGCGCGGAGAACAGCCGGAGCAAAGCGTGGTGGATATGGGCTACAAAATTACCGCTGGCGAGAGTGTGTAACTCGGTCGATGTGATTAAAACCAAGGGCGCGATGAACGCGCCCTTGTTGATCAGATGATAAAACTCGCCCCTTGATCGGCGCTGCTGACATGCTGGCGCATCACCTGAAACAGATGGCGTCCCCAAGTTTGCTGGCTTGCCTCTGTATCGATTTCAAGCACGCAGCGACCTGTTGTGTCGCTGAGATTATTAAGCTCGCCCGTTTGGCAGTCGAGACGTAGCCAATCACCATCACGCACTAAACCAATTGCTCCGCCACGTATCGCTTCCGGTGAAACGTGGATGGCCGATGGAATTTTGCCTGATGCGCCAGACAAACGGCCATCGGTGACCAGCGCCACTTTAAATCCCGCTTGTTGCAGATTGCCTAAGATCGGCATCAGCTTGTGCAGCTCTGGCATGCCATTCGCCGCTGGGCCATTGTGCGTCACCACCACGATGCAATCTCGGTTGAGCTCACCGCGTTGGTACGCCGCTTCGACCTCGTGCTGGCACTGGAATACGGCTGCCGGCGCTTCAATCACTCGTTGCTCCTCTTTAACCGCTGAGACCTTCACCACCGCTTGGCCTAAGTTGCCGCGCAGCACGCGTGTGCCGCCCGTCGATTGGAATACGGCGCCTGTCTTGGCAATCACTTGGTGATCTAAACTGCCTTGGCAGCTTGTCCAGACCAGTTTGCCGTCGACTAACTCAGGCAGCGTCATTTGATGGTCGAACTCGCCAAACACGGGCTGCACGTCGCGATGCAGCAGAGCCGATTCATTCAAGCGATGCAGCAGCGCTGGCACGCCTCCGGCTTGCTGAAACGCATTCATATCCGCCGGTCCGTTGGGGTAAACCCGCGCCAGTAAAGGCACCACGTCTGACAAATCACTGATGTCTTGCCACGTTAGCTCCAGCCCGGCAGCGCGCGCCACCGCCAGCATGTGAATGGTGTGGTTGGTGCTACCGCCCGAGGCGAGCAAAGCGACAATACCATTGATAAGGCTTTTTTCCGTCACCACGTCGGCCAACGGGCGATAGTGGCAGGAGCCCGAAGTCATAGCGGCGATTTTCAGCGCGGCGTGTTCTGTCAGCGCCTTGCGCAGCGCGCTGTGTGGGTGAACAAAGGCGGAGCCGGGCAGCATCAAACCCATCGCCTCAAACACTAACTGGTTGGTGTTGGCGGTGCCGTAGAAGGTGCAGGTGCCGACCGAATGGTAGGCGCGACACTCCATATCGAGCAGCGCCTCTTTACCCACGTCACCCGCGGCGTATTTTTGGCGAATATCGACTTTTTCTTCATTGCTGATGCCAGTTGCCATGAGACCCGCTGGCACAAATGCGGTAGGCAAGTGCGCGTAAGCGAGTGCGCCCATCAGTTGTCCGGGGGCGATTTTGTCGCAAATGCCGAGCAGCAAGGTGGCGTCAAACACATTGTGGCTCAAAGAGAGGGCGGTGGATTGCGCGATCAGATCGCGCGAAAAGAGCGACAAGTCCATCCCCGGCTGGCCTTGGGTCACGCCATCGCACATTGCAGGCACGCCGCCCGCAACTTGCGCCGTGTGGCCATACGGAGCCAGCGCGGCTTTGATTTGCGCGGGATAGAATTGATAAGGCTGATGCGCGCTCAACATGTCGTTGTAAGCGTTGATGATGGCGATATTGGCGTGGGTGAAGTTGAGAATACTCTGTTTTTCGGCCGAGCAAGACGCCGCGACCGCGTGAGCCAAATTACCGCAAGATAGATGAGCGCGCGCTTTGCCATGTTGCGCCTGTTGCGCGGTACGGGCTAAAAATGCCGCACGGCTTTGCGCGCTGCGCTTTGAGAGGCGTTCGGTGACCGCAAGAATAACAGGATGAGTCATAAGGCAACCTCGCTTTGTGCGATCAATGCGGTGGCGGCTTCTTCCACCACCTGTTCGATGGGCGCGTCGATAGAAACAATCAGGGTTTGCGGCTCATCGTCCGGGCGCTCTAAGGTGGCAAACTGGCTGTTGACCATGTTCTCTTTCATAAAATGGCCTTGGCGCTGGCGCATGCGCTCTAAAATCAGCGCCTTATCGCCGTCGAGAAACAGAAACGTCACGTTACGGTTGCCATCGCGGATCTGGTCGCGGTAACACTTTTTCAGCGCGGAGCAGACAATCACGCCGTGTTCATTTTTGCTCTCTAAGCTGTAGGCCGCATCGCGAATGCGCTCCAGCCATGGTGTGCGGTCATCGTCATTCAGCGGCTGGCCAGAGGCCATTTTCTGAATGTTAGCGCGAGGATGAAGATCGTCGCCGTCAATGAATTTACGCCCCAGTTTTTTCGCCAAAAGCTCACCGATGGTGGTTTTACCGCTCGCGCAGACACCCATCACAATGACACTACTACCCGCCATAATTTGCCCTCATAACTAAACTTGCGCGTGATCTCAAAATTGAAATTCACTTGGAAATATGGGTTTATCTTATTCATGTTATCGGTAACATGTTACCGGTAACTTCAATAAATGTGAACCACAACACAAACTATAATTCGTAAAGGTGAACCTATGGAACAGCTAGCCCAAACCCCTGATCCTACGTATCTTTTAACCGTTGCAGCGCTGGCAATTGCCGCCTTGCTTCTCCTTATCATCAAAGTCAGAGTGCACGCTTTTGTCTCTCTGATCACCGTCAGTTTGGCGACAGCCATCGCCACTGGCGTCACGGCAGACAAAGTGGTGCCCACCATGCTGGGGGGCTTTGGCGGCACACTGGCCTCCGTGGCGCTGCTTGTTGGCCTTGGCGCCATGATTGGCAAAATTTTGGAAGTGACGGGCGGGGCGAAAGTGCTGGCCGACACCATGATCGGTCGCTTTGGCAAAGAGCGTGCGCCGCTTGCACTGGGGGTTGCTTCGCTGCTGTTCGGCTTCCCGATCTTTTTTGACGCAGGCCTTGTGGTGATGATGCCGATCATCTTCAGCGTGGCCAAACGCTTTGGCGGCTCACCGCTGAAATATGCCTTGCCCTCTGCGGGCGCATTTGCGGTGATGCATGCGTTTGTGCCGCCGCACCCGGGCCCAGTGGCGGCGGCGGAGTTTCTCGGCGCGAACATCGGCCTGTTGTTGGTGGTTGGGATCTTGGTCGCGATTCCGACTTGGTATCTTGGTGCCTACTTGTTTGGTCTATATGCTGGCAAAAAATTCGACATTCCGCTGTCAAAAGCCTTTTTCAATAGCGACACCATCCTAGACGAAAAGCAAATGCCCAAATTTGCTACCGTGATGACGCTGCTGGTGCTGCCGGTGCTGCTCATCTGTCTTGATACGGTGCTTAACACCTTAGCGGTGGCGGGCGTTATCGACGGTAAAACACCATTGGTGGCGTTTTTACGCATGCTGGGTAAAACGCCCGTGGCGCTGCTCATCACCTTGGTGGTGTGTCTGTTGGTGTTTGCCAAAGATTACGGCATGGCGAAGTTGGAAAAGCTGTGCGGCGATTCACTCGCGCCGATTTGTGGTGTGATCCTCGTGACAGGCGCGGGTGGCATGTTTGGCGGTGTGTTGCGCGCCAGCGGTATTGGTGATGCGTTGGCTAACGTGCTGACCGATACTGGCATGCCGGTGATTGTGGCCGCGTTTGTGATCTCCACTTGCTTGCGCGTCGCGCAGGGCTCGGCCACCGTGGCGCTAACGACGACGGCGGCACTGATTGCGCCTGTGGTCGCGGCAACAACAGGCTTGAGCGAACTGGATCTGTGCTTTATCGTGATCGCCATTGCTGGCGGCGCGACGGTGCTGTCTCACTTTAATGACTCCGGTTTCTGGTTGGTTTCCCGCTTGATGGAAATGGACGAGAAAACCACTTTAAAAACTTGGACGGTAATGGAAACGTTACTTGGTGGTATCGCCTTTATTATCGTTGCAACATTGAGCTTTATTCTTTAGAGGTGATCGATGAAAACACTTGAACAACGACTAGAAGAAATCCAAATCGTCCCGGTTATTGCCATCAACGACGTATCGCATGCGCTGCCACTCGCGAAAGTGTTGGTGGAAAATGGTCTGCCGTGTGCGGAAGTGACTTTCCGCACTGAAGCGGCGGCAGAATCGATTCGCCTGATGCGTGAAGCGTACCCTGATCTGCTGATTGGCGCAGGTACGGTGCTGACTACAGAGCAAGTGGACATCGCCATCGAAGCCGGTGTGGATTTCATTGTCAGCCCCGGCTTTAACCCAACCACAGTGAAATACTGTCAGCAACGCGGCGTGACGATTGTACCGGGCGTCAACAACCCAAGCCTTGTAGAACAAGCGATGGAAATGGGTCTACGTACCCTGAAGTTCTTCCCTGCTGAGCCATCAGGCGGCGTCAACATGCTTAAAGCGCTGACGGCGGTTTACCCAGTGGAATTCATGCCAACAGGCGGTGTGAGCCCATCTAACGTGGAAGATTATCTCGCGCTGAAATCGGTTGTCGCTTGTGGCGGCACTTGGATGGTACCCACCGCCATGATGGACAGCGGCGATTGGGACGGCATCGCCGAACTGGTTCGCGCGGTGAAGTAAAAAATAGTGCACCATAACGCAAAAGGCCATCGTTTGATGGCCTTCTTTTATATTGGTTAACCCTTCGTTTTACCCGACAGTGTCAGCAGCAAAGTGGCGCTACCACACGTGATAAGTACCCAGCCTAGGTGGCCGACGAGCGCCGCGGTGGCTAAGCCAGCGCCGATCAACAGGTAATACATCAGGCCAAATAGCGCGCCAGCACTGCCTGCCTGCGCTTTGTATTGTGATAATGCCATGCTCAGCACATTCGGAATGGCTATGCCAAACGCCATCACCACCAACAGCATCGGGGCGACAAACCAGATCGACGCCTGTAACGCGTAAACTGCTATAGCGCCGAGCGTCAAAAGCAGCGACGCGGCTTTCAATAAGCTCTGCTGTGCCATGTTTTTGGCCAGCAAGCCCTTATTCACGTAGCTCCCAAGTAAAGAGCCGAGTCCAAGCACGAGGCCGCTGTAGCCGAAC
The DNA here is from genome assembly GCF_000960595.1 of Vibrio sp. S234-5. Classification (NCBI taxonomy): domain Bacteria; kingdom Pseudomonadati; phylum Pseudomonadota; class Gammaproteobacteria; order Vibrionales; family Vibrionaceae; genus Vibrio; species Vibrio sp. S234-5. The sequence continues at coordinate 36,345 of NZ_JZAM01000133.1, forward strand.
TGTTCGGCGGAGTAACCGAGCGTGGCAAATGCAAAAGCACCGAGTTGGTAGTAAGAGAACAGGGCAATGTTATACAGCGCCACCAATAAGGCCGAACGCCAGATGTGCGCATCTTTGACCATACGCCGGCTCAATGCACCCAGTGCAAGGGGATGTTTGCTTTGCTGGGTTTCAGGCAATTTGACTAAGTTGTAGAACAGCAAGGCAAGCGCCAAGACAAACAGAGCCAGAAAGCCCGCCACATGGCCGCCAAGCTGGGCGAGTTGCCCGCCGCTAAACATGCCGATCACCGGGCTAATGGATATCCCTAAGCCCATTAAGCTGAAGACTTTGCCAAGCTCCGCGCCAGTAAAACAATCACGTAACATCGTTTGGGTCACCACCGAGCCGACAGCGATACCAAACGCACTGCAAGCGCGCGCCAACATCAAAACGGTAAAGCTGTCGGTGTATATCGCGGTAAACGCACTGGCAGCGTAGATCAACAAGCCCAGCAACATGGTGGGGCGTCTTCCCCATTGATCCGCCAAAATGCCCCACACCGCGACGCCCAGCGCAAAAGCGCCAAAATAGATCGAGAGAGTTTGCGCCGCTTGCGCGTAAGAGACGCTAAATGCCTGTGCAATCGAGCCTAAGGCGGGGCTGTAAATGGTTTCGACAATTTGCGGAAACATCAGCATCACGACCATTAAGCCAAGAGAGGGTTTTGCTTTCATTGCGATTCTCACCTTTGTTTTGTTCGCGGTGAGTATATCTGCCATGATATTGGGTAAGTTAACGACATTCAGAATGAAAATATCAACATTCGGACAGGCGAAGATGGCTGGATGTGAATATGGATGGTAAGAGACATTATGGCAGTGATTACCCCAGCAACCCAATTTGACGCTGATGCGCTGCCCGCCAGCGTCATTGGGATCGCCTCAGAGATCGGCCAGCACGATTCCGGTATGCATCAGCACAGCAAAGGGCAGTTACTTTACGCGGCGAAAGGTTGCATGACTTTTGTACTGGACCATTCGCTGTGTACCTTGCCGCCGACAAAAGCCGTGTGGATCCCGCCCAATCTGTCTCATCGCGCGGTGATGACCAATGTGGTGGCCTATCGCTCGCTCTATTTTGATTGTCGCCAGTTCACGGCGCCGACGGAGTTGGTGATGATAGACGTCAACCCACTGTTGCAAGCGTTGATTGAACGCATGGCGTTTTGGCCGTGGGACAAGGCGGAAGAAGAGATGCGCAATATCGTCGCGCTGTTTTGGGAAGAGTTCGCCAGCGCTAAACGTCACTTTTTCCAGCTCCCCTTGCCGCAAGATGCCCGGTTACAACCATTTCGCGCCGCGATGACCCAAGAGACTTTTTTAGCGCCCTCAGCGGCTGAGCTAGCCGAGCGTGTTGGCCTGAGCAGTAAAACCGTCACACGAATGTTTCAAACCGACACGGGTATGTCGTATCAAGAGTGGCGCCAGCAGTGGCGCTTGCTCAAATCGATCGAACTGCTTTCGTCAGGCCTGTGTGTCACCGATGTGGCGTATTGGCTGGAGTTTGCCTCAGACAGCGCCTTTATCGCCTTTTTCAAAAAGCAGACTGGCTACCCGCCGTTGCACTTTATGAAAATTGGGCAAAACTTATGAAACGAGTACGAGCGCATAAATCAAGTTTAGTGATGGATTCTTCGTTTCTGTGAGTTGAGCGCGCATGGTTTTACATCGCCAAAGGAAGTTGTGTTTACGTGTTGTCATGCGTTTACCTGTGACTGGTTGGAGAAATTAGCATGAATGTGACTGTTAAATTATTGGTGTTGGGTTGGCTAGGATTATTTTTATCGACACCAGTGTTGGCGAGTGTGACTTGGCAAGGACATTGTCGAGACAGGCTCCCTTATCTTTATTACGAAGATGGTCAGTGCAAAGGGCCAGGTGGGGATGTGATCACCCAAGCCATCAGTAAAATGGGCCATCAAATCGAATGGACCAAGGCGCCTTGGGCGAGAACCATTGGTGTTGCTCCACAAGGTGGTGTTGACATCATCCCTTTGCATTCGATGAATGAAGAGCGTGAGACGTACTTACATCCTCTCTTGATGGGCTACGGAAAAAGAGAAGTGTTTTACTTCACTCGTAAAGACTCTGATATTGATGCGAAAGATTTTGATGAAATCGTCAGTAAAGGGTATGTGATTGGTGCGCTTAATGGCAGTTTCTATAGTTCGCAATTCAATCAAAACGTGGATAAGTTGCGCACAAACTTTGTCACCAAGGGTGATCAATTGATCAACATGCTCAAGGCGGGCCGGTTGGATCTGGTTATCACCTCAGAGCAGCATGGTTTGGAGGTGTTTGACAGCGATCCGGAGTTGAGAAAAATCGCCTACAAAGACGTGTCGCTGAATGGGCGGTTTTTTAGTGTCCCTAGGCGTTCTGCGAATTATCAATACATTGAGCAATTAGAAGCGATTTTATTGGAGATGCGACGCTCAGGAGAAGTCACTCGTATCTATGAATCTTATGGTTTAGAAGCACCGATCCAGCAAGAATGACCTTGTCGTTGTGAGGTGGAAGCAAATGACCGCGGGCCGGTGAGTTGGCCCGCGGTTATGTTTTTGGGGAGCCTTAGCGCATCGTGTCGAGTTACCAATACAGGTGGATTCTGAAATAAATCTGGAAAGTTTTGTATGGTAAGGCTCTTCGGCCTTTTCCAGAAAAGCGGTGATTTCTAACTATTTTTCCTAAAATTTGTGGTTGGAGAATACCAGTTTCCAGAAAATTAAGGCTTTGTTGCTGAATTCAGCTTACGAGCGGACACTTGCTAAATAGTACAGCTTTTAAACGATATACTTAGTTTCGGGCATACCTATCCTAGTTAACTTACTTGAGTGCTTTGATCATGGCGTAAGCCTTTCCAAAGCGTAGGGATTAGAGATGCCGCTTTATTAACCCTAATCGCTCTGCGGCACTCCAGAAGTGGACCCCAATGGTTGGACACATAAGCTCATTTCTTAAGTGGTTGACCCAGCTCATGCTGCGTATCTTTGCCTACCGAAGTAGGCCTCATCAGGAGTGAGGTTATTGAGTCCTTGATGGTTACGCTCTTCATTATAAAACACCATGTAGTTGCCGATTTCAAGCTCGGCTTCACGGGG
>NZ_JZAM01000134.1:0-423 GCF_000960595.1 Vibrio sp. S234-5
CTGCAGTTTATGTGAATGCGGCAACGCGCTTTACTGACGGTGCTCAGTTTGGCTTGGGGGCTGAAGTGGCCGTCTCAACTCAAAAGCTGCATGCACGTGGCCCGATGGGCTTGGAAGAATTAACAAGCTACAAATGGGTCGGCAAAGCGAACTACTTAGCACGCAGTTAACAGATCCGACTCGATATTGATTGAAAAAGGGGCACTAGTGCCCCTTTTTGTTTTCTCTCACATATCAATTCCGCTACACTAGTCTGGCTTTTGGGACGGCCCCAATGGCACGTTATTTGGAGGTGATATGCATTGTCCTTTTTGTTCAGAGAACGATACAAAAGTAATTGATTCCCGATTGGTTGCGGATGGTCATCAAGTCCGTCGCCGCCGCCAGTGTTTAGCCTGTAGTGAACGTTTTACTACGTTTGAA
>NZ_JZAM01000135.1:0-297 GCF_000960595.1 Vibrio sp. S234-5
CCGTGGGCTCGGCTTCTGTGGTGCAATCTGTGGCATCGACCATCAGCGGAGTTGGTTATTCTGGCGTTGGTTATCGAGTGGCTGGCGTAAGGTTGGTTCCCATCGCTAAACGCGGGGTTAACTATGTTAGCCCGACTCGTACAAATATTGTCTCAGGTAAGTACCCACTATCACGCTACCTTTATGTATACGTGAACAAGCATCCTGATTACCCGTTGTCTCCAATAGAAGCCGAGTTTATTCGTTTTATGTTCTCTGCTCAGGGACAAGCGTTAGTCGAAAAAGATGGCTATGTAC
>NZ_JZAM01000136.1:0-283 GCF_000960595.1 Vibrio sp. S234-5
CGAAAGGTTTTGTGCAACAGTCCATCTCATTTGCATCTGAACAATGCCTATTTTCACTCTGTACTCCTTTAGCGTTATAACGCCCAATTAAGGGGTGAATGCCGCATAAACCAAGTTTCCGCAGACCGCTTTCACCACCAAAAATCACCGCATACCAAAAATGCCACGCGGCATGAATCCCTCTTGAACGCCTTGTTATGCTTAAGCTTCAATGGGTTACGTTTTTCTGGAAACAAGATTAGGTTCATCCGGAAAATCGATACCTGAATGGCTTTTCGTAGAG
>NZ_JZAM01000137.1:0-9723 GCF_000960595.1 Vibrio sp. S234-5
TATCCTTTACGACTACATGGTCAAGTGCATGCAGGAGTTAGCGAAAGCGGAACCTGATATCGATGCACTCCTGCCTTGGAACTTCAAACACTAACAATATCGCCCCGTGGGTTCATGGGGCGGATACCAACAAACGACTACATGGATAAAGTTCTAGACCTTTTTTAAGGAGTAACACGAGCGAAGGATCATATGACCATGCAGCTATTAAGCGTCTCGCTAATCGCTCTTGTAAATAGTCCCAATCACCTGCAATAGCGTTTCCATTAGCGTCCACTTCATGGGCGCTGAAATTACGAATGCCTTTTAGTAGCTTGGATATTTTATTGGCGGCGAAACGCTTGATGGTATCATCACGAACATCAAGTTCGCTTTTATTAATTTGAGCAAGCCGATTGGGGACACAAGTATCATCTTGTTCCGGTACTCGGTCACTAGCGACGATAGATAGCAAGGATTCTAGCTGGCCAAGAGTTTCTTGGGATTCATCAAATGCAATTGGCCCGCTAAGTTTTTGCTGAATATGCGTAAGCTCTTTAGATATCCCAGCTACACGTGGCTGATAGTGCTGTATTTTAGTTTTACCATCGTTTAACTTGAGGTCATCAAGCTTTGATTTTTTGATGACATCTTTGATGGTTGCAATGATTAGCTTCTCAACATCAAGTTTAGAAATCGGGGTATCAGGAGTTTTAGGAGTCGCAGATACAACCAAACGCATGTCATCAACATATCGGCAATAGTCAACTAAAGTGACTTCAATATCAGCGATACTGGTTGTAGGTTCCAATACACTTCCAATTAAATCTCTAAAGTTTTCGTCAAACTCAAGCATGTATACGTTAGCTAAAAAACCGCCTGCTACTAAACCCTGTGGAATGCCTTTCGGCGCAGACATCACCTCTTCATTTTTACAAACCTGATTGAACTCCAGAGCAGCCTGTTCACTCCACTCCCAAGTTTCAAAGGCTGCCAGTAGTTTATTAAGATGTTTAACTTTCCCTAGGGTTTTAGCTTCGACGGTTGCGACAGTTTTTATGAGTTCACACAACTTTTTGCGGTTAACTAAATCAAAAAACTTGGCGAGGTCCACATCTAAAATGAATACTTCATGGTTCTCATCGAGTTCAGTTCTCGCTTTCTTAGCAAAATAGAAAGGGCGTTCTAAAAACTTCCGGTTATCAACAAAAAATTTACTGTAAGTAGTAGTACCACCATAGCTGTGCTCCGCATTGCCCTGCTCGTCGTAGCGGCAATAGAGGCGGTTGCCGTAGCTGACCACCTTTTTTTCATGTACTAACTTTAGCTCTGTACTAGGGTCACCTTGACGTGTTTCCACCTGATTAGCGATGCACATCATCAACAAAGTCATCATGCTTTGTTCACGAATAGGCATATGTGCAAGAGGTCTCAATGAAAATGCTATATCAGCAGGTTTTTCAGTGTTCTTTTTAAATTCTTCAGAGTTCTGGTTGTATTCATCCAACGCTTCATTTTTCGGCTGCCATGTTAAGCATTCCTCAGAACCAAAACCTGTTTTTTTGAACTCCCAGTTATGTTGCTTAGGTGCAGGGACAAGCTCTAAAGGCTTAAAAGCCAAATCATCTTGCTGTAAATCATTGCACCACTGCTGTGCACTTTCCAACAACGATAATGCTGACAAGTCCAATTCAAAATTGTCAGCATACCAATTAGCAGTACGGATATATTGATGACTTTTTTTCCATGCAAGCGTCATCAACAAACTGTCGGTTAAGTAATCGTCATCTAAGACAAGCTGCTCATATTTCTTTGCAATACTTGGCATGTTCTATTCCCTTAAACCGCCTGCTCAACAATCGCATCAGTAAGCTGAAGTTGGGTTTGTTGACTGTCACGAAGACGTTGTTTTAGTTGGTCGCAAAGAAATATCATTTCATCCACAACAGATACAGTTTTAATTTGCTGTTTCTTTGGAGGTAAGGGAAATGGAAGCATTTCTAATTGTTTTGTTGAAATGTGAGGAACCCCATTACTTCTACCTGGATCTATCGAAGAGATAAACAAATAAGATTCGAGCCAATTCGATAAATAAGATGAATTTACACTTGCGCAATATGAAGAAAACTTGGCTACACGCTGCAATAACAAGCAAGGTAAATCAGCCTCTTCGATCACTGCATACTTTAAGCCCGTATTTATAATCGGACGATCTAACGAGATAACGATATCCCCAGCGTTCAAACTGAATTTTTCATACTCTTTAGCTAATTCATCGGAAACACACGCCAAATCAGACCATTTAGTTTCACTATGCGCAATGTTAATGTTACGAAGCAACTTAACTCCCTGCTCGGTGAACCAATCACTCTTGAAAGCAAATCCATTTAGAAAACTAAACAAGCTTCCCAAACGACACCACTCCCATCCCTTCGGCAGTTCAAACGGCTTTTCATCCTCAGCAATTAGCGGCAGGGCTTTTTGCTTTTTGATTTTCTTCTCTTTCACCAACTGTGCTTTTTCTTCCGCGATGCGCTCAAGCAGTTTTGCCGCAGGTTCGTCATTTGGGTCTTGCGGTACCAGCTTACCCATTACCGCCAGTTGCAGGATGGTTTGTTTTAACTGGTCGATGCTTTGTTCTGTGGTGAACAGAGTATCGAAGTGCTCGCTGATGCGTGTCCAGTTCGCCATCAGTTCGGTGGCGTCTTTGCTTTTGGTGAGCGTTGCCAGCAGGGTTTCTACCAATACCTGATGGGCATCAAGGCTGGCTTCGTTTTGCTGCTCTAGTTGGTCGCACAGCGCCATTAGTTCGTCGACTTTGGCGACGATGCGGTGTTGTTCCTCAACTGGAGGCAAAGGAAAAATCATTGTTTTCAAATGCGTTGGCCCAAAGTGCTTTATTGCAGCACCTCGACTATTGTTGCCAATTTGCCTGTTAAATTCCGGAGATGCAAAGAACTTAGCTATGTAGTCATAGGAAACATTGGAATACGGTCTAAATCGAATTAACCCTGTGTAAACAATACTACCAACAGTATCTTTTCCAACTTTCGCAACCTTACCCAAGGACGCGCTAGAGGAAATCACTATATCGCCATGCTTAAGTCGAAAGTGATCCCATTTGTCACTAACCATTTCCTCATCAAGATAGTTACATCCCTCTAATGACAACATTTCTTGGTGCATACCAGCTATACGAATCAGTGGCACTCCAGTGTCACGAAAGTCTTTTGCTAGAATCCCCGGACCTTCTTGAAAAAATGTGATATTCGGTAGTCTTTCCCAGCGCCAGTTATTCGGAATACTAAAAGGCAAACCATTTTCAGCTAACGCCTTGGATGAACTCTCTCTCTTGATTTTTCCTTCTTTCACCAACTGCGCTTTTTCAGCCGCAATTCGCTCAAGTAACACGGAAGCAGGCTCATCACTCGGATCTTGCGGCACCAACTTACCACGCACAGCCAGTTCCAAAATCAGCTCACGCAACTTCTTAATGCCATAAAGCTCGCGCTTTTTGCTGCTACCGCGCCCAGACGCAGACTTTGCCTGTACTGCCGACGTCCAAATATCGATATGGTCAGTGATCAGTTTTTCCGCAGACATTACTTCACCTCATCCGCAGCTTGCGATGATGAAGAGAGAGCATTCCCCAGAATATCTTTCAGTTGGTTGCGTAGCTCGGTGATTTCCTGCTGTTGCGTTTGGTAGCTTTGCAGCAGTTCATCTGGGTTATGGCTGACCACTTCACCTTGATACGGGTTTTTAATATCAAGGTTGAAGTTTCGGGCGATGATCTCATCAATCGAGACTTTCCACGCGTGGTTGTTTTCTACGCGGCTGGCAAAGCCGTCTTCTTCTTTGCCCCACCAGTCGATTTCAGCCTGAAACTCTTCAAACTTCATCGGTTTGGTTTTGCTGTAGTTCTTCACGCCCTCTGGGTATGGGTGCTCGTAGAACCATACTTCTTTGGTTGGTTTGCTTTTGGTGAAGAACAGAATGTTGGTTTTAATGCCCGTGTAGGGGTTAAACACACCGTTTGGCAGACGCACAATGGTGTGCAGGTTACATTCTTCGGTCAGCAGCTTTTTGATTTTGGTTTTTACGCCTTCACCAAACAAAGTGCCATCCGGCAATACCACACCCGCACGGCCATTTGCAGGATCCAGTACTTCAATAATCAGTTGTAGGAACAAATCCGCCGTTTCACGAGTTTGCATTTCAGCCGGGAAGTTCTTTTCAATCCCGTCTTCTTCCGTGCCGCCAAACGGTGGGTTGGTCGCAATCACATTGATGTTGCTGTCCCAGTTTGAAAGCGGCTTGTTCAGCGTGTTGTCGTGTTTGATTTGGGACGGCACTTCAATGCCATGCAGCATCATATTGGTGATACACAGCAGGTGCGGCAGCTGTTTCTTCTCAACACCGTGGAATTGCTTTTGAAACGTCGCGTATTGCTCGCTGGTTTCTGGTTTGTCGTGTTCCTGAATGTGGTTGATGGAGCAGGTCAAGAAGCCGCCTGTACCACATGAAGGGTCAAATACGTTCTCGCCCAGTTTCGGGTCAAGACGGTCGACGATAAATCGGGTCACCGCACGTGGGGTATAGAACTCACCCGCATTACCCGCGCTTTGCAGGTCACGCAGGATTTGCTCGTAGATATCACCAAACAGGTGGCGTTCCTGGGTGTCAGTAAAGTCGATTTCATTGAGCTTGTTGATCACCTGACGCAGCAAGGTGCCGTTTTTCATGTAGTTGTAGGCATCGCTGAACGCTTCTTTTACTAAATAGCCTCGTGGGTTAGTGTCTACCGGCGCTGCCATGTTTTTCAGGTTGTGGAACAGGTCGTCGTTCACAAACTCCAGCAGTTTGTCACCGGTAATGCCTTGTGCATCTGCCGCCCAGTTGCGCCACAGGTATTTTTCATTGATTGGCGCTTTGTAATCATCCAACTCCAGCTCTAATTCTTCTTCCTGAGCATCGAAGACTTTGAGGAACAACAACCAGGAAAGCTGCCCAAGGCGCTGTGCATCACCGTCGACACCGGCATCTTTACGCATGATGTCTTGAATTGATTTGATTACGGAACTGATAGACATGATTTAACTGCTTTTGAAGTACGAAAATTTGTGCGTATTGTAGCGCATTAACTGTCGTTAATTGAGCAGAAGTTAGCATTGACGAGAGTTAAGTGGCGAGAATATAAGCAACCCCGTGCGTACGGGGCCGCCTGAATTTATCACCTGAACATATCAACCGAGTGCGGGTTTGGTGGTGACGCTTTCACAACTCTGATTTGCCCTCAACCAGCGGTATAAACCCATAGTGATGATCGCATCGAACGTTATGCCCACACCAAACATGAAAGCGATACCCCCCAATCTCGGTTCGAACCACCCCAACTGATAGACCACAAAGGCAGAACCATAGAAGAGCGTATTAACGGCTAAAGACTGATAAAGCATTAAGTCCGTGCGACCAATACCGTAGAAGTAGCTATCGATAACGTTATTAAACGCAAACACCACATAAAAACCTAACATCAAGAGAACTAAATCCGTTACTTGCTCATGGTCACTGACTCCCATGATGTGGGCGATAAAATCATCCCATAGTGGTACGGAGAGCAGCCAGCACATGGCAATTAGGCCCGTGATTTTGAAATACGCATTGACCTTTTCGACTGAAAGACCATTTGAGCAGGCGGCATCACGCTTAATTAACTGTCCCAATGCCATGACCGGGAGCAGCAGCCATGCCCAGATAAATTGGTTCGATACCCAAAAGACACCCGCTTGCTCAACCTGATTGACCAACTGCAAGATCATCACGATAAATGCCGTATTACGAACGAACGACTCCAATCCAGATTTTGCGCCTATCTTCGCCCATTTTTTCATCCATGATAGTGAATGGAATGCCAGTTTCGGATTGAACAACCCTTCTCGGTGAAACCAGCAAAGTGCAGCGACGAACAAAAGACTGTTCACGATGATGTTGGTGTAAGCGACACCGTTCACGCCTAACTGAAGCGAAAAGGACAGCTGGCTGACGAATAAGCTATCAAAGCTAACTATCAGCAGAGATTTCAAAGCGATAAATGCATACAGCTTTCTCTGTTCATCGCGCAAAACGAGAACCAGAAGGCAAAGTTCCACCACGCTTGAGATGAGAATGGCGATAGACTCAAGGCGGATGTAACTCGTCGTTTTGTCCAACAGTTCAGCACTTTGCTGCATCGCTTGAGTCAGTTCAGGCGCAAGCAAAATCACACCGAATGTTATGGCCGCGTATACAGCGATCATAGCTGCCATCGCACCATTCAAACGCCCCGTAAATGCGACCTTGTCGGTTGTGATTACCTGGCCAAGAACGTAAGCAAGAGGGATGAGCATAGCCTCGTTGATGACTTCATAGCCGACATTTAACCAGGCCACCTGAGCAGCGATACTAAAGGCCCATGTATCAGGAATACTGCCAAGAAAGTAAACGCGGGAAGTGGAGTAAATCGCGGGTATAAGTCCAGAAAGTATGAGTATGAACAGCAGCTTGTAGTTGACCGCTTTCGGGTAGGGAAACATCAAATCTCCATATTGATTTGCTCTGTGATGAAAAAGGGCTGCTTGTCACCAAGCAGCCCGCAAGAAAAAACTGGGAGGTTATGCTGTCTGATAGATCTCTGATTCCAGTTCGTTGACGGCTTTCAGGTAGGCTTCTTTGTCGCCGAAACCTTTTTTGATGATCTCAAGCGGACGGCCAATTTCATTGAACGGCGCAACTTTCAGTACCGTCATGTTTTCAATCTCACTGACGCCCGCATCGGCGTACTTATCGAGAAGATTGCTCAATACTTCCTGCGCGACATCGCCATACTTGGTGAAATAGTTACGCTTCTTCACGTTGTCAGCACGCTCTTTGCGGGTCAAAGGTGGTTGGTCATACACAACGTGGCAGATCATATCGAATGGATCCATATCTTTGCCCACTTCCTGTTCCAGCGCTTCCCAGATAATCCCCATCTCCGCGAGCTCATCAATGATGGCCTGTTTGCGGTCAGCATCGTTCCACTTGCGGGTGAAGTCATCCATTGAGGTAAACTGCGTCGCCATGGCTTTGCGGGTGTAGTCCTTGAACGATTCGGTCACCAGTTTGCCGTCACTGTCGTAATACTGAACACGCTCTGCAATCTTCTTCACTTCAACACCCGAAACATAAAATTTTCGGACTTCTTCTTGGATAGGTTCATCTGGGCTAGGACCGAATGTATCGCCACCTGAAGGTTTATAGGGTGGCGTTGGCTCTAGAATCGTATCTGGGTCGATGTCATCACCAAACGGTGACTCACCATCCACAACTGCCTCACCGTTTTCATCTTCCGGTATACCATCGACAATATCATCAAGGTCATCTGGGTTTTCAAAGTCTTCCGGCTTGGTGACTTTTACCCGCTCTGGGGTGCCATCAAAACGTTCGTCAGCAAAAAGCTCCGTGGCTTTTTTAAAGTCGAGGATAGAGAACCAGAGCTTTCCGAACTTATCATCAATACGGGTGCCGCGACCGATGATCTGCTTAAACTTGGTCATGGATTTGATGGTGGAATCCAGCACCACCAGTTTGCAGGTTTTAGCATCGACGCCCGTGGTCATAAGCTCTGAGGTGGTTGCAATTACCGGATAAGCTTTTTTCGGGTTGATGAAGTTGTCCAGCTGCGCTTTGCCAATTTCATCATCGCCGGTGATTTTCATAACGTATTTTTCGTTCTTCGCCATTTGCTCTGGGTTGCAGTTAGCAAGGGCTCGGCGCATACGTTCTGCGTGGTCAATGTCGTTACAGAACACAATGGTTTTCGCCATCGGGTCTGTGCGTTTCAGGTAGTTGGTAATGGTTTGTGCAACAAGCTCAGTGCGCTCATCAATCACCATAGTTCGGTCAAAGTCGCTTTGGTTGTAGATGCGATCTGTGATGACTTCGCCATGTTTGTCTACCTGACCTTTGGTTGGTCGCCAGCCTTGCAGGTCCACGTCGATATCCACGCGCACGACTTTGTAAGGCGCAAGGAATCCATCTTCAATGCCTTGCTTGAGCGAATAGGTGTAAACAGGCTCACCGAAGTATTCGATGTTGGAAACTTCATCGGTTTCTTTTGGCGTTGCGGTTAATCCCACCTGTGTCGCTGAGCTGAAGTACTCCAGTATTTCTCGCCATGCGCTGTCTTCTGATGCGCTGCCTCGGTGGCATTCGTCCACTACGATTAAATCGAAGAAATCCGGACGGACATTTTTGAAGATTTTCTTTTCTTCTTCCTGTCCTGTCATGGCCTGATAAAGACCTAAATGGATTTCAAAAGCGGGGTCGATAGTGCGATTACCGATTTTGGTCATCGCGGTACCAAAAGGCTGGAAGTCGTTATTTTTGGTTTGGTCGACAAGGATATTGCGATCAGCCAGAAACAGGATGCGTTTCTTGGACCCTGACTTCCATAAGCGCCAGATGATTTGAAAAGCGGTGTAGGTTTTACCTGTACCTGTTGCCATCACAAGCAGCACGCGATCCTGCCCTTCGGAGACCGCTTCAATGGTTTTGTTAATGGCGTTGAGCTGGTAGTAACGCGGTGATTTACCGCTTCCATCATCGTAGTAAGCTTGTGTTATTAGCGGCAGTTGCTCGTCTGAGTAACCTTTCCATTGGCAGTATTTTTCCCACAACATTTGAGGGGATGGGAAGTCTTCGAGTCTGATTTCTGTTTCTAGTTGCTCAGGGTTCGTTTTGTCATGAAATATAAACCCATCACCATTACTAGCAAACACAAACGGAACATCCAGTAGTGACGCATAATCCAAGCCTTGCTGCATTCCCTTACCAATTTCGTGCTTGTTCGCTTTCGCTTCCACAACTGCAAGCGGCATACTCGGTTTGTGATACAGTACAATATCAGCAGACTTCACTTTCTTACGTGCGGCAATCTGACCACGAACTACAACTTTACCGTCACGCAGTTTTACTTCTTGACGGATTTGGTTCATGTCATCCCAGCCGTTTTCTTTAATAGCGGGAAGAATGAACTTGGAGATGATGTCGGCTTCAGACAGCTGAGACTTGGAGAACTTTTCGACCATACGACTTTGATTCCATACTGAATTGCGACGGATTATATAACAAAGTTCATATGGGTGAAGAATAAGAACGCAACAATAGTTTAGTTAATGGGTAATCCGATCACAAATTGCAGGCTTAGGAGATTAAACATAGTCAAAAGCCGCTATCACTCGCTCTCGAAAGGCCCCTAGCTTGATACGTTCTGATTCTTCGTGAGATAAAAAATCACTATTCACACTTTCCAAAAAAGGGCCCGTAGCCCATTCAAGTTGTAGAATATTCTTTGTTCGTGATTCAGAAATAGAACCAGTGTCGTCTGAAGGAGAATCTAAACAACATGAAGTTACTGACTTTTCAACGCCAATGAACATACAAGATTCTGGAATGTCTTCTTCTACACGCTCAGCAAACTTGACCAAGCTCTCTTCAGCAAAGGTATACAACCATGCTTCTTGGTTCAGCGAGTCGTTAACTCTCAATATTCTTCCAAGGACCTGCCTGAAATAGAGTTCTGTTTTCACTGAGCTGTAAGCGCATCATAAACCCCGCATTCTAATCGTCTAGCCCGAATAATAAGATCAAACCTCCAACCCAAAGGAGATTTGAAATGGCCAAACGACGCACTAACCAAGAATGGCGAACCCTGTTCGAACA
>NZ_JZAM01000138.1:0-5564 GCF_000960595.1 Vibrio sp. S234-5
GTCTGAACCACAACTAAAGCATTTAGCACTTTCTGGATCTGCTGTTTTACATTCAGGATGCTTTATCAAATAATTCTCAAGTGTCGGCAATTTGTGCCAATCATCATCCTGTGGCTTCGAATATGATACAAAATAGTAGAATATTGCAGCCGCGCCAAAAGCTAAAACCAACCAAATGAAATCCATCTCTTTTCCTCAAGTTATCACGAAAACATAACGCCCAATTAAGGGGTGAACAACGCCTCCACCCAAACCTAAAGCATTGTGCCATAAACACTAAATTTGAAGTAGAAGCAAAAATGCCAAGCGTTGTGAATCCCTCTTAAATTGTTTGTTAGAATTTTATTGCATAAAGAACTGAATAGAGAAAAGAGCAAAACCTACTATGCCAACAGCTCCCGATTGAGTTGAGCGCTCAACCCACGACAAAGCTTTTACAACGATTGAGAAAAGTACAACAATCGAATTATACACGGCGAAACCAATGACTGGACATATGAATAAAACATACAAACCCGAAAGGATCCAAGTCAACGCAGAATCAGGGAGCAGTCCCGACATTTGCAAACCAAATAATGACAGTCCCCAAGCAGAAACACCCACACCTACAATATAAAGTGCAACTGCAAACAACTTAATACCATACTTGCCCAAAAACGTAGTTGGTGCAACGTAGCCTTTCTCGTCCACAAAAGTTATTTGAGGGTTTAAGATTGACCCAATTTTTATAGATTTATCCTTAACCCAGGATAAATTTTCAAGTTTTATAGCCTCTACCGCAAGCAGAAAGACTGAAACGTACTCTAGCACACCAATTATTAATGTTTTCATATAACTCGACTAAAATTCTAACGCCCGGCTAAGGGGTTGACAACGCACCGCCGAACTTAAAAAACACACTGTAAACACTGAACTTCAATTGTGCACTAAAACCGCCACGCGTTGGCAATCCCTCTTGAGCCGTTTGTTATGCAAATTCAATGAGATAAACTGAATTTACACGACCAAAAGCCACAATTGCAATGGTTGAGTGATTCAAGAATCAACCCAAGCAAGAACTGTGATAAATGAGCAGCCAAAACAAAGTCCACCTTTCAGCACCAAACCAAGCTTTTGTGTCAGGAAAACTCAACGAGCGAAAACTTCAGCAAGTACAAAATGCTCGATAAACTTGCCCTTTCCACACTTTGTGCCCACTGAATTTACAACGCGCCAACGCTAAAACTCATTGAGGCAAACAAAGAACCTTGTCTGTTTTACGGCTTGAGTGAACCACGAATTTTAGGGTAAAAATGCTCATTTGCCGACAATACAAAACGAATGGCCAGAGAAATCCCAAAAGATTGAGCCCCTAAATTTACCTGAGTTGCATAACGCCGCGTTAAGGGGTGAATGCCGCATAAACCAACTTTCTGCAAACCACTTTAACCACCAAAATTCGCTGCATACCAAAAATGCCACGCGGCATGAATCCCTCTTTAACGCTTTGTTATGTTTAAGCTTCAAGGGCTTACGTTTACCAAAACCAAGATTAACTCAGCATTGACTCACAAACAAAAGCCATGACCTAAAAAACTGAAATAACTCATAGATTTGAAAAACAGACTTCGAATTTTGGCAACTCAAGCCCAAAAACTTGTGGTCAAAATACTGATTGAGCCAGCCGCACCTACCTCGCGCTTACTCGAAAATTGACTGAGGCAACACTCTGAATTTCCAGCGCCAAAGAATAAATGTCCGGAAAACAGCGCCCACTGAAGCCAACTTGCCGACAAGCACAAAACCAACAAGCCGAGGGAGCAAAGAAAAGATGCAACCAACTGATTTGACGTGATTAAACATAACGCCGCATTAAGGTGTGAGCAACGCAACCACGAAACTCAACCTTACAACCGTAAACACAAAACCCAACGATGGAATGAAAAACGCCAAGCGTTGGGAATCACTCTTAAATGCTTTGTTATATTTTTTCTTTCGCTACGATATCGAATCTATCATCGAACCAAGTGACAATTTCTTTTGGTATATCCATTGAGCTTGCAGTTATATCTGTAGCACCAAACTGGATGAAGTTATTGTCTAAAAAGTCGACACTTTTAATATCCAGTGTTACATATGCGTTATCATAAATATCACCAAAGAAAACACTCAAAATCCCTGATGCTGTTATCATTTCAAGCAAATTACCAAAATCTGACTTTAAAATTGAAAAAACATCTGCACGTAATTCATGATAAGACTTAAGCACAGAATCAGACGGCCATTCTTGGTTTTCTAGCATACGCTGATATCCACCAAGTTGAATTAATTTATTCATTAACTCATTATACTTAACATCAATATCTGACTCATGAACTTCGATAGCTTCAGATTTTATAGTCATTTGTGCTAACTGTTTTCTGACTTGAAAACAAAAAGGTCCTAGTGCAGCTTGTAAATTACCATCGCTACGCTCGTTATCATATACTCCAGGGGTAAGCCCTAGCAGATCTGTTGGAACATGAAAATCTTGACTGTTACGAGGCTTGACCATAAATGTTTTTTCAGGCCCCAAACGCCCAATAAACATACCAAGTTCAAAAAGGACATTGTCTCTCGTGACAGTTTGTTCTTGTCCCCGCATTTTAACGACATCATCAGGTGACATAACAAATATCGCTGCGTCAAACGTATCTAAGGCTGACAATAGATCACTCAATGTAGATTGTGTTAAGTTAAAAACACCTTGGGACCAAACTGTTGGCTCTGAATCATGTTCCAGTTCACTTTGAATTGCGTACGCAACTTCAAGCCCTTCAACTGAAGAGCCAATAAATAACTTTGGTTTGTTCTTTTTCACCAAACTCTCCTAAAAAATATAACGCCCGCCTAAGGGGCTGGCAACGCATTACCACAAAACTCAAACACAACAACCGAAACCACCGCGGCTCAATGGGACTGGAAACGCCACGCGTTGACAGTCCCTCTTGAGGCGTTTGTTAACTTTCATTATCTCGAATACTTACGCAAGCCATTAGCGCTTCTAAGGTATAGCGTCGATAGAATTTTTCAAAGCCATAGAAAAAAATGGATGAAGCTATTGCCAAACTAAAACTATACCAATAGCTCCAATTATCTATTTGAGACTGAAACAAACTCGCCCAAAACAATAGAACAAACACGAAGCAGATGTTTCTAGAAAAACCATAAAGAGCTACATAGTTTGCCATTTTGGGAACGTGATTTTCTGAGTTTTCTTGTGCGTAGTGATAAATAAAACGAAATAAATCACCTTTGAGGCACCCTTCTTCAATGATGTTATATGGTACTTCAATTTTCGATTTTTCAAAAAATTGAACAAGTCGCTTTAACAGACTGCTATTCAAGGGCTCAGGAAGTTTAGTTGGCCTAACACCGAGGAGTCGATACATAATTCGCTCGATAGCAACAAAAGGAAGTAAAACCACACCAGAAACGATTTGTTTGAATACGCACCGAACAACATCCTTTCTGTTAATTTTACCAATAAAACATTCATGTTGTAGATGAAGAAAGTAACGCTTAACTGATTTAGACAAGTCGGTTGAAACATTTATAAAAAGATATTGAGATGGCCAACCATATGTATCAGTTAGATATTTTTCAACAAATGAAGAGGATAACAAACTAATCAAATGGCCTACGATGTAGAAAACTATTATTAGCGCAATCAGAATAGATGACCCCGCAAATATCGAATCTTTTAGTTTTGGTGAAAACTCGCCAATCATTCCCCAAAAATCAGGCACAAACATAAACGATAGAACGCATGTAAATACACCACCAGGAATCAGATACCCTAAAAAGTCATAAAATGAGAATGGATTTTGTTTCATATGTACCAATTTTGAAAGTTAACGCCCGCTTAAGGGGCAGACAACGCTACTACCAACTTACCGCATAACACCGTAATCACCGAAACCAACGCATAGTAAAAATGCCGCGCGTTGGCTGTCCCTCTTGAAGCGTTTGTTAGCTTACTGAGGTAAATTTTCGCCTTAAACCAACATTTCACCTACAAGATTATATAAAGCAAGATTTGAAATTTATATCAATACGAAACGCTTGTTTTCTTTAAAGTTCTCGACACAGAAGTTCGCATTTTACGTAATTCAACCAACTGTTGTGACCTAGTTAAAAATAAGCTTATGATGCCTATTGATAATATGTATTTTCGAAGATAACTTGGCAGTTGAGAGATTTGCTCTCAAACATTTAAGGAAAATTGTTATGGCTCTAAAACCAGGTCCAAAACCAATTGCTGATTCAACAGGGAAACCAGATCAACGTCGACGTGACAATAAAAAAACACCAGGAAACACTCCTGACTTGAAACCTAGTAAATCCTCGAAAAAATAGGTTTTATTAACAATAAAAGCTACTGCAATGGTAGCTTTTTGTATAGCTTGCATACGATAAGCTAACGCCCAATTAAGGGGTGAGCAACGCTACCACCCAACCTAAGGCATTGTACCGTAGCCACTAAAGTTGAAGTAGAAGCAAAAATGCCAAGCGTTGGGAATCCCTCTTAAATTGTTTGTTATGTACGTTGTACCGAGCGCACTGGTACCCAACCAATTTCACCCGTTGACCTCGAAACTCGATACCACTCATTGAGTTCGAATAGCACTGACAGTTTTTCACCAATAACAGTATTGAGTTCAGCATTGTCATAATCTTTAAGCAAGATTCCTTCAGAGCCACCTTCAATCTTTTCGATATATTGAACTGGAGCCCAACCCTGCTCCCCTTCACTACTGGTTATAAAGATCCAGTTGGGAAACTCGTCGTCTATTGTGCCTAGAGCTACTTTATCGCCTTGTTTCAAATAAAACGGATTGGGATATTCTGAGACGTGCTTTTCAGTAGTAACTACTTCCATATTTTCTCCAAAGTACATAACGCCCGGCTAAGGGGTTGACAACGCACCGCCGAACTCAAAAAACACACTGTAAACACTGAACTGCAATTTTGCGCTAAAGTCGCCATGCGTTGGCAATCCCTCTTGAGCCGTTTGTTATGCAAATTCAATGAGATAAACTGACTTTACACGACCAAAAGCCACAATTGCAATGGTTGAGTGATTCAAGAATCAACCCAAGCCAGAGCCATGACAAAGAAGCCGCCAAAACAAAGCCCACCTTTCAACAACAAACCAAGCTTTTGAATGAAACAAACTCACCGAGCAAGACTTTCAACAAGTACAAAATGTTCGATAAACTTGCCCTTTCCACACTTTGCGCCCACAAAATTAGCAACGCGCCAACGTTAAAACTGATTGAGGCAAACAAAGAACCTTGTCTGTTTTACGGCTTGAGTGAACCACGAATTTTAAGGTCAAAAAGCTCATTTGCCGACAACACAAAACGAATGGCCGGAGAAATCCCACAAGATTGAACCCCTAATTTTACCTGAGTTGCATAACGCCCGGTTAAGGGGCAGCCAACGCCATTACCAAGCTTCCGCATAACACCGTAACCACAAAAACCAACGCATGATAAAAATGCCGCGCGTTGGCTGTCCCTCTTGAACCGTTTGTTATGTCT
>NZ_JZAM01000139.1:0-7578 GCF_000960595.1 Vibrio sp. S234-5
CCCCGTGAAGCCGAGCTTGAAATCGGCAACTACATGGTGTTTTATAATGAAGAGCGTAACCATCAAGGACTCAATAACCTCACTCCTGATGAGGCCTACTTCGGTAGGCAAAGATACGCAGCATGAGCTGGGTCAACCACTTAAGAAATGAGCTTATGCGTCCAACCATTGGGGTCCACTTCTCCATGTCGAAGTCCTGACTGAAGCCAGAGTCTTCTGTACCATCATCATAGTCACCTTGGTCTTCTGTCCAGTTGCCCATAACGAATACTCCTTCTTAGCTGTAATCCATTGCGCCACATGTATCACATGATCCGCCCTTACTGACCCAACCGGGACAACCTAAAGAGCGGCATGAATAACCTGATACCATAAGTGGCTTAATGAATGTCACTTGCATTGCTTGCTTCCTTTAATTGACGTTGTAGTAAATCTACGTTGTGTAGTATCCCACTGCGCTCGGACAGGATGTGTCCAAGACCGCAGAATGAGTGTGAAAATAGTCATCGTCATTGCCCTACCTTATCCAATGAAAGCTATGCCAAATCTCAGTGCGCGACGGTTTGAAACATTTAAAAATGTTTTGCCCTCAACCTGTCCGGCGGAAACCGTACGCTAGTAGCATGAGCGATAAGAGTGAAAAGCTAGCTTTAAGGCTAGGTGACATATTGACGAGATTGTTTATGGGAGAAGTGCTCCCCCCTGAGCAGTTGGTAGCGGACTATCAGGTAAGCGAGAAAACCCTGAGACGTGATTTTAATGAAAGGCTCGTCAACGCTCCGATTATCCGCACCAATGAGGGTTATCGGTTAGATCCGATCATTCGAAGTCAGGGCAATTTAAACATCAATAAAGTGCTGTACGATATTGGTTTGTCCGAGCTATTGCCTAAACACTACAAGCTCAATGGTCACGCACCTGTTCTGTTTAAGAACCCACGCTCTGAACGAACTGACAAATTCAATGCACTGTTTAAGCAACTGACCGAAGTCATCGCTGCTCAAGTGGTCATTGACCTTAACTACAATGAAAAACCGTTTGAATCTGTCCACTGTTATCGGCTGGTCAATGACAGGGGCATCTGGTATCTCGCCGCAACCTACTGTGACCAGCTACATTCGTACCGATTGAGGAATATTTCACAGATTCACCTACGGGAAGATAAATACAAACCCAGTCAAAAAGTCCACGAGGAGATACACAGACAAGGCATGGAGTGGTTAACTCCCGATAATGCTGAAGTACTTGTACAGGTTGATAGGGACGTTGCCCCGCGCTTTCTTGAAGGAACGATTCTCCCTCACCAGCAGCTATTGAAAGAACTGAGTGACGGTAGTTTGTTGGTTAGCAGTCGAGTATCAAGATTGAGCGATATCTTGCCTTTGTTGAAGTCTTGGATACCTCAAGTCGAGGTGCTTTCCCCTGTCAGCCTTAAGCTTGAACTGATACGCGATCTCCACGCTACTTTGGATCGTTACAAGTAGCTGCCACGTTCCGAACAACCAAATCCGATCAGCTTGCGGAGTAATTAGATCATGATGATCCAAATGCTTTATTTGCTGTACATGAGTATCGTTTCATCACGTTGCCACGTTAATAAATAAGGCCCTAGCGTTCTCTCTAGAAGCACAGCTCCAAGACAACAAAGAGCCCCGACATAATGTCGTTTCACTGCGCCGCTACAAATCGTCCTACCTATGAATTTGCCACTATGTACCGATTTTGAGCTTACCTATGTGCGATAAGGAAAAGAGTTGACTTGGCGAATCCTCAAACCGATACCGCGCAAGGGAAAACTCAAAATGATGCAGTTTTTGGTCGGGTTGAGACTAACTAATAAATAACTCCGCTAGGAGGTTGCTATTAAAGGGGTATTACCATGATGTCTGATGCACGAACTCTGCTCCAAATCACTCAGTCCAGTCCGTATTTTTACCTAGTTGATATCGCCAACTTGTTAAGCTTCACCGCCGTTGGCTATCTACTGGGTATGATGACTGGATAAACAGAGCCATGAATTGAACTTGTCACTATAGATCCCGGTGACAAGTTCCTTTTTTAAACCAACGGTTTTAGAGCCAATGTGTGGGA
Organism: Vibrio sp. S234-5; assembly: GCF_000960595.1. NCBI lineage: Bacteria > Pseudomonadati > Pseudomonadota > Gammaproteobacteria > Vibrionales > Vibrionaceae > Vibrio > Vibrio sp. S234-5. The sequence goes on from NZ_JZAM01000139.1 coordinate 2,092, forward strand.
ATCGTGGATTACCGCTTACAGCGCATGGCAACGTTGAAAATGACCAAGTTTTCGCGCCGACCTGTAAACATAAGATTAAGGTGCGCTCTTGGCGCTGTAATTAGAACAGATGACTATGGAAAATCTCATGGAAACTCGTTCTCAATACCCCTATACGTTACGCGCCATAGCAAAACCTAAACATTAGCTCCCATTGCTTCGACATAGCAATGGGAGCTTTTAATAACAAAACACCAGTGTAAACCAACCAAACTCGTTAAAATTAAGACTCCCTTCCTTGGTGTTTCCACCGTTCATTGTAATCCAGCAACTTCATCCCCTCTGAATCCCGAAGGCAACGGATTGGGTAAACGTTGCTAAAACTTGCCCCAATGAAAAAGGCTTCCCATCACGCCATAATTAACATGGAGCAATGGGAAGCCTTAGTGTCACTAGGAAGTGAGTCGACTATTTTATGGTACATACATGGTGCTTTCTACTTGGTTTGTTGCCGATGGACTAATCCACAGTGACTTTTATTTCATCGAACACGCCCATTTCGACGTAGCTGAGAAGGTTGGATTCCCACATCGAGTAGAACTCCATTACCTCACTACTTGTTATCGGCAGCTCCGGAACATAGGAAAAGCTGGCTGTTCCAGATGAGAAGTTAAAGTCCACCTCTTTCACCAGTTCGGGATAAGGACCACCGCAATACGCAAAGTCAGTGATGTAATCAAAGATCCACTGGTCGTAGAGGCGAACAAGCCTGATTTCAACAGGGTGCCAACCGCCGTTTTCCGAACTGTAAGATGAATCTCGGAAGTTGATCACTACCGATTGGATCATGGGTGTCCATTTACTTGATTCGCTGATCACTCGGTTTAAAGTATCTTGAAGATCGACACTGACAGGCAGCAGTAATCGCTCAACGTCAAAAGTTAAGTTCATAATAAATTCTCTTTTTAGTTTGTCAGGGAAGCACTCTTGCTAAGTGCTCAGTATGAAAGCCAGAGTTGGCTTGGATGGTAAGGGGTAATGTGGTTTTGGGGTTATTTCGCTTTGGTTTCAGCGTCCACGAGAGACAGCAACTCATCACGACGTTGCTCGTAGTCTGGTGCTAGAACGTGGAGAAACACCGATTTATCCGACTGGATGATAAGACCAAGCCCCCTGCAACAAGCTGCCATAAAACCAGCGTTGTTCGCTGACTGCCCGGAAAAGACACACTTCATCACAGAGCTCTTGAACGGCTTATCACCCTGCACATCTAACACAGCAGTGATATCTTTAAGCGGGATCCATTCCTTGCTGTGCAGACCTCCACCTTCATTACCCGACATGCGGATATAGAGCTCGTTTTCTTCACCGTGAATGGCGATTTCATAGAACACATGGTTCTCTGTTTTCGGTGATAGCTTTTTAGCTTTGCCCTCACGCACGATATAAGTGAAATGGTCAACTGGTAACTCTTCCACGACTGTTACTTGTTCATTGCCCTCTAAGATTTCAGGTTGAACAGTTTCTTGTTGTTGGTTTGATTTACGTGCCATAGGACACCTCCTTTAAGATGGAATTGTTCAGGTTTAGTTTGGTTTTAAGATTCAGCTTGATCAGCTAACTTGGCGACAGGGAACGTTGGACTGTTCATTGGAGCGCAGCAGTAAACACCACCACCTTGCATGGTCACTATGGCGACCGCTATAAGCCAAGGACAGTCCTCATCGTTTAATAACAGCACCCATTCTGGGTAATTAGTAACAAAGCGAAGGAAGTGTTGGTCTTCCTCAGATTCTTCACTCAAGGTTTCGTCGGTATCGGACTCCTCAATCAAGTACAAGGTCGTACCGACCTCATCCCAAAACGTTTTTGTGCTTTCTTCATCACCGAATGGCTCTATCAGGTGCTCTAGCAGTTTTGCTTTCACACCATCCGGCATTGGCAATGATTGAATGTCTTCAAACTTGTTTACTGTTTTCATCGTGAATTTCCTTCTAATAATGAAAAAGCCCCTGTTTAGCGATGAGCTAAACAGGGGCTTTTCTAATGTCATTTCTAAATTAACTGGTTAAACCTAACTTCTTCATTCCCAACATATCTCTGGCTTCGCAGTCAACATATCCGACAAACGAGAGCCAATCTCCCTCCGACGTCCTACAGTCAATTTTGAGTAGCGCCTTGTTGATGACAGGTCAGCGTGATTCAACTGCTTGGCTATGTCGTGTAACGAGACTCCTTGACTAGCTAACAAACTTCCAACCGTATGGCGAGCACTGTGCAGGGTTAGATTCGCTTTATCTCCGGGTATGTCGGGCAGTCCCATCTTGGCTTTGATAGCCTTGAAAGCATGCCTAGGTTGCCCTACTGGTTTACCCTTTTTGCGTCCAGGAAAGAGATACGGGTTATTCGCCACATGAGGCACCGACCTCAAAATCTCAAGCATGTAATCGCTCAGATAAATAACGTGGCTACTACCATTTTTCGTATGCGGGATAGTGAGAGATTTCTCCTCCCAATTCACATCGGATTTCAAGCGCAAACGAAGTTCTTTATCCCTCGCGCCAGTCAAAAACAGCAGAACTAAGTACGCACCAATGCTCTTATCTTCATGGTTCAGAGCGTGACCTATGAACTCCTTTAGCTGTGATTCGGACAAGTAACCAGTGCGCACGTTATCTTCTTTCAACAAGCTCACCTTGTCAGCAATGAGCGGAGCGTCCATCAACTTGTATGCTTGACGATTGATCGTTTTGAGCAGGGCTAGAACACGGTTTATCGAAGCAGGAGCATAAGGCTTGCCTTTAATCGTAACGGCATTCTGCATCTCCATTTGGACTTTGATGATATCGGCGGCGGTTAGGTCATGAATCGAGATATGATGTATCGATTTTGCTAAACGAAATCGCGCTGCGTCGTCCTTCCAACTGCGTTTCTGTTTAGCCAGTGGCAGGTAAACTTCATCAAAGAACCGTTCTAGAGTCATTGTCTTTTCAGCAGTTTGATTATCACGCTCAAGCTTTGGATCAATACCTTCAATAATTTGCTGGCGATACTCTTTGGCTGTCTTGCGTAATATGGCGAGGTCAGTTTCAGGGTGCTTACCAAGACCAATGCTTGCCTTTTTACCTGTTACCGGACTGGTATAGCGTAGAAGGAAGCGTTTCCCGCCAGACTTACCCACTAAGCAGCGAACACCAGTAGGTAAACCAGAGTCTTTCATAGCTGATAAATTGACTTCGTAATCTGTGGATTGGGCGTTTGAAGGGTTAGGGGTAAGGTTGTTGAGGAAAGTGGTGGTGAGTCGCTGTGATTTACTCATTTAGACACGGAAACCGCATGAACATCACCGTCACGTAAGGCTTTCAAGAACCTTACTGAGGTACTTTTCGTCCATTGCGCAGTTCATCCGTTTACGTTTGATACCACCTTTAAACGTGGTTTCGCTCTTTAATAGGTTCAAACATATCTGCCTGATCCTTGCAAAAGCCTCTGCTCGATCGTCCGCTCTAATACGCGAATTGTCCTCACAAAATGCGGTATCAAGTGACCAATGCATGACCTCTACACCCCAGTGAGAACGAGTCGCTTCAAGTAACGTTTGAGCTTCCAATTCTTTAGAGCATATGTAGTAACGAATTCTCACATCTTGCTCTGTGGCGACTGCCGATTCTTGTCGAATTGAAGCCACGATGCCCATTGATTTAAGCCCAGGCCATTCATGTTCAATATCACCCAAAACCGACAAATCGCGATTCACTAAAGCCACTCTCGTTTCTATTCTTCCGTGACTTTTTTCTTGAGTACTATAAGAACTACCGTCGAAGTCTTGAAGCATGTCCATTCGAAAATAATCATCAAAGGCTTGCTCAAGCATTCCCTGATTGCCTTTGACCGCCAATAAATAATCCGCTTCTTTATCAAGGATTTTCTGCGCTATTTTCTTTTGGCAGCCCATGGCATCAATCGTAATCAAGCAGCCTTTTACATCTAGCAAGTCAAGTAGCTTGGGGATCGCGGTAATCTCGTTACTCTTAGAATCAACCTTCAGTTGCCCAATGCTCATTCCATTTGCTGTAGCAAAAGCGTTCACCATATGGATCGTTCCTTTGCCTTTCGAGCGGTCATAAGAGCCGCGTAATGTTTTACCGTCGATGGCAATAACTTCACCATCCGTCAGTGTATGGCAGTCCTTCATCCAGGCAATGAAGCTTCTTTGCAAAGCGACAGGATTAATCATACCCATCACACGAGACAGCGTATCCGCAGAAGGAATTCCAGCTTCAAAGTGACCATATCGTTTAAGGAAATCTAAGCGAGCATGACCAAAATCGATAATGCCATCCCAGCCATCGTGACCCGACAAAACACCACAAATTGTCAGCAAAATAATGTCTGATAATTTGTGTTCTACTTTGCTTTCTTGTCGATAGTCTTTAATGATTTGGAAATGCATAAATGGGTTGATTAACTCGCTCATATTTAGGCTCCTATATTGTCTAGGAGCTATTACAAAACAACAGAAATGATCTTCAAGGTGATCTTAAATTTCATCGGGTTACATCTAAAAACTGAGATTAATGAAGCATTGGCAACTCATTCTAAGCATCACCGCAGCCCTTATATATCAACGACCTTCATGCAGTTTCCCTGCTCATTTAGACCTCCGTTAATTTATATTCCCACACTTCAGTAATATAAATTTCAGAGGTCTTTAGTTACGGGTATACCCTTGATTAATAATGGCTTTAGGTACAAAACCACTCTAGTTAACAAAACTGAACAGTCATAGGACGATATTGATGCACTACCAAGCACAGCCAAATATGATGAGATATCGACACGTCATTCAAGGCTAGAAAAATATGTATATATTATCGAATATCACTGGCTCCCATCACCAAGATCTGCAAAGGTTAATTGATCAAGGGGGCGATAGACTCCTCATTACATCACCGTTCTTAGCTTCTGATGTGACAAGTTTTTTAGATGGCTTTCATTTCAATGCAGTCAAGAACATTGAACTGGTAACGACATTCAAAGCCAATGATCCCGAGCAGTTAACAAAGCCAAAACAACTATTAGACTTCCTCGAATACTTCAATGCCAAATACCCAAAGGTAAAGGCAAAAGTTCACATCGATAATAGCCTTCATGGAAAAATTTATGCCCTTACCAAAAACCATGAGCATCAAGCTATCATCACATCGGCAAACTTCACTAAAAACGGATTGCACCACAATCACGAATGGGGGGTACTAACCCCACACAGTGACCACTTGGACAATCTCATTGATGAAATTTACGAAGCCATTGAATTTAGAGAGCTGACATTAACTCAACTTAGAAAAGCTGTGATGTTCGCTGAGCAGTACCGCTCACAAAGTAAGCGCATCATAAACCCCGCATTCTAATCGTCTAGCCCGAATAATAAGATCAAACCTCCAACCCAAAGGAGATTTGAAATGGCCAAACGACGCACTAACCAAGAATGGCGAACCCTGTTCGAAC
>NZ_JZAM01000014.1:0-1646 GCF_000960595.1 Vibrio sp. S234-5
AAGCATAACAATCAGTTCAAGAGGGACAGCCAACGCGCGGCATTTTTACCATGCGTTAGTTTTTGTGGTTACGGTGTTATGCGGAAGCTTGGTAATGGCGTTGGCTGCCCCTTAACCGGGCGTTATGCATATGGAGTCTATATGGACATAGATATCGAAGTGATTGAATTACCAGACCTTGATGGATTTCGCATAGAAGCCTTACTTCCAAATGGTCATTCAGTCGGCTATATCAATATCACTGTAAAAGGAACAGTGGCTGACCTTTGTGATCTATGCGTTAAAGATTCCTATCTGTATCTCTGGCCTAGTTTTATGCCTGTATTTTTAAGTATTCAGCGAAAGCGTAATTTCCAAAATAAAGGTATCGGAAGTCGGTTGCTTACTACTGCTATTGAGCACTCAAAATCTAAAGGCTGTAGCCAAATGAAAGGTTGGATGCATGGTGACAAGCCTAGGTTAGAAAAATTTTATAGATCATTTGGCTTTCAAATCAGTGGAATTAACATCGAGCTAGACCTTGAAAATATGCATAACAAAGCGTTTAAGAGTGATTCTCAACGCTTGGCATTCTGAGTTCTAGGTTGAGTTTTGTGATTATGGCACAATGGTTTAAGTCTGGTGGTCGCGTTGTTCACACCTTAACGCGGCGTTATACCAATTCATCGTAATCAGCTCCAACTCAAGACACTATCGAGAGAAGCTTGGTTTCTATATACTTCCTTATTTCAAAGGAAAACCAAAATGGAAATGATCATCGTTTCATCAGAACAGCAGAAACGTCTAATCATGATCTTTAGTCGTACAACATCACAAATTTCTGATAAAGCACTTCTAAACGATCTAAGCTCATATTCGGTGAATTCCAGCGTTTATCCAGCTTTCAAAGCCGCGTCAGATCTACGAGTAGATCGAATAAAATTACCATTTGGTGATGATAGAAGAGGCTCTTTAGAGGGCGGTGATTTCCTTTATCGTTATCTGTCTAGAGGGTATATCTGCCTTGGTGACTTCACGGGGCAACCGAAGCCAGATTTATCACAATGGGGTGTTCGCTCAGTTCGTAAACTCCCTAAAGTTGGGTTTGGCTTATAAGTTAGGTTGCTTATGATTGGCCAAAAATTGGTATAACAAGGCGTTTAAGTGGGATTCATGCCGCGTGGCATTTTTGGTATGCGGTGAGTTTTGTGGTGAAAGTGGCCTGCGGAAGGTTGGTTTAGGCGGCATTCACCCCTTAACGCAGCGTTATGCGCCAAAGATTGGATTTACATCCATACTCTTATGCAAGATTCTTATGATCTGGATGTTTTGGCTACCAATTTGTTGATAAAAAATAACATGGCTTCCTTGTGGGAATTTTCGGTAGCCATCTCTGATTTCATCACAAGTTTTACCGATATCAGGATTTTCAGCGAGTAGCCAAAATGATTCATCGAATTGTTTGAGATAAATATTTCGTTGCTCGCGGCCCCACCTGCGAGAGGTAAATAAGGCAATATCTTTTAAATCGGATTTTGCCCAGGGCGTCCGCATGAATGGTTAGAATTTAGTCATTGACTTAAATCCAGCAACTAAGACTTGCTCCAAGAAGCCGGGGTTCATCATGCAACGTTTCTGCTTCATTGGCACACTAATTTTGCTTGGCC
>NZ_JZAM01000140.1:0-379 GCF_000960595.1 Vibrio sp. S234-5
TATCTGATATGTCTACGGGGGCGGAGAGTGGTCTAAAGGCTCTGCGCAAATCTTTATTAAGGTCGTCTGTTTTGTTATCTAATATTTCTGCCAGTGTTGCCATTCACCACCTCGACAGGTAAAAAGAGCGATTGAACTCATCAGATTGAAATTCTGAAAGCCAAAGACAATAAACATCACCCAAGTAAAAAGCGTATTCAGTAACGATGAGTATCTCTCGTTTTCCAAGTTGACGATTTGGGGTGAGTAGGCCTTGCTCAATCATTGATGTCACTTGCTCTCGAGAACAGTTCAGCAATACACATATCTCGAGCATATTCATTCGAAGGTTCGCCAGTTTACCGTTGTCGTCCCATAAGTGTGTTTCAATATACTGAAA
>NZ_JZAM01000141.1:0-384 GCF_000960595.1 Vibrio sp. S234-5
AAAACAAACCTTTCAAGCCGTTCGTAAAAATAAGCCGTTGTTTTTTATTCTGGCAGCGTTTTTCATGAATGTGTTTTTCAATCTAGTGAATGGCCTGTACATTTTCTTCTTCACATACAACATGGGGGACGCAGGGTTAGTCTCTCTGATTGGTACCATCACTTTGGTAAGTGCGATTGCGTGTTTGGCTACGCCTGTGCTGACAAAGCGTTTCAAAAAACGTGACATCTTTATTGCGCTGTGTGTTTTAGAGATCATCGCTCGCATTGGGTTCTATTTTACTGGCTATGATAATCCAACGGTCGTGATGGCGTGGTTAGCGGTGATTACAGGCATCTTTATGATGACCAACCCTCTTATCTCGGCCATGATTGCAGATACAGT
>NZ_JZAM01000142.1:0-53984 GCF_000960595.1 Vibrio sp. S234-5
TTTAAAATCGTCTTGGACTTCTTGAGATTGCTTGGGGTGTTTTGAGCGGGAAGTTATCCATGACAAGCCCATGTGGTCGAGCAGGTAATAGATAGAGTCAGGGTGGTAGTGCTGGCCAAATTCTTTCGCGATATAAGCGTGGATGTCGGCCCCAGTCAGTCGTCCGCCCTGTATATTATCAGCCTTGTCTTTTATGTATTGGCTTAGTCGCTCTTTTTGCTCAGGGGTTAAGAAGGGAGGTCTTCCTGTTCTTGGCTTTTCCTTAAGTCCCTCTAGCCCTTCTTGAAGGAAGGTTTGAACCCACTTGTTGACACTGGTACGGCTTACCATAAGAAACTTGGCGATTTGGGTGCGAGAATGCCCCTCTTTGAAATGAGCAAGAGCCAGTAATCTCATTTTCATTTGAATGGATTGGTATAAGAGTTGTGGTTGCAAATGACATAAAAAAACCGGCGATAAAGCCGGTTTCGTCTTTGTCTCTGCAGTTCAACCATTCTGCACAAGGGTGAGTGCTTTGCGTGAAACCTCATGAGCTGCTTTATTGAGGTCTTGCTTTTCTAGGGCTTCTGCTAAGTAAGCGTAGTCAGAGACACTGGAACGAACGTTAAGCGCTTGTTCAAAGTGTGTCTGTGCCAATGCCCATTTCTTTTCACGTAAGTAGAGTTGGGCCAAAGCGCTGTGTGCTTCTGCGTTGCTATTGTCGCGTTTTGTCGCTTCCTCAAGCAGTACAATCACTGGGTGGCTATCGGAGAGATTAAGTTCAGGCAATAGCGCATACAGCTTGCTAGAGGCTGCTTTCTTCAGTGCTTCTTTAAGCACGGTCAACGCTTCGTGATCGGCTTTACGAGCGATCAGCTGTTGTACAAAACAGGCGATGAGCGTCTCCTCCTGCTTAAGTTTCTTGCTCAGCCCATTCCAATGCGCGATGAGCCCTTCACTGCCTTCCTGTGTTGCAATATCAATAAGCTGGCCGCAATGAGCTTGTAAACTGACCCGTTCCATCTCTTCTTGGCTGATATGACCGGACTTATGCAAGCTTGGCAGCAAATCGAGTAGGGGTTGCCACCGTTTCAGTTCTAGATAAGTGGTTTTCAGCAAATCCATGACAATCGGATTGTTAGGGTGGCTGCTTTTGAGCGATTGCAGTGTGTCAAACGCCTGGGTAAACTCGCCCTCACGAACCCATTGTTTTGCTCTGGTCAGTTCCACCGCCAAATGGGCGTTTTCTTGTTGGGCGGCAAGAGCAAGGTATTGATCACGTTTGACTTTGTCTCCTTGGCCGTCAGCCGCTTCGGATGCAACCAAGTAGCACAACAGCGGCATATCGTGATGATTAGCCCAGCGTGTCACTTTTTTCTCAGCCCCTTTCCAATCCCCTTCCAGCAGCTTAATGATGCCTTCATTGGTGTAACGACGTGAGCGGCGCATTTTGCGTACACTAAACCAGTTCCAAGTGGTGAAGCTGGTATAAATCACTTTTTTGGCGAGGTACTCCAAAGCGAACAATCCTGCCAGAGTCGCGACGATAAAGATAACCAACGTCGTTACACTCATCTCTATGGTGCTGTTGGCTACCGAGATCAACACATAACCTTGTTGGCCGGAAAATTGTGTACCAGCAAACAATCCTGCGCCGAGCACGACGAAAAGAAAAATCATACGAATCATTGTTTTTCCTCCGTGCTGGTTAGTGTAGTGACATCTCGGCGAAGGCGTTCACGAATCACATCCGCGAGTTGAGTTTGTGTCTCCAGTTTCACGGGATACGTCACCTGAACATTCTGCTGGCTGAGTTGTTTTAGACTGCGGTTAAACTCTTTTACGGCATTGTCGTCAGGGTTAAAGAAAGATTCAGACCAGCTTTCTGCGGTCGTCAATGCGATGGTGTAAAGCTCACCTTGCTCGAGATAGACGGCTTTGATCGCCGTTTCCAGCTTGGCTTTTATGTTCTCTTTGAGATAAAAATGCTGCTCAGGTGAGAGCAGAGGAATCACATTGCCGTCGCGGGTACGAAAGGTAATGAAGTTTTCTGAGAAGTCTTTCAACGAGGTGAGCAAGTTGTCTTGCCAGTTACTGATGTCCTCGGAGACCTCGGTTTTTTCTACCGCTTTGGCTTCTGGGAGAATGGCATTGGCCAGTGGCAGCTGATCGACTTGTTGCTGCAAAGCGGTTAGACGCAGTACTAAGCCATCACGATCAATGATTGGGATGGTTTTTAGTTTGGTAATGTCGCTTGCCATTGCTTTACGCAGTGGGACCAAGCTCGGGTCGTTTAGCGTGGCGATACGTTGATCAGCGCTTTCCATCAGATGAGTGGCGCTCGTTGCGTCACGCTCAAGAAACAGCTTGCGTCCGGCCAGTTTGACCAAGTAATCCGCTTCCGCCAGCAGCCAGTCGTTTGGACGGCGCCCTTTCACATCCGCCATGGCCAGCTGAAGGCTCTCAATGCTTTTTTGCTGTTGCGCAAGCTCCACTTCTGCTTTGTGGAGTGTGCTGCTGGCCTGCTGCGCGGTGTCCGTTTTGACTTGACTCATCTGCTGAGTCAAGGATGACTGAGTTTGTTGCAGCTGATTTTGCAGTGCGGCGATCTGCGCTTGGTAGTGGCTACTCTGCTGCTGCATTTGATAAGCGAGCCCGCCAGTACCAAGCAGGGCAATCACAATCGCGATGATGCTCAGTTTGCTGCCGCGCTTTTGCTCTGGCTGAGTGTTACTGTGTGGTGTTTTCTCTGTGTCAGAGGATACTGGGCTGACGTCGTTGACGATCTCGGCCGAAGCAGACGTATCGTTATTGGGCGAAATGTCGTTGGTGGTTGGGGTAGACGTCATTTCTTCAGGCGTGGTTTGCTCGTTATTTTTTTTACTTGTCATGAGGTTATCCTGTGTTACTTAGGCTGGAGAGCAGCCAGTAATTCCATGTTTGCAGCACTTCCAACGTTGGTCACTCTGGCGAAGCCTAAAGAGTGTGCAATGGTAGCAATGCGTTCGCTGGGTACCAACAGGTGTTGTTGATGCAGCCAGTGCTGTGCTTGGCTGTTCATCATGCGGTTGAGGTATTCCAACTGTTCAGAACTGGTGACGATGAGAGTATCGACTTTTTGCGTTTGCCAAGATGCCACACAGCTTAGCGGATCAAAGGGGATAAATTCTCTCTGGTACGTCTCACAATAATCAACATCGGCGCCAAGCGAGGCAAGAGACTCTCGGATGAGCTCTCTGCCCCCGTTGCCGCGCAAAATCAACACACGCTTCCCTGCGATCCGGTTGAGCTCCGGAAGTTGGATTAAGTGCTCACTATCACTGACCGTCGGGTAGTTTACGTCTTGCCCCGTGACTTTGCTTAAATAGTGTGCGGTTTTTTGACCAACGGCAAGATATCGCGTGTTCTGCGGCCAGTTTGCTTGATGTTCGGCAAGCCATTGCTGGGCGAACTGCACCGCGTGTTGGCTGACGGCGATAACAATGTCGCTGTCGCGCAGTTGAGAAAGGAGTGTGTCGACGCTGGGGTTGGCGACGATACGAATGAGAGGATGATGGAGTGTGGAGACTCCACCATCATTGAGCAAGGAGCAGAGAGCCAGCCCTTGTTCGGCTGGCCGCGTGACCAGAACCGTCATGTTATTCGTGATCTTGATAAAGGCGAGCAAGAATGTCGTCGGCGCCTTGGCTGAGAAGTTGCTGCGCAAGTTGCACGCCTAGTGCTTCTGCGTCGGTGCGTGGGCCGCGAATTTCGCCGCGTACAATGTGGGAGCCATCGGGTTCACCGACAAGAGCACGCAGCCAAATCTGATCGCCCTCAAGCAGCGCGTAGCTGCCAATCGGCACTTGGCAGCCGCCTTGTAGGGTCAGATTCATTGCTCGCTCGCACTTGACGCGATCCGCCGTTTCGACGTGATTCAGCGGCGCTAGCAGTTCGAGCATTCTCTCGTCATCGGTGCGGCACTCAATGCCAACGGCGCCTTGGCCAACCGCAGGGAGAGATTGTTCTGGCTCGATAAAGCTACGAATGCGCTCTTGCAGTTCGAGGCGTTTAAGACCTGCCGCGGCGAGGATAATTGCGTCATACTCGCCCGCGTCAAGTTTACTTAAGCGTGTGCCGACGTTGCCGCGTAGCTCTTTGATGACTAAATCTGGACGATACGCTTTGAGTTGGCACTGACGGCGTAGGCTGCAGGTACCGACAACCGCGCCTTGTGGCAGTTGTTCAATGTTTTCATAATGGTTAGAGACAAACGCATCGCGTGGATCTTCGCGCTCACAAATGGTGACCAGTCCGAGCCCTGGTGGAAAATCGACGGGCACGTCCTTCATCGAATGTACCGCCAGATCCGCGCGCCCTTCCAGCATCGCCACTTCCAATTCTTTGACGAACAACCCCTTACCACCGACTTTTGCCAAAGGCGTATCGAGAATCACATCACCTTTGGTGACCATGGTCACCAGTTCCACTTCAAGGCCGGGATGAGCCTGTTGCAGCGCTTCTTTGACATAGTGAGCCTGCCAAAGCGCAAGAGGACTTTTTCGGGTTGCGATGCGAATCGGAGTTGAGTGTGTCATGATCTTCCCAGTTTCATTGTCAATTTTGCCCCAATCCTATCATCCTCACTGCTAAAGTATTACTGTTAGTTAGTGTAACTGTTGGTATGGTTAACTAATTGCACAAGCGTACTGAAATAGTGTGACTCAATTCTCATTTGACTGCGCCGCCAGTATTCGTAGTCAGCGTTACAAGCGACACTTAGGCGCCTTGAAAAGGGCGTGCGACAAAGGTTCGTATTGGTTTGGGATTGACGGGTTACATCTTTACCAATACGCTTAGAAGTGTTAAATTGATCACGTTTTTCTGCCAGGATGGCATAAAAGTTATACAGACGTGTCTTGATACTGAAACCAAGGAACTCCCTTGCAGGCTTATACCGAAAAATTAATCCAGCGATTAGATACACTTAACCAGCAACGTGTTGAGCGTGCGCTGGCGCTTATGGATTTGCAAAGCCAGCGAGTCTTTCATCTCATTCCCGCTTTACTTCATTTCAATCATCCAGCGATTCCGGGCTATTTTGACGCCGATGTGCCTTATGGCATCGACGGTCAGGAGTTCAACGATGTACAACAGCAGTTTATTGACGATACCGAACTCACCTTAGGTTGCCCTTTGCCAGTGGCGAAAAAAGCCAAAATTCTCGGCTTGTATACCATGGGAAGCACCTCGTCGATTGGGCAAAGCACCTCCAGCGATCTCGACATCTGGGTGTGTGTCTCAAGCCTCATGAGCCATGAAGAAAGGGAAAGTCTCACCAACAAGTGCCTACTCATCACCGATTGGGCGCAGATGCACGGGGTTGAGGCGAACTTTTTCTTGATGGATGAGCAGCGTTTTCGCTCCAACCGCTCGGAGCAGATGACAGGCGACAACTGCGGCTCGTCTCAGCACATGTTATTGCTCGACGAATTTTATCGCTCTGCAGTGCGTATCGCCGGACGACGCTTGTTGTGGCAAATAGTGCCGCCGGAAATGGAAGAGTGTTATGACGAGTACGTCGATCAGCTTTGCCGTGGTGGCTACATCAACTGCAACCAGTGGATCGATTTTGGTCAGTTGAGCTGTATTCCGGCAGAGGAGTATTTCGGCTCCAATTTGTGGCAGTTGTACAAGAGTATCGACTCGCCATACAAATCGGTGTTGAAAGCGATCTTGCTGGAAGCTTACTCGTGGGAATACCCACACACCCAGCTACTCAGCATTGATACCAAACGACGCTTTTTTGCCCATGAGCCGGATCTCTACGGTATGGATGCGTATTACTTGATGCTGGAGAAGGTGACGCGTTATTTGGAGCGCATCAAAGATGCCACCCGTTTGGATCTGGTTCGGCGCTGTTTCTATCTGAAAACTCATGAAAAGCTTTCTCGTGATCCCGGCGTTGGTTCGGTCGCTTGGCGACGCGAAGCGCTGCGTCAACTGACGACCCAGTGGCAGTGGTCACCTGAGGTGATCGCCGAGCTCGATAATCGCCGAAACTGGAAAGTGGAACAGGTGAAAGTGGTGCACCACGCGCTGCTGGATGCCTTGATGCAAAGTTACCGTAATTTGATCCAGTTCGCGCGGCGTAACGACATTACCTCGGCCATCAGCCCACAAGATATCAGCATTTTAGCGCGTAAGCTGTACGCCGCCTTTGAAGTGTTGCCGGGCAAAGTGACCCTGCTCAATCCGCAGATTTCGCCGGACTTACATGAAGCGGACCTCAGTTTTATTGAAGTGCGCGAAGGGCGGACCAATAAAGCCGGCTGGTATTTGTACAAGCAGCCGCTGGTGGCGCACCGCATTCTCGGTCAGCCGTATTTGGAGCACCACGAGTACTTGAGTAAATTGGTTGCGTGGGCGTTTTTTAATGGCCTGATCACCGAATCGACTCGTTTACATGCGGTGGTGCGAGATGCGCAGATCGACATCGACAAGTTCTATCAAATGGTCAGCGACTTGCGCAACACCTTCTCGCTGCGCAAACGTCGCCCGACCATGCAAGCGTTGGCCAGCCCATGCGAGATCAGCCAACTGGCGATGTTCATCAACTTTGAAAGTGACCCCACTGCCGAGCTGTCGGGGCGCTCCCTAAAAGTGGATCTGAAAAACGCCGATATTTTCAGTTTCGGTACGCAGCAGCGCAGTTTGGTTGGCAGTGTCGATCTGGTTTACCGCAACTCTTGGCACGAAGTGCGTACTTTGCACTTCAAAGGCGAAACCGCAATGTTGGATGCGCTGAAAACCGTGCTGGGGAAAATGCACCAAGACGCGATTCCGCCCGAGTCGGTGGATGTTTTCTGCTACAGCAAAAACATGCGTGGCGTGATGCGCAACATGGTGTACCAGCTTCTGGCTGAGTGTATTGATTTACGCTTAAAACCGGTTGAGCAGGAAAAACGCCGCCGCTTCAAAGCGATTCGTTTAGGCGCGCAAACCTACGGGTTGTTCTTTGAGCGTCGTGGTGTGTCGGTACAAAAATTGGAAAACTCGGTTGATTTTTACCGCAGCATCTCGACCAACAAGCTGAAAGGCTCACCTCTGCTGATGCTGGATCGCGAAGCGGACTACCAGTTGCCAGAAATCGTCGATGGATTTGCCAGCGAAGGCTTGATCCAGTTCTTCTTTGAAGATACCGACAAAGGCTTCAATATTTATGTGTTGGATGAGTCGAATCAGGTGGAAGTGTATCACCAGTTTAGCGGCTCAAAAGATGAGATGATCGCCAGCGTCAACAGCTTCTACACCTCGGTCAAAGACGACCAACAGGTCGCGTCCAAGTTCATCAACTTTAACTTGCCCCAGTACTATCAGATTGTGCACCCACAAGAAGAGGGGGCACAATCTTACATCGTGCCTTATCGCAACGACGCCTGTACTCCATCCAAGATGTCGAAAGTCGTCAATATTTAAGCCGAGGCGATTCAGCGGCTAATAGAGTTAGCGGCCAATATAGAAAGAGCACCCACGTGGTGCTCTTTGACTTTTTATTGTACCCAGTCGATCGTTTCGCCTGCGTGCTTCTCGCATTCTTGTTTGACCATCTGCGAGAACTCCATGCCAGTTTTAGAGCAAATCCACTTATCTTGCTGATATTTAAAGTGGAAGCCGCCAGATTTTGACGCCAGCCAAATTTCCTGCATCGGCTCTTGGCGGTTAATGATGATCTGGCTGCGGTCATCAAACTCCAACGTCATCACATTGCCGGTGGTTTCGAAATCGATGTCCGCGCCTGAATCATCAATCGCTTCTTCAATAAGTTGCAACTCGGCATCCACCAGTTGATGAAATTCAGTATTGTTCATCTTATCTATCCTATTGCTTTTCCTGAGTGTGGTGCGATTATAGGGGGCATTGAATCAATAATCACGATATGCAAAATGAAAAAATTACTTACTGTGTTGCTTACCCTCAGTGTGGCCTTGCTGGCTGGGTGTGGGCAGTCGGGCTCCCTCTATATCCCTGACGACACTCCGCCGAGTGAACAGTCGCAGTAGGCATGAAAGCAGATAAAGCAGTCGACCATTAAAAAGGGAAGCGAATTTTGGACTATTTCAATTATCAGGATGATGGCCAACTGTGGGCCGAAGGCGTTCCGCTGTCTCAACTGGCGCAGCAATATGGTACGCCACTGTACGTCTATTCACGTGCCACATTAGAGCGCCACTGGAAAGCCTTTGATCAGTCTGTTGAAAACCATCCTCATCTGGTTTGCTACGCGGTAAAAGCCAACTCCAATCTTGGTGTACTCAATGTATTGGCGCGTCTTGGTTCCGGCTTTGATATTGTCTCTGGCGGTGAGCTGGAGCGTGTGATTGCCGCTGGCGGCGATCCGCGTAAAGTGGTGTTTTCTGGCGTGGGTAAAACCGAAGCTGAGATGCGTCGCGCGCTGGAACTGAACATCAAATGTTTCAATGTGGAGTCCGAGCCTGAGCTGGAGCGCTTGAACAAGGTAGCCGGTGAGCTGGGCGTGAAAGCACCGATTTCACTGCGCATTAACCCCGATGTTGATGCTCAAACCCATCCTTATATTTCGACTGGCCTACGCGACAACAAATTTGGTATCGCGTTTGACCGCGCACCGGCGGTTTATCAGTTTGCGCAAAGCCTGGAGAACCTCAATGTGCAGGGGATTGATTGCCACATTGGCTCTCAGTTGACGGCACTCGCGCCGTTCATCGATGCCACGGACCGTCTGTTGGCGCTGATCGACTCCCTTAAAGAGCAAGGCATCACCATCCGCCATCTGGATGTCGGTGGCGGTCTGGGTGTGGTTTATCGTAATGAGCTACCGCCGCAGCCGTCAGAGTATGCGAAAGCGCTGCTGGGCCGTCTGGAAAACCATCAAGATCTGGAGCTGATTTTCGAGCCCGGCCGAGCCATTGCGGCGAATGCGGGTGTACTGCTGACCAAAGTGGAATTTCTCAAACATACCGAGCACAAAAACTTCGCCATCATTGATGCTGCGATGAACGATTTGATGCGCCCGGCGCTTTACCAAGCGTGGCAGGATATCGTGCCGGTGAAGCCACGCAGCGGCGAAGCGGTGACGTATGATCTGGTGGGGCCGATTTGTGAAACCGGTGATTTCCTCGGTAAAGACCGCTCACTAGTGCTGGCCGAAAATGACCTGCTGGCGGTGCGCAGCGCCGGTGCTTACGGCTTTGTGATGTCCTCGAACTACAATACTCGTGCTCGCGCCGCAGAAATCATGGTTGATGGCACGCAAAGTTTCCTTGTGCGTCAGCGTGAAGAGCTGCGCAGCTTGTGGGAACTTGAACACATTCTTCCGGAGTAACCAGCTTTTATGCATTTCCACTTTTCCAAAATGCACGGTTTGGGTAACGACTTTATGGTGGTCGATTGCATTACCCAAAACGTTTACTTCTCGCAAGAACTAATCCGCCGCTTGGCGGATCGTCACACGGGCGTTGGTTTCGATCAACTGCTGGTGGTCGAGGCGCCCTATGATCCCGAAACGGATTTCCACTATCGTATTTTTAATGCCGATGGCAGTGAGGTCGAGCAGTGTGGCAATGGCGCGCGCTGTTTCGCCCGTTTTGTGCGCATGAAAGGGCTGACCAACAAATACAGCATCAGCGTCAGCACCAAGAAAGGCAAAATGATTCTCGACGTGGAAGACGATGACCAGATCACCGTCAATATGGGCGTGCCGGAATTTGAACCGAGCAAAATTCCATTTCGCGCCCAGCAGAAAGAGAAAACCTACATCATGCGTGTTGGCGAGAAAACGCTGTTTTGCGGTGCCGTGAGCATGGGCAATCCGCACGTCGTGACCGTGGTGGATGATGTCGATACCGCTGAAGTGGAAACCTTAGGTCCGCTTTTGGAATCGCATGAACGTTTTCCAGAGCGCGTTAACGCTGGCTTTATGCAGGTGGTCAATCGCAACCAGATCCGCCTACGTGTGTATGAACGCGGCGCAGGGGAAACCCAAGCCTGCGGCAGCGGCGCGTGCGGTGCGGTCGCAGTGGGCATTGTGCAGGGCTTACTCGATGAAAGTGTGACGGTCAAGTTGCCCGGCGGCGAGCTGCACATTCAATGGCAAGGCCCTGGCAAGCCGTTGTACATGACCGGGCCTGCAACGCACGTCTTTGACGGACAGCTCTCTTGCTGATGGAACGAGGGGAAATTTTTTGTCGTATATAGAAGCAGATACACTGAGCGCAGAAGTGGTGGCCGAGTATCTGAAAGATCACCCAGATTTTTTTATGCAACGTCCTGAGCTGGTGGATCGCTTGTCGCTGCCGCATCCGGATTTGGGCGCCGTGCCGTTAGTGCATCTGCAACTGAATCGTCAACGTCAGCGCATTGAAGAGCTGGAAGAAGAGATCACTGGCCTGATGTCATTGGCGGCCAGCAACGATCGGACTTTTTATCAGTTTATGGATCTGCAAGGCACAATCCTAAAGTGCACCGATTTCAAGCAAGTGATCAGTGCCATTGAGCAGAAAGCGCAACAACTTGGCTTGTGCGCTTATGTGCGCCTGTTTAGCCAATGTGATGCCAGCGCGCAACTGAGCAAAGAGCACTATCAGCGCTTTGCCACCACACATCTCAATGGCAAAGAGGCCTACTTGGGTCGTTTGCGTAAAGTGGATCGCGAGGCGCTGTTTGGTGATATGCACGTGCCAGAAATGGGTTCCTACGTGATTTTGCCTTTGGTGAAAAAGCAGACACTCGGCGTGCTGGCTTTCTCTAGTGAAGATGGCGGCCATTTCCAACCCGATATGGATACCTTGTTCTTGCGCCATCTCTCTTTGGTGGTTGCCCACCTTGCACAAACCCTGCTATGGCAAAGCTACGATGACGACAACGCCCAGCACTCCTCTGCCAAGTAGCCTGCAAAAGCCACTGGATCGCTTCTACGAATTTCTGCGCAGCGAGAAAGGGCTGAGTTTGCACACGCAGCGCAACTACAAACAGCAGTTGCAAACCATGGCGCAGCATCTGGCGGAGATGAACGTCAAGGCGTGGCATGACGTCGATGCCAGTTGGGTTCGCCAGTTAGCGGGCAAAGGGATGCGTGAAGGCATGAAAGCCAGCAGCTTGGCCACGCGTCTCTCTTCGTTACGCAGTTTTTTTGATTTTCTCATTTTGCGCGGGGAAATCGTCGCCAACCCCGCCAAAGGGGTCTCTGCACCGAGGAAAAAACGCCCGCTACCGAAAAATCTCGATGTCGATGAAGTCAATCAACTGCTCGAAGTGAATGAAGATGATCCGCTGTCGATTCGCGATCGCGCCATGATGGAGCTCATGTATGGCGCGGGATTGCGTTTGGCGGAACTGGTGAGTATCAATGTGCGAGATGTGCATTTGCGCAGCGGCGAAATTCGCGTGATCGGTAAAGGTGACAAAGAGCGTAAAGTGCCGTTTGCGGGCATGGCGGTGCAATGGGTCGGCAAGTGGCTAAGAATTCGCAGTGGCTTAGCCGCGCCGGGTGAAAATGCGCTGTTTGTCTCTAAGTTGGGCGCGCGCATTTCCCATCGCAGTGTGCAAAAGCGCATGGCACAATGGGGACAAAAGCAGGCGGTGGCAAGCCACATTACTCCGCATAAACTGCGCCACTCTTTTGCCACGCACATGTTGGAATCGAGCAATAACTTGCGCGCGGTGCAAGAGCTGCTGGGGCACGAAAACATCTCCACCACGCAGATCTATACCCACTTGGACTTTCAGCATTTAGCGGATGTGTATGACCAAGCTCACCCCAGAGCGCGGAAAAAATCAGCGCAACGCAAAGAGGAAGAACAATGAAATTCTATCGCTCACTGGCACCGATAAAAGCACTGACGTTCGATTTGGACGACACCTTGTACGACAACCGTCCAGTGGTGGCGCGCATGGAAGCGGAAGTGTTGAGCTGGTTGCACCGTGAACACCCGCAAACACAGCGTTTTCGTGCGGAGCAATGGCAAGAGATCAAAGCCGCGGTCAGCCGCAAGCACCCAGCGGTATGCCACGATGTGACATTATGGCGAGAAAAACAGTTGCAAACGGCGTTCTTGCAATTGGGTTACGCGCCCGCAGAAGCGCGACAGGCGGCCAAAGAAGGGGTGGCAGTGGCGCTCAGTTGGCGCAGCCGTTTAACCGTGCCGCCACAAACGCATCAGGTACTGAGTGCCTTGGCTGGTGAGTTTCCGCTGGTGGCTATCACCAATGGCAACGTCGATACCAAAGTGCTTGGCCTTGATGTTTACTTTAAGGCGGTATTGCAAGCGGGGCCAGATGGCGCAGCGAAACCCGCAGCGGATCTGTTTCTGCTCGCGCAGTCGATGTTGCCATGTTCCCCAGCGCACATTCTGCATGTGGGCGATCATCTGATCAAAGACGTCGCTGCCGCCAATCAGCACGGATTTATGTCGTGTTGGATCAACACCACCCATAGAAGCTTGTACCGCAATGCGAAAGCGCGAAGCCTGCCCCATCTTGAGATCCGAGAATTGCGTCAATTGCTGCCGCTTTTGCAAGCACACTCTCAATCTTAACAAGCTGATAACGAGCAAAGCTGGCAAAGCCCAATAAAGATACGTAGATTAGATTTCTCATAAATAGAACATAATCTTAGTTTCTTTACTAAGCCACAACGTCAGGACTCACTCGCGTATGCAGACTTTCTCTCTCTGGGCGGATGATCTCGAGCAGTTACAAGAACAGATACAAGGCTATGATTGGCAAGTCGATAGCCCCTATTTGATTCAGCTTTTTTCTGCTCAGTCAGCGTCGGTGACCGAAGCTTATGCCCGCTCTCTTCGCATGAAGTTGCCGCGTGCTGAAATCATCGGACACAGCACTCGCCACATGATCAATGCTGGTGAAATTCTTCATCACGGCTGTTTGATCGTCATTAGTCAGTTTACGCATACGCAACTTACCTCCGCCGTGCAACCCTATAGCGGTGCGCCCGATCTCGACAGTTACGATTTCCGTCATGCGCTCAATCTCACTCCTGCCAGTTGCGCAGTGGTCAGTTTTGCCGTGCAAGTGCAGCGGGTCGACTATCCGATCTATAGCGCATTTCGCTGTGAAGAAGCTTGCCCTCCGGTGGCTGGTGGTTTGGCTCAAGCAACCGAAGATGGCTGCTGGGTGCTGCATCAAGAGAAGGTGTATCACAACGCGGCGGTGGCGGTCGCGCTGCACGGTGACGCGCTGAAAGTATGGACGCGCGCCTATTCGGAGTGGAACCCGGTCGGGATGTATCACAAGGTGACAGCGGCGCAAGGGCGACGATTAATCGCGCTGGGTAACCAGTCGGCCTATGATGTGTACAAGCACTATCTGGCAGACAATCGTGACATCTCTTTGAATCAGCTCATCAATTTCCCGCTTTATCGCGAAGTGAACAACAAGAAAGAAGTGTGTTCGGTGTGCGATATCCATGCCGATGGCAGCATGACGTTTGACCGTGACTGGCAAGTAGGCGATGAGGTTCGCTTTTGTTACAACCACCCCTCTTTGACGCTGGAACAGTTAAAGCATGGCGTTATGGAGTTGGCGATGCATCAGCCAGAATCGGTGTTTATCTACAACTGCGCTTCGCGGCTCGATTTTATTGATGGTGCCGAGGAGGTGAGTGCCTTCAATGAACTGGCCACCACCAATGGCAGTTATTGCATGGGAGAGGTGTACAGTGAAGGCGCCTCGCTGGAGATTTTGCATCATAGCCTGACCTATTTGGCGCTGCGTGAAAGCGACGAAGTGACGCGTTTTCACTTGCCCTCCAATGAGATCAGCAGCAGCATTTCACCGCTGTTCTGTTTGATCCGCAGTGCCATCGCTGATCTGGATAACATGAATGCGCATATGGAGTACCAGCTTGAGCGTCAGGCGATGCGTTTGCAAGAGAGCTATCGCCGCGACAGCCGCACGGGTCTACCCAATCGTATTGCACTTAAAGAGTATCTCAATGATATTCAAGCGGACGAGCATCTCCTGACCCTCAAGTTGCTCAATTTTAACCACATCAATGAGAAATACGGTTATCAAGTCGGTGATGAGTTGTTGCAGATGTTGTCGGCTCACTTTACCACGCGGCTGCGCAAGCGCCTTGGCAAAGGGGCGAATCTGCATATCTACAGCATAGGGGTGGGCGAGTGGGCGTTTGTCTTTCGCGCCGGGCTGTGCGGTGAAACCATCAAACAGCTCTTCACCCGATTCGCTGATCTGATTGAACAAACCAATTTTGAACCCTCCGGGCTTGAACACGTCGACTATCTCTCCATTTCACTCTGTGGCGGTTTGGCGAGCCGGCGTGATTTCCCCAATGCCAGCGGTGATGAACTCTTGCTCAAAGCAATTGAAGCACGTCGGGTTGGGGTGCGTAACAACACCCACATTTGTGACGCTAAAGAAGTGCAAGTCAGTGAAGAGGCGCGCCGCGAACAGTTGGGCTGGCTGGGTTGTGTCAGCCGTGCCATCTTGCAGCAAAACATCGTGACCTATGCGCAGCCGATTTTTCACGCCGATGGCAAAACGCCTTCAGCCAAAGAGTGTTTGGTGCGCATTGTGGAAAACGACGGGCGTATTGTGTTGCCGGGGCAGTTTCTCCCCATTATCACGGGCACCCATCTCTACACTCGTTTAAGCCGACATATGATCCAAAGCACTCTCGACTACATGCAAGATAAGCAGGAGGCGTTTTCGATCAACTTGTCGCCACAAGATTTGCTCAGCGACAAAACCCTCTTGCTGCTTGAAGCTTCGATTAGCCAGCTCAACGATCCCAGCCGCATTGGTCTGGAAGTGTTGGAGTCGGAGCAAATTAAAGATTACGGGCGGATGATCGAAGTGTGTAGTCACTTTCGTCGCTTGGGGGCGCGCATCATCGTCGATGATTTTGGCTCTGGTTACTCTAATATTGACGAAATCATCAAGTTGGAACCGGAAATCATTAAGCTCGATGGCAGCTTGATCCGCAATATTGATCAAGATGAGAAGCAGCGCAAAATTGCCAACCAACTGGTGCGATTGTGCCAAGTGTTGAATGCAAAAACCGTGGCGGAATTTGTTCACAACCAGCAGGTTTGCCAGATAGTGCAGGACATGGGGGTGGATTACTTGCAGGGCTATTTCTTAGGTGAGCCGCAACGGCTGTTTTAAGTACTTGACGGCGACAGCAAGGCTGGCCTGGCTGTTGTGCTTTCCTCACTTGAATGAGTGGCCACTTCGGTCCGCGTGGAAAACCTGCAAATAGTGCTGCAAAAACTGCTGCATCTGCTGCGCCTGTGTTACCTCGCCACTTTGCGCTAAAAGCTCGGCGGCGATCTCCATGGTGCACAAATTGCCCGGTTGCTGGTTGCGGCGCAATTGGTAAGCCGATTCCGCCCGGCTGCTGATGCTCAAACAGAGCAGTTGCGCCAGCCATTCGCTCTTATTGAGCATTTTCCTCGCCTCCTGCCAAGTGCCATCCAAAATCACAAACACGCTTTGACGCTGCTGATCCGCGCTGCTTTGTTGTACCTGAGGCAAGGTTTGCGCTTGTGGATGCGGGTAGAGCAACACGGGGTAGAGGTCCGGGTCTTCCATCAGCGCCTGCCACTGTGGTGGTGGCGTTTGGCGTTGCCAAATCATGCGTTCGACCTTAAGTCCAAACCAGTGCAACAGTTTGCCGCTGTTGCTCAAACGCGCTGGCTCATTTGGGTGCTGGAGCAAAACGAAACGCAGCGAGCTCTCTATCTGTGGAATATCTCCGCACACGCACTGGTGGAGAAAGCCGCAATGCGGGCAAGGTTGCGCCATCACAAGCGCACCCCATCTCGCACCGGGCTGATGCCATCGGCAAACAGTTTGACGCCGCTTATCTGCGCCGCACTCGCCTCTGGTGCCAAACTTGGGTTGAGTGGGTAACTAAGGCCGTTGTATTGCATCCGGTGTTTGCCTGATGCTGCGCCGCCGCCGTTTATCTCAAAAATAAGATCTTGCCAGCCTGCGGTGCGCTGCGTGCCAAGATAGATAGGGCTGCGCACTAACGTGATACGGCTGTTAAAGCGCCACTGGTTGGCGTGATTTTCAAAAATCAGTAAGGTACAACCGCCAGAGCCGCACCAGTCGAGCTGAGTAAGCAGCTCAGGCTGACCATCGCCGTTCAGATCGTAGGTGAGCCAGCGATATTGGTTATTTTTCGGGTCGGTTTTGTGCAAGCGAAAGTACTCGCGCACGGCACTGTCCACTTTAGCGTTGTAGTCGGCGCTGGCGTTGATGTCGCCACTGCTTGGTAACGCCACTTGTTGCTCAGTGTCAGGTTCGACAGAGGCGTTTGAGGACGCTTTCGCGGGGTAAAGTACCAGCCCACCTTGAGCAATAGGGTAAACCACGCTGCCGACCTTTTCTTGTTCCGCTTTGAGCTGTGATCCTGTGCGAGTAAAAATGCGTTCGGTGATCAGTTTTTGCCCTTGGTGACGGGTCATCACCACTTGAATTTGATTGGGATTCAACTGCTGCCAGTAGCCATGTTCTAGGAGCGGGCGCTCTTGGTCGGCGTAGAGATAGCGGGTTTGCGCGCTATGGTCGGCCTTTAATTCCAGATGGACAGAAAACCCGGCCGATTGGGTTGAGGTCGCCGTGTATAGGCCGCTCCAACTGGCCGTAGCATCGACATTGGAAGTGGTCGCGCAGCCATTGAAGGTGGTTTTGTCTTGTGTGAGGGTGGCTTTCCAGCCATACAAGGCGTTGTTTTTTGCATCGCGGCACAGGTTTTCGGTCAGTAATAGGCGGCCTGAACTCAGTTGATAGTCGCGTTTACGTGGGCTCAACTGGCTGCGTTCAATGTCGAGCACCCGAGTCGGCGTGCCCGCTTGCGTGAACGTCAGGTTGTCGCGGTTAAAACTCAGCGACCAATCGGGCTGGTTGCCAAACGCTCGGGTAGGACGCTTGGCGTGGTCGCATTGCTGCTGGCGAGTGGCATCGACGTAGTTGATTTGTTCCACCACAAAACGAGCATCGTATTCGGCGGCAAAGCCTTCAGCGGTAGTGCTTTCCAAATGGCCGATGAACTCACCGTAAAGGGTTTGATAAGGCGTCTGATTGAGAGACATCACTTGCTGGCGCTGCTGCGCCGAGAGCTGTAGCCAATATTGCTGGTTGCCGCCACAGGGCGTGAGGTATTGCGTCTCGTGGCCCACCACCGCAGTGCCAGATAAGAGAAAAGGCTGCGCCACCACGCTGTCGGGCTGGTTTAAACTGGCCTCAGGGGGCGGGGCAGATTCTATAGCGACGTTATCAGAGCTGGAACAAGCTTGCAGTAGCATCAGCAGCGAGAGTGTGGCTGGGTTTTTCAGCGCCTTCATGGTATACCTTTTTGCGTATCGAAATCTGCTTGGACCCCATTATGGCATATTGGTTGTGTAAAACTGAACCGGACACCTTTTCCATCGACACCTTGCGCGTACAAAACATCTCATGTTGGGAAGGAGTACGCAATTATCAAGCAAGAAACCCGGCCATCGCGGCGCTGAAAGAAACGGGCAGGATAGACCTGCCCCAATGTGCGATTTAGAGCAAGTGTTGCTGTAAGTAGTGGGCGACGGCATCGTCTGCATTGCTGCCGATCACTTCATTGTCTGGCAGTGCCCGTTTTACTTTCTCGTGTGAGGTTGCCATCACCAAGCCTTTGCCCGCCATCGACAGCATTTCAACATCATTCATCCCGTCGCCAAACGCAATGCAGTTTTGCAAACCAAGACCCAGCGACTGTGCCACCACTTGTAATGCATCCCCTTTCGAGACCTCTTTCGCCATCACTTCCAAACACCAAGGGGTGGAAAAGGCGATGTTGAGCTTCTCACCAAAGGCGGCGCGCAGTTCGTTTTCAAACATCACCAAATGCTCGTGGTCTTGCGCTGGGTGAGTGAAAAAAATCTTGGCAATGCCATCGGTGGGCGCTTGGTCGATGTCGAACAACTGATAGGTAAAGCCCGAATCTTCGTGGAAGTGACGCAGCGTTTCATCGTCTCGGTCCATCAACCAGTGGTCATCTTGATAGATGTGCACAAACAGCGTCGGATCGTTTTTGACGATATCGATGATCGGTTGCACCAGTTCGGCTGGCACGTTGTTGCTGTACATCAATTGGTCTTGTTGATCGTGCACGCGCGCGCCGTTTGAGGTGATCATGTACGCAGGAATGCCCGTCGGGGCGCGGATGCCCGCCACATCCACGTGGTGGCGACCGGTGGCAAAAACGAACGTGTAGCCTTGGTCATGCAGGGCTTTCAGCGTCTGTTTGGCAAACTCGCTCAACTGGTGGTTGGGTGCCAGTAAGGTGCCGTCTAAATCAGAAGCGACAATTTGGGTGATCTCTCTACAAGGTAAGCGCGTAGTCATGAAACTCTCTTATATCAGCAAAGGCGAAGGAAACTGGGCCAATCCACCAGCGCAGAGCGTGCGATACAGGATTGGGTGTTGCACTGGGCGTGGTCAACCAAACGGTCAACTGGCCCGTGCAACAAGGGGGAATGGCCACAGTGTAGGGGAAAATGTGGAAGAAAAAGAGGGTAAATCCTGTTTTGTTCCTTTCCTCTTTATGTCTTGCGCCGCATACATCCGCTTGCTCTATTGCAGAAAGCGAAACAGCGCATCTAACGCCTGATTACGATACAGATCTTGTTCAAACAGCAGTTCATGTTGCGCGCCGTCAATGGTGATCATTTGGCTGTTCTTATTGGTTTTGCACAGCTTTTTATAGAACTGATTTTGCGCCTGATTACTGACAATACGGTCGTTACCCGCTTGCAGCAGTAACACCGGGATCTTGAGCTGGCGAGTCATTTGTAGACACTGTTTGGTTGCCATTAATCCCTGCCAAACCCAGCGCGTGCTCGGTCCGCCCACTTGCAGCTCAGGTTTGTCAGTATAGAGTTGGCGAAACCAGTGGTAACGCGCTTTACTTTGGCTGAGCGGGTTGTCTTCAAATGGTTTGGCGTAATAAGGCTGGTGGCCAGGCGCGTAAGTGGGCGTGGGATACACCGCGGTAAGGATCTGGCTGACGGCGATGGCAATAGGGCTGAGATACCACGGCAGGTTGATGCCAAACATCGGCGCGCTGAGCACCAATTTATCAAACGGATGGTGTGGGTAGGTTTGTAGGTAGCGAGTGGCGATAGCGCCGCCCATCGAGTGCGAGATCATATGGCGTTGCCGATAGCCTTCTAGCGCAAAATGTTGCACAACGCTGGCGAGATCGCGCACATAATCATCGAACTCATACACGTGGCCGATATCCGAATCTTGCACTAGGCGATCCGACAGCCCTTGGCCGCGATGATCGTAACTGTAGACGTCATAGCCTTGGCGATAGAAATCGAACAGCAACTCCTGATATTTCCACGATGACTCAATTCGACCATTCACCAGCAGCACCGCTTTGCTGTGCTTTGGGTCGGTCAGTTTGCACCAGTACAATTTGGTTTTGTCGCTGCTCTTGAAATACCCCTCTTGGCGCTGCTGCCACAGGGCAGCAATCGGACCAGCTATTGCTTGCTCAAACAAGTTCTCTTGAGTATAAGAGGGAAGAGAAGGGTTATTAGCCATTAACAAACTACCTGAATGCTACGTTTCTAGCCGAGTATGATCAGAGAATTAACGGAGAATTGCAATGGATACACATGTCTGGCTCGCCTATGTGCTTACGGCTATCGTGTTCAGCCTCGCCCCAGGTTCCGGTACGGTGAACTCGATCAGCAACGGGCTTAGCTACGGCACGCGCAAATCTCTCGCTTCCATTGCGGGTCTGCAAATTGGCTTGTCGATCCATATTGTTCTCGTTGGAGCGGGGATTGGTGCGCTGGTTGCGCAGTCGGCCACCGCGTTTACCGTGATTAAATGGGTAGGCGCCGTTTATCTGGTCTGGCTTGGCATTCAAAAATGGCGCGATACCTCTGGGCTCGCAACCGTGCAGCAGCAAGGGGCGATCTCGGCTTGGTCATTGCTGCATAAAGCGGTGTTGGTTAATTTGACCAATCCGAAATCGATCGTCTTTTTGGTCGCACTGTTTCCCCAGTTTATCGATCCGAGTCGCGATCAAGTGACGCAGCTCGCCGTACTAGGTCTGACAACGGTGCTGATCGACTCACTGGTGATGCTCGGTTATACCTCGCTAGCGGCGCAAATGGGGCGTTTTATTCGCTCTGAGCGGGTGATGGGCAAAATAAACAAACTATTTGGTTCAATGTTTATGGGTTGTGGTGCATTATTAGCGGCAGCAAAAACATAACTAAAATCAATCAGTGCTAGCATAAGAATTTATAAGCAGATGAAATCCACTTACGTCGCGCGGCAACCTATTTTTAATCGCAAAAAGCATACTTTGGGGTATGAACTGCTGTTTCGTGATGGCGAAAACAACGCCTATCCCACCCATATTGCTTCGAACCGCGCGACCTATCGTCTGATTGTGGAGAACTTTCTCTCCATCGGTATCAATCCGGTGATCCAATCCTCACGCTGTTTTATCAATTTCCCTTACCAAAGCTTGATCCGTCGTTTGCCACTGAGTTTGCCCAAAAACAAAGTGGTGGTGGAAGTGTTGGAAACCTGCCAGCCGACCGACGAACTGCTTGACGCGATTCGTGAATTGCACCGTGAAGGTTACGTGATCGCGCTTGATGATTTCACTTTGATGCCGGAATGGCGCCGTTTTCTGCCTTTTGTACACATTGTTAAACTGGATGTGATTGCGCTGGGGCTCGATAATGCCTGCGAGTTGGTGCGTGAGCATCAAGCGCGTCGGGTGAAGTACCATTTCTTAGCGGAAAAAGTCGAAAGCGCGCAGGAGTTTGAGCAAGCCAAAGAGGCGGGTTTTAAGTTCTTTCAGGGTTATTTTTTCAGTAAACCTGAGATGATCGAAACCAAGTACGTCAGCCCAGAGCATGCGGTGGCGTTGGATCTGTTTCGCGAGGTGTGTCAGTCGGAGCCAGATTTCGATCGGATCGAGAAAATCATCAGCCAAGATGTCACGCTCTCCTACAAGCTGTTGAAATTCGTCAATACCCAATCGACCCGCTTGGAAGTGAAGATTGCCTCATTTCGCCAGGCATTGATTTATCTTGGTCAGGATAAGCTGAAAATATTTGTCTCTTTAGTGGTCGCTTCGTACATTTCGGCCCGCAAGCCGCGTGAACTGTTTAATCTTTCGCTGCAGCGTGCCCAGTTTTGTGAGTTGATGTCGCGTCGTCACCCGTTCAGTCGTCATCACGAACAAGGATTCATGATCGGTTTGCTGTCGATTTTGGATGCGATGATGGATCTCTCGGTCGACACGCTGGTGGGGAGCCTGCCGCTCAGTGATGTGGTGAAACAAGCGCTACTGCACCGCGAAGGCGCTTATGGAGACCTCATCGCATTGGAAGAGTGTTTCGAGCAAGCCGACTGGAGTGGCATTGAACAGATCTCCGATAAGTTGGGGTTGTCGATGGACGAGGTTAAATACGAATTGATTGAAGCGCAGCGCTGGTCGCAGGAACTATCACAGATATAGCCGCCAACCTTAGCGGAGTTCTGACCAAAAGCTGACTCGTTCGCTGAACTTGTCAGCTTTTTTGTTGCTATATTTTCGCTGTGAAAACAATCAAGGAAAAAGTGATGCGCGAAAGAGTGCTATTTTTTGATCTACTCCGCTGTGTTGCGGCCGTGGCGGTGATTGCCATCCATGTACTGGCACCTTACCGCGAGCTGTTGGGGGCCATTCCATTTTCACACTGGGCGACGGCGGTCAGCATCAACAGTGTTACCCGCTGGGCGGTGCCGGTGTTTATTTTGATTACCGGTGCCTTGATGCTCAGTGATACTCGCCCTTTTGATGCGTCTTACTACATCAAACGTCGTTTGGGAAAAGTGCTGTTGCCCTTCGTGGTTTGGTCACTGTTTTATGCCTATCTCAGCGGTTGGAGTGCCAGCGGTTTTGACGCGCAGCAGGTTCAGGACGTATTGGCGCACAGTCCCCAGCATGCGACCTACTACCACCTTGGCTTTTTCTACTACTTTATTCCCCTCTATTTTCTCATCCCTATTTTCCAGTGGTTGGTCATGCAGGGACAAGAGCGCGTATTGTATGCTTATACCAGTGTGTGGCTGCTCACGACCGCACTCTATTTGCTTGGCATCGATGGAATTTGGAGCCATGAACTTTGGCTCTATTCCGGCTATTTGCCTCTGGGTTATCTGCTGTTTCATCGTTTGCCGAACTCGGGAAAAACGGTGCTGTGGCTCAGCTTACTTGGCTTGACCGCCCTCGTGCTGACTGCGACGATGTTGATTTCCAATAGCCTTGAAGCGGGTCAGTACAGCGTCGGGCGTTGGCTGTCGTATAAGACGCTCAATGTGGTGTTGGCGGCAGCGATGGTTTTCGCTTTGTGTCGCTATGTTGCGGCCAAGTTACCCAGCGGCTGGTGGCGCGCGATTGGTTTGGTTAGCCGTCACAGTTTGGGGATCTACCTGCTACATCCGATTTTCCTCTGGCCGATGAAAGCATTCGGTTGGCATCAAGGAAATCCTGCGTGGGTGATCCCGTTGTGGATCGTATTGAGCGGGGCGGGCGCGTTGACGCTCAGTTATCTCTTTTCTCTTTCCGCGAAAACGCGCTGGCTGTTGCCTTAGTCTTTTTTGCGTTGCAGGGCAAAGTGAAGAAATTTGTCGCCTTGATAGGTCAGCGTCCCTTTGTCTCCGGGATTGAGGGCGTGGTAGTAGTGAATACCCACTTGAAATTCCCGTTTTGGCCCGAAAGCGCCCCGTTGCACGTAGATCCAATACTCTTGGTCCTCTTCTCCGGGCTCGGCGTCAGTGATGGGAATCACCTGTTTATCCAGCACGGTGACTTGCACACTCTGTTCGGGCGCATCTCTGCCTTGAATGTGTTTATGGAAAAAATGGATAAACAGCCAAGCGCCAAGAGCAATAAGCGCGATGAGCGCCAGAAACAGAGAAATAGGCATGGTAACCTCCAGAATAATGGGAGCCTTATTCTACCGAACTCCCTGAATTATCAGCGTTTGAGTGTGGCCGATTCGTGATCTGATGAAAAAGGCATAACAAAAACTCGGCGGACTTCACGTTTTGTGCTCGATGGAGTCACCAACCGAGGAAAAATGGTCAAAGCTGGCTCGAAAAGTGGATGGTTTTCTAGCAGAATCTTTTTAAAGCAAACACCTCAATAAGGAGGGCACGATGTCAGACATTGAAAACGTAGTTACTCGTACCCGAAGATTGGAAACATTGCTGCGTAACCAATACCATGCGCAAGGGAAGGGGTTGCATCAGTTGATCACCAGCTGTGAAGAGCGATTGCCGCATGATGTGATCGCCAAACTGCGCTTTATTGCCACAATCAGGAATAAAGTGGTGCATGAGGATCAGTGCCAATTGTATGATAAGCAAGGCTTTTTCACCGCATGTGATGAGTGTGAGCGTGAACTGACACCGCGTAGTGGTCGGTTTATTTGGCGCGTTGCTATCCTATTAATGTTGCTGATAACGGCTGGTGCGATGGCTTTTTACTACGCCAATTGGGATGTGCTCAGTCAGCACCTGAAATAAGAAGTAAATAGAATAAAAAAACGGGATGCTGAGGCATCCCGTTTTTTTGGAAATCAATCTTAGTACATCATTGGTAGCGTCATTAGCCCAACGATAACTGCGATCATTACCAGTCCTTGTTTTTGAGAAGAAGACATCACAACACTACCTCCAGACATTTGTTGATGAACTTTATGTAATCAATATAGCATCCTTTTCTTTCGTTGATCAAGTATCTGACGTTACTCTTGCAAAAAAATAACTTTAGTTGCGTTTATTTGGTGATTTTCCTTAATAAAACATTGTTTTTTGATTGATTCATTGTTGTTCTTGTTCGCCATTGACATGCTTTTTGTTTATTAAGTCATTGTAATTTAATAGGTAATAATTTTGCTGATGTTGGTCAATTTTCATTTTTCCGTATTTATTGGCTTTGGCTTGGTATCTGGGTTTTTGTGGGGTTGTTGCTATGTTTTTTTCTTTCGATTTCGAGGTTCTTAAAAGTCAACCACTTTTGCTGGTGGGTTTTACCACAATTTGAGAATTTTGTTGTTAATAATGGACTCTAAGATATTTTATGATGGGTTTGATTTATATTTGATAGGTTTTGTATTGATAACTTATTGAAAGTATTGATAATATTTTTATTGGATTACTATTTTATTAAGTGAAAAATGTGATTTTTATTCCTTTTTTCGTTCTCTATTAGAGTTGATGGCCTGTCTAAGGGTAAGTAACGTTTGCTTTTCTAGTTTTTCCTACGGATGTTTTGGCGTTCTCGTTGGGGATGGCAAAACAAAACGCTTTTCTCTGTCAGGCGGAATAAACGGATTCACTTGCTCTTCTGTTTTGCCAGTAGGTCGTTATTCGCTATCAAGATCCAACTTTCGTGGTTTACTGCTTTACATACAGTTTCTGCTACCTAGACTAGCCGCGTTGAAAATGAAAGGGTAATGCAGATGTGGAGTTGGCTGGCAATAGGCTTATCGGGAGTGACATCCGTATTGGGTGCGCGTCAATCGAGCCAGACTCAGACCTTGGTGTTTAAAGTGCTAACGTTGGCACTGCTCTGCGTTTTAGTTGTCACCCAAGGGCCGAAGCAGGGATACTCCTACTGGGTTGCTGCTGGTCTTATGATCTCTATTGTTGCCGATGTGTTACATACCCTACGTGCAAGGAAAACCTTTTACTTTACTGGTTTTCTACTGGCGCAATTTTGCTACAGCAAATCGTTTTGGGTGCAACTCAATGGCGATATTGTTTGGTGGTTGCTTGCCCTGTTGCTCGCGGCCAGTATCGTCGCCTTCTTTCTGCTGCTACCTCAACTCGATTCACTGGTCTTTCCCGTGGTCATCATGGGGATTATGTTGGTGCAAATGGCTTGGGCGGCTGGGGAAGTATGGCTGCAAAGTGCTTCGCTGGCCAATGCGGTGGGTTTTGGTGGCGCGTTGGTGATGATCTACTCGGCGCTGGCTTATGCCATTCACGGCTATCGCAAGCCGATGAAACGCGCCTATGTTTGGGTGTCGGGCAGCTACTTTCTTGCCCACGCACTGATCGTCGCTTCTATCATCTACTAGCGCTTCTCTGCTCGTTGAGTGCATCGTCAAGCCAGTATTGTACTGCTATACTGACGCCATTGTTGTACTTAGAGATCTCTGATGGACATTCTTGCCGCAGCCACCATGCTGTTTCTGATTATGGACCCTTTGGGCAATTTGCCGATTGTTTTGTCCATTTTAAAACATATCGATCCTAAAAGACGCCGTAAGGTACTGATTCGAGAGCTTCTTTTCGCTCTGATGATCCTGATGTTGTTCCTTTTTGCCGGGCAGAGTATTCTCAATTTTCTCCATGTCGAACCGGAAACGCTGAGCATTTCGGGCGGAATCATCTTATTCATTATCGCGATTAAAATGATTTTTCCCAGCGCAGGCAGTATCACCGGACTTGCGGCAGGTGAAGAGCCCTTCATTGTGCCGATGGCCATCCCGATGATCGCCGGCCCGTCGGTGATTGCTGCGCTCTTGCTGTTGTCTACCCAGCATCCGAACAATTTGGCGGAGCTGTCGGCGGCGGTCGCCTTGGCGTGGTTTGCCACCTTTATCATTTTGATGTTCTACGGCTTCTTCCACCGCATTCTCGGTGAACGCGGCCTCAAAGCGGTGGAGCGTTTGATGGGGCTGCTGCTGGTGATGATTTCCACCCAGATGTTTCTCAACGGGGTCAAAAGTTACATGGGAATGTAAATGGAATAAAAAATGCCGCTGACATTCAGCGGCATTTTTTTACATCATGTATTTACGGCGAATATCGAGCAGGGCGAAGATGCCAAACAGCAAAATTGAATATTTGTCCCAACGAGTCATGGCGATTTTATCGCCGAATGCGCCGATGAAAATCGCCATTTGTAAGCCGTGCATAATGAACAGAAAGGCGGCCATGATGTACAGAACAATCGCCGCATTGCCCGGAAAGGGCGCGAAGATGTTGAAAATCAAAATAAACCAGACAAAGGCAATCGCGGCTTTGGCCAGCAGGAGCAACGCTTTCATGACAGAATCCTTTTACGATGGTTGTCGTTGGTAGAGACGGTAACTGACCTGACCAGCGGTCTTTTCACGATGCAAGTGCCAGGTCGCGGGCAAGTTTTCTACCTGCCACTCTTTTTCCGCCTCAATATAGATCATCGCGTCCTCGGCCAGCCAGCCATTTTGCTCCAAAAGTGTCACTGTCTCTTGCAGTAATCCTTGGCGAAACGGTGGGTCAATAAACACCACGTGCTGCGGTGTGCCTTGCTGCTTAAGGAATTGCAACGCATCACCACTGACCAACTGGATATTATTGGCTTTGACCGCCGTGACATTTTGTTGCAATTGGGCAAACGCTTTGGGGTTGAGTTCCACCATGGTCACAAGCTTTGCTTGGCGTGAGGCTGCTTCAAACCCGAGCCCACCGGAGCCAGCAAACAGATCTAAACAATGCGCGTGTGGGATCTCTTGCGCTAGCCAGTTGAACAGCGTCTCTTTGACCCGATCGGTGGTTGGCCGCAGGCCCTCTGCGTCGTGTACCGGCAGTTTCCGGCCTCGCCATAAGCCACTGATGATGCGCACACAGCCAACGGATGGCTTATTTTGTGATGTGTTTTGCTGGTGACGTCTTACCATAGATTTTTTGACCGCTAATTAAGTGTTACTATAGCCAATCCTCCAGGCGCAGCGCCTGGATAGAGCCCAGAGTTTCATTGTGACAGAGTGTACCACTATTCCGCTGAGAAAAACGGAATAGCCCAGAGTGCACTGGTTGAAGAGTTCACTTTTCTTTGTGCCTTGTGCTGGAGAAAAGCAGAGATTCAGTAAAAATCAGGATATCTCCCGATGACGGAAAAGAAAAAGCGCGGATTATTATCATGGCTTGGTTTTGGTGAAGAAGAGCAAACCAAAGCAACGCAACACCAAGCCACTCCATCTCAATCCGGTGAAGAACAAGAACCGCAGTTAGTTGAAGAAAGTTTAAGCGATTCGCAGCCAGCCGAGCGTGTCGCGGAGAGCGCAGAAAGAGCAGAAAGTACACTTGAGATGCCGCAAGAAGAGAGCGAAGCGCTTTCTAGCGCTGACCCTGAACCCGTTGTGGAGCGCGTGCAAGAGCAGGAAAAACCCAGTGAGAGCTTTTTTGCCCGTTTAAAGCGCAGCCTGAGCCGCACCAAAGCCAATATCGGCGCGGGTTTCTTTGGCCTGTTCAAAGGCAAAAAAATCGATGATGAGCTGTTTGAAGAGCTCGAAGAACAACTCTTGATTGCTGATGTGGGTATGGATACCACGCTCAAAATCATTGAAAACCTGACAGAGAAAGCATCGCGCAGTGACTTGCGTGACGGTGAAGCGCTGTACGGTTTACTCAAAGAAGAGATGGCCGAGATCCTTGCCAAGGTGGAACAGCCATTGCACATCGACAGCAGCAAAACCCCTTACGTGATCCTGATGGTCGGCGTCAACGGCGTAGGTAAAACCACCACGATTGGTAAGCTCGCGAAACAGTTCCAAAGCCAAGGTAAAAAGGTGATGTTGGCCGCTGGCGACACTTTCCGCGCCGCGGCGGTAGAACAGTTGCAAGTGTGGGGCGAGCGAAACAATGTGCCCGTGATTGCCCAGCACACCGGAGCCGACAGCGCCTCAGTGATTTACGATGCGATCGAAGCGGCAAAAGCGCGTGGGGTCGATGTCGTGATCGCCGATACCGCAGGCCGTTTACAGAACAAGAGCAATTTGATGGAAGAGCTACGTAAAATTGTTCGCGTGATGAAGAAAATTGATGAGTCCGCGCCGCATGAGATCATGCTGACACTAGACGCAGGCACTGGTCAAAATGCGATCAGTCAGGCCAAGCTGTTCAGCGATGTGGCGCCCATTACGGGCATTACATTAACCAAACTCGACGGCACAGCCAAAGGTGGGGTAATTTTTGCCATTGCCGACCAGTTTAGCATCCCTATTCGTTATATCGGGGTAGGTGAAGGCATTGAAGACTTGCGACCATTCCAGACGCAAGAATTCATCGACGCCCTGTTTAGCCGCGAAGAGTAAAACTAACAGAGGGATAAGTGGTGATCCGATTTCAGCAGGTGAGCAAAGCGTACCGTGGTGGCCGCCAGGCACTGCAAAAGGTCGATTTTCATTTACGTCGTGGAGAAATGGCTTTTCTGGGCGGGCATTCCGGCGCGGGTAAAAGTACCTTGCTTAAGCTGATTTGTGCCATTGAAAGGCCAACCGATGGGCGTATCAGTTTCAATGGCCACGACATCACACGCATCCCGAATCGCGATATTCCGTTTTTGCGCCGTAACATCGGCATTGTCTTTCAAGATCACCGTTTATTGATGGACCGCAGCGTCTATGACAACGTGGCATTGCCGATGCGCATTGAATCCATTTCTGAGCTAGAGATCAAACGGCGTGTCTCGGCGGCGTTAGACAAAACCGATTTATTGGACAAAGCGCGTTGTTTGCCGAGCCAGCTTTCCGGTGGTGAGCAGCAGCGTGTCGGTATCGCCCGCGCGGTGGTGAATCGGCCAACCTTGCTGCTGGCCGACGAACCGACGGGTAACTTAGATCCGGAGTTGTCCAACCGCGTCGTGCGTCTGTTTGAAGAGTTTAATCGCGCTGGCGTCACCATTTTGCTCGCCACTCACGACATCAGCTTGGTTAACTCGCGTCCTCAATATCGTCACTTTGAGCTCAATCAAGGCTTTCTTAGCGAGGTAGACGATTATGGCCGCGAATAAACGCATACAAAAGTCTTCCCCCAAAGCCAAAAGTCATCGGCCGAAAACCGACAGCTTCTTCGCCATCCATCTGAAACAGGCGAAAGTGTCGCTGAGCGCAATTTGGCAGCGCCCTTTGGGCAATCTGCTGACGTTAGCGGTGATCTCCGTAGCGCTTTCCATGCCCGCGTGTCTTTATCTGCTCGGTAAAAACATCGCAGGGGCGACATCGCATGTGACATCTCCTGCTCAAGTTAGTGCTTACTTGCGTCAAGGTGTACCAGAAGCGAGAGTGATGATCCTCAAAGATGAGTTGGAAGCGCAAGAGGATGTCGGCAAAGTGGAATACATTTCGCCGCAGCAAGGATTGGCCGATTTAAGCCAGTACTCCGGTTTTGAGCAGGCACTCAGCTTGCTCGATAACTATGCTTTGCCTGGGGTATTAGTGATCACGCCCAGTAGCGAAGAGCAGGTGGCGGTCAAACGCTTAGCGCAAATTGTCGCTGCCAGCGACGATGTGACCGATGTGCGTTTAGATGAAGATTGGCTCACCCGTCTCGATGCGATCAAAACACTGGCGAGCATCATTGTCATTACCCTGACACTTCTGATGCTCGGTGCGGTATTTTTGATTGTCGGCAACACGCTGCGTTTTAATGTGCTTGCCAACAAAGAAGAGATCCAAACCATGAAACTGATTGGTGCGACCGATGGATTTATCCTCCGTCCGTATCTGTATTCCGGTATGTGGTTTGGTTTATTAGGCAGTGTGATTGCCTGGATTTTAACCGCGTTGATTACTATTCTGCTTAACGGCGCGGTGGAAGATTTGGCCGCCTTGTACGACAGCCAGTTTCGTTTGATCGGTCTCAGTTGGGATGAATCCTTGCTGCTGCTGATGACCGGAACCTTTCTTGGCTGTGTCGCGGCGAGATTTTCCGCACAGCGACATTTAAAAGAAATTGAACCAGTTTAAGTGATGCTGGTCTTATATTCGGCGCTCATCCTGACAAGAAAAAATTGATTGACTTGTATCGATGGATTGTTTATGGATAATGGTCAACCCAGCTTGAAACTGAGGCACGATCAGTTCAAGATAGCAGCGCCGACTGGCAATGTTTTACTCCAGATCAGAGATTGATGAGGAATCGAATGACAAATCAAGCGTATCCGATGGCTCTAGTAACGCAAGATAGCCTTGATGGCTATATTCGTTCCGTAAACAGCTATCCCATGCTGAGTGCGGACGAAGAGCGTGAACTCGCAGAGCGTTTGCATTACAAAGGCGAGATTGAAGCAGCAAAAGGGCTGATTCTGTCTCATCTGAGATTCGTTGTTCACGTGGCGCGTGGGTATTCCGGTTACGGTTTGCCGATGGCCGACTTAGTACAAGAGGGCAACATCGGCTTGATGAAAGCGGTTAAACGCTTCAACCCAGAAGTCGGTGTGAGACTGGTGTCGTTTGCGGTGCACTGGATCAAAGCGGAGATCCACGAGTACGTACTGCGTAACTGGCGGATCGTCAAGATTGCCACCACCAAAGCACAACGTAAGCTGTTTTTTAATCTGCGCAAATCCAAAAAACGCTTAGGCTGGTTCAACAACGGTGAAGTGGAAACCGTTGCCCGCGAATTGGGTGTGGAGCCCTCTGAAGTGCGTGAAATGGAATCTCGTCTTGCTGCGGTCGATTCGACATTCGATCTCACGGTTGATGATGAAGATTCCGGCAGTGTATCGACAGCGCCAGTGCTTTATTTAGAAGATAAATCCTCTGATATTGCGGATAACCTTGAAGCGCAAAACTGGGAAGAGCACACCAACAATCGCCTCTCTTTGGCGCTAGCGAGTTTGGATGAACGCAGTCAGCATATTGTGCGTTCTCGTTGGTTGGACGACGACAAAGCTACGTTACAAGATCTGGCTGAACGTTATGGTGTTTCTGCCGAGCGTATTCGTCAGCTAGAGAAAAATGCCATGAAGAAACTGAAAATGGCGGTTGGTGAAATCTAAAACCAACGGAAAATTTATTCTGAGAAAGCCGGGATCGTGAGATCTCGGCTTTTTTATTTTGATCAAAAAAAGCACAAAAAGTAGCGCACGAAGGTCACGAGGCCTGTGAATAACTCTGTGAGGTAATTATTCATCTTCTGTTCGCAAGCCGGACAAAATAAGGGTTTAAACGGGCTTAGAGCTTGGGGATAGTTATAATCCTACGCACAAGAAGATCAGGATCATTACTATATCTTGTGGATCTTCGGATCAAAAAATACCTTATCAACGCAATCCACAGCTTTATCCACAGTTGAGTGATTTTTGCACTCCAACAAAAGCCCTGATGAACTATGTGTCTAAGTTTGCCTCTGGATAGGTTACAATCCCGTCAGCGAACAACAAGAACAGAGAGAAATTAAATGGAGCAGTTCAAACACATTGATGTACAAAGTGCGCAAGCTCTGCTGGAGAGCGGAGAAGCCCGTTTGGTGGATATTCGCGATCCGCAATCTTTTGCCGTTGCGCATGCCAATTCCGCTTTCCATCTCACCAATGACAGCATGGTTTCCTTTATGAATGAGGTCGAGCTGGATCAACCTATTTTGGTGATGTGTTATCACGGTATCAGCAGCCAAGGGGCCGCTCAGTATCTCGTGAATCAGGGTTTTGAAGAGGTTTACAGCGTTGATGGTGGTTTTGAAGCCTGGCACCGCGCGAACTTACCAGTAGAGCGCAGCTAGTGGCGTAAAAGTAAAAGCAGAGAGGTTTGGCAATGAGGCGATTAGTTGCGCTAAACAACCCAAGGATGATTCAAGCGTTTATCGATTACATGGCATCGCAGCAAATTGAATTGCAGATGATGCCGGAAGGAGAGGGAATGTTTGCCCTCTGGTTGATGGATGAGCAGTATCTGCTTGAGGTTGAAGCGGAGCTCGATCGCTTCTTAGCCAACCCATTGGACAGTAAATACAGTGCTGCGTCGTGGCAGG
The DNA here is from genome assembly GCF_000960595.1 of Vibrio sp. S234-5. NCBI lineage: Bacteria > Pseudomonadati > Pseudomonadota > Gammaproteobacteria > Vibrionales > Vibrionaceae > Vibrio > Vibrio sp. S234-5. Next base: position 31,792 of record NZ_JZAM01000142.1, read on the forward strand.
TAGCGGAAACGCGCAAAGCACGTTTTCGCTACCGTTCGCCCAGTCTCGGTGCGATGGTCAAAGCCAAAGCGGGGCCGCTTACGCTGGCCATTATGCTGCTGTGCAGTGTGATTTATCTTTTGCAAACCTTCGGCTTAGCGGATGCGGTGTTTGCTCTGCTGCATTTTCCAGCGGTGGCCGAACAGCAATGGCAGCTATGGCGCTGGGTCAGCCACGCTGTGCTGCATTTTTCTGTACTGCATATTGCCTTTAACCTTTTGTGGTGGTGGCAGTTGGGCGGCGATCTTGAGCAGCGACTTGGCACGCGCAAGCTATTGCAACTGTTTGTCATCTCTGCTGCGCTGTCTGGTGTTGGTCAGTTTATGGTCCATGGTGCCAATTTTGGCGGCTTGTCTGGCGTGGTATATGCGCTTGTCGGCTATGTGTGGATTTTCGGCTATCGCTGCCCCCATAAGGGCCTTTCCTTACCTAAACCTATCGTGGCATTTATGTTGGTGTGGTTGGTGCTCGGTTACGTGCAGCCTTTTATGGCGATTGGCAATACCGCGCATTTGGTTGGTTTACTCGCGGGGATGGCGCTGGCGTATCTCGATTCCATTAAAGCAAAAAATCAAAAAGCGGCCTGAGCCGCTTTTTTACGTGGTGATCCGTTTTGCTGATTACTGATAGAGATACTTGGTAAACAGCAGGTCGGCAATCACGGTTTTGCCGGTTTCTGGCAGCAAAATCTCATTTAAGTATGCGACTAAGTTTTTGCGCAGATCTTCTCGTCCAGCCAGTGATTTGACCGTCTCTTCGGTTTGCTGGCCGAGCATTTCCACCACAGCATCGCGGATCAGAGGCTGATGACGCTCGACCAAAGCGAGGTCTTCACTGCTCATGACCATGACATCAATGCGCACTTGCACGTAACCGAGCTTTTTCCCTTTGGTATAAAAGTTGGTGGTGAGATCCGGTTCCAAGGTGAAATAAGCCAGTTTCGGCCCTGCTTTTTCTTCCTCGGCGAATACTGGAAGCGAAACCAGCACACTGAGGGCGAGAATTATTTGGACTATATAACGTTTGTACATATTTCTATCTTTTCTTTCTTCTGATCACGATACTCGAAACGCTTTTGTCTTGTTACAATAGGCGGTCCAAATGTCACATAAGTTATAACAATCGTTACGGTGAGTTGTTGCCGTAATGTGTTGCTTTATTGTACGCATAAAGCGATCAATTGAATACTAGTATGAATCAGCCGATATCGCCCTATCTTGCTTTATTATCACAAGCGAGATGGCAAACTACCGAACATTTTGCCTACCCAAATGAGCAAGCCAAACATTGGCTGCATGAGCAGGGCTCGTTATCGCGTCGCTTGAACCAGCATTGCCAGAGCTTGACGGTTGAACTGCTGCGCAATCAGGCGATGGATGAGCTGCTCTTGCTGGGAGAAGAAAAAACGTTGCTTAGTCAGGAGCCTTGTTTACTGAGAGAAGTGATCCTCTCCGGTGACGGTGCTCGCTGGGTGCTCGGGCGTACTTTGATCCCGCAATCGACGCTTTGCGACCAGCCATATGATTTGGCGACGCTGGGCGAGCTGCCACTTGGGCTGACCGTCTTCAGCGCGGATAATGTTGAGCGCGATGCGCTACAAGTGGCTTGGGTTGAAACCCCATCTGGGCGCTTACTCGCGCGCCGCTCACGGTTATGGATGAACCACAAACCGATGCTGGTGGCAGAATTGTTTTTACCCCATGCACCAATTTACTCCAAGGAGAGCGTGTAAATGTCGGCAGAAAAAGCCAAAGCGTATTGGCAACTGATGAGAATGGATCGGCCGATTGGCTCTTTTTTACTGTTCTGGCCGATGTTGTGGTCTTTGCTCCTCGCCGCAAAAGGGATACCAGATTGGGATGTTTTACTGGTATTTACTGCGGGCGTTTTCTTGATGCGCAGCGCCGGGTGTGTCATCAACGATTTTGCTGACCGCCATGTCGATGGTCATGTCAAGCGCACCCAACAGCGCCCATTACCCGCAGGTAAGGTGACCTCAAAAGAGGCGGTATTGCTGTTTCTGGCCTTAGGGATAACGTCGTTTCTGTTGGTCCTTACCATGAACTCGCTGACCATTCAGCTCTCCTTTGTTGGCATTGCTTTGGCGTTTGTTTATCCCTTTATGAAGCGCTACACCCATCTCCCGCAATTGGTGCTGGGGTTGGCGTTTAGCTGGGCGATTCCAATGGCGTGGGCGGCGCAAACCAACGAATTGCCTTGGATGGTGTGGTTCCTCTTTACCATTAATGCGCTGTGGACCATCGCTTACGATACCCAATATGCGATGGTGGATCGCGATGATGACCTGCTGATTGGGGTGAAATCGACCGCGATTTTATTTGGTCGTTTTGACAAACTGATCATCGGATTGTTGCAACTGGCGACCTTAGCGATGTTGCTGTGGCTGGGTCAATATTACCAGTTAGGGCAAAGTTTCTATTGGAGCATACTGGCCGCGGGAGCCTTGTTTGTTTATCAGCAACATTTGATTCGCCACCGTCAACGAGATCTGTGCTTTAAAGCGTTCCTGAATAACAACTACGTCGGCATGGTATTGGCGTTTGGGCTGCTTGTCGCCTTCTGGTAAATGAACAATGAGAGAAAAAGAAAGGCATCCGAGTGGGATGCCTTTTTTATTACGCGATTATTGATTGGTGAGCTGGAAGATACTCTCTTCAATGGTCAGCTTCACTTCTGGGTAGAGCAGGGCATAGAGTAGTGAGGCGAACTGCTCTGTCTGGGTTTGCTCACAGTTGCCGTCGGCGTCAAGATAGTTCTGTTGTTTTAAGGTGCAAAACAGAGAAGCAAACACCCCTTTGTCGAAAAACTCGGGCGCGTTGATGCCATGAAGGCGACCTAAGCGCTGGGCGATGTCTTGGCTCTTCTTCTCCAAGTCGGCTTTGCCCAGTTCCGGATAAGCAACCAGCAAATTGAGGGCGATCGAGTAGCGTTGCAGCGTTTCCGTGATGGTTCGGCCAAGGAGCACCAAGGTTTGAGTATTGGCTTGGTTTTTCGTAACTCGATCGCCAGTCAGCGATATCATCTGCTGATTCATCAGCTCATCGAGTATTTTGAGCACCAACTCATCGAGCTGCTGTTCGTCGTGACTTAAGAACAGCTCCGCTTTTAAGAATGGATAGATCTGCGCGACTTGATGCTGGATCTGCGCCACGCTGAGCTTCTCTTGACGGATGATCATTTGCGCAATCAGCGAAGGCAAAGCCAGCAAGTGAATGATGTTGTTGCGATAGTAGGTCATCAAAATCGACTGATTGCGATCCAGTGAAATGATGTCGCCCATACTGTCCGTTTCAATCACAAACTTATCCAAGGTGAGTGCGTGTTCAACCAGCGCTTCCGCGCTATCACTTGGAATGGTGCAGTTGCTGGAATACGGCACGTTTTTCAGCAGTTGCTGGTAGCTTTCAATTTGGTTGATAAGCGAATCTTTCGATAAAGCGCGCTGGCGAGACGCCAGCAGTGCGGTCGCGCACAAGGTCAATGCGTTCGCGGCGGCGGCATCGTTGATATGCGTCATCATCTTATTGGCCAACTTGTTCACCACCGGATTGATCCATTGCGGTTTGCTGCCACCCATCGGGTCAATATCTTTGGTCCACTCAGGCGCGTGTTCGTTGAGATACTGGTTCAGTGGGATCGGCTCGCCGAAGTTGACATAACCTTGGCCAAAATTACGCAGCTTTCTGAGCGTGCGCAGCACCAAGCTGGCGTTTTCTTTCTCTTTCTGTTTACCGCGCAACTCCTTGGCGTACGTCGCCACTTCCATCACATGCTCATAGCCAATGTAAACGGGCACCAGAGTCACCGGACGGTTCAGGCCACGCAGCATGGCTTGAATGGTCATCGCCAGCATGCCAGTTTTGGCTGGTAGCAGACGACCAGTGCGCGAACGGCCTCCCTCAGAGAAGTACTCGACTGAGTACCCCTTGGCAAACAGCTCGGCCAAATATTCGCGGAAAATCGTCGAGTAGAGCCTGTTGCCTTTAAAGCTGCGGCGAATAAAGAAAGCGCCACCACGGCGAAACAGTGGGCCTGCTGGGAAAAAGTTGAGATTGATGCCCGCGGCAATATGAGGCGGCACCATGCCTTCGTGGTACAGCACGTAAGAGAGCAGCAGGTAATCCATGTGGCTGCGGTGACACGGTACGTAGACGATTTCGTGCCCGTCTTGCGCTAGGCGGCGCACCGTAGCAGCGTTATTGATGTTCAACCCTTGGTAGAGTTTATTCCACAGCCAGCCGAGTAAGCGGTCGCCCTTTTTCACCAGCGAGTAGGAGAAATCGGCGGCGATCTCATCCATGATCTCTTGCGCTTCTTTACGTGCTTTTTCAATCGAGATGTTTTTGCTCTTCGCTTCATCTTCGATCACTCGCTTGATGGCAGGCGATTTCATCAAACGGGCAAACAACACCTGACGTTGCGGAAGATCTGGGCCAGAAGCGGCGAGTTTTTGGCGAGAGAAGTGGATGCGTGCCACGCGCGCCAGCTTGTGAGCGATCGCGTTATCGGTGCCGTGCGATTGCGCCATATAACGCAAAGAAACCACGGGGCTAAAACGCACCAAGCAATCCCGCCCTGCGGTTGCAACGGCGATGGCTTTTTGCGGTCCGTTCATCGCTTGTAAGTAGGGTTTGCTCGTGCCTTCTTTACCCGGCTTTCGCCCCCACAACACTGTGGTTGGGATCACTTGCACGTCCAGTTCGTCGTCGTCACTGTGCAGCGACAGCAAATCGGAAAAGAGCTGGATAGAATCGCTCGGCACTTGGTTATCATCGCCCATCAGCGTAGGGCGAGAAGAGATAAACACATAGCGCTGAAATGACTTGCCGTGAATCTCCAACGGCGTGAGCGGATCGGGCAAACCGAGTTCCATAGCGTGTTTTTGTAACGTGAGCAGATCAACGCTGGAGCGAAAAGGCAGGGCGTAAACAATCGGCTTGTTGATATCAATCTGATGATCTTCGATTGGGTTGGACGGAATGGCCGTCCCTTTAACCAGTACCGATAACGGCAACTTTAATAACGAATGTGAAAATGATTGCCCAGAAGACATATAGGTTCACAGCCTCAATAGAATTCAAACGTACCCAAACGTATTTCTATTACCTAATGGGTCTGGTAGGAGAAATAAGCCTGAGCGATAATTTTAAGCGCAGCAAGAATACCAGAAACTGGTCAAACCTTTTAACTTAATTGACCAGCCTAACTGCGAAAGCGCAATGAATAATATCGCTGAATTATTCACCAGTCATTTCGTTGATGTCAGCAATGACCTAACGCCTTTGTACATGAACTCAGCTTGCCATTAAATTAAAAAACAACCAATTGGGTTTTACTTTGCCGCGTTACTGGATATACTCACAGTGAACTGTATAAAAAGACAGGTGACCTATGAAGCCGTTGACGCCACGCCAACAACAAGTGTTCGACTTGATTAAGAGTAAAATTGATGACACCGGAATGCCCCCCACTCGTGCTGAAATTGCCCGAGAGCTGGGCTTTCGCTCTGCCAATGCGGCAGAGGAGCATCTCAAAGCGCTTGCGCGTAAGCAAGTGATAGAAATTGTCCCGGGCGCCTCCCGAGGCATTCGTATTTTGCTCGCAGAGCAGGCGGCGAATGAAGATCAAGGCTTGCCATTGATTGGCCGAGTGGCGGCGGGTGAGCCGATTTTAGCGCAAGAACACGTTGAAGCGCACTATCAGGTCGATCCGGCGATGTTTAAACCTCAGGCCGATTTTCTGCTGCGGGTGCATGGCGAAAGTATGAAAGACATCGGCATTATGGATGGCGATCTACTGGCGGTGCATAAAACCCAAGACGTGCGTAACGGCCAAGTGGTGGTGGCGCGAGTCGACGATGACGTGACGGTGAAACGCTTGGAGCGCAAAGGCACGACAGTCTTGCTGCATGCGGAAAATGAGTCGTTTTCCCCCATCGAAGTCGATTTAAGTTGTCAGCAATTAACCATCGAAGGGATCGCCGTCGGCATTATTCGTAACACCGATTGGATGTAATTCCAGACTGCATTGACTGAGGAGCCCGGCACACGCCGGGCTCTTGCGTTTGTATGATTCGCGGCAGCGGAAACGCATAGCGTTAAATTAGATGACATGAGATTAGATGAGATTTATTCTCATTACTTGAAAGGGTTATTGAGATTGATTATCATCAACGCGAATGTGCATCGAATAGAAGGTTTCTGGCATGTCTTCCCCTCAAGTGCCCGTAGAAAAAGGATATCAGGTACCAGCAAGATTGTTGCAACCCCTGTGGTTGCGTAGCCGGGAAAGCCTGATTGACAATGGCCTCGTTTACGACCCGATTGCGGCCAAAGCTTGCTTAAGCTGTAAGTTGGCTCCGGAATGCCTTTCAGGTGATGTGGCACAAAAGCAATTGCTACACGTTACCTTAGCGCAGTTGTGTGATCAACAAGTCGCCCAGTTTCTTCAACAGCACCCCGATGGTTGGGTGATTAATGTTGGGGCGGGGCTTGATACCCGCTTCTACCGATTGGATAACGGTCGCTGTCATTGGGTTGAACTCGATATCACCGAGCATTTACTTTGGCGCCAGAGGCTGTTCCATAAGAATGAACGCTATCAGCAGCAGTGCGGCAGCGTTGACGATCTCTCCTGTCTGGATGGCTTGCCTCTCTCGGATAAAACCCCGGTGCTGGTAGTGTGTGAAATGGCGCTGTTGGAAGCGTCATTGACGCAAGTGGCGACCTTTATTCAAGCGCTTGGGCGCTACTTTGTCTCGGCGCAGGCGTGTGTCGTGTTGGCTGGAGATTTGAGCGAGAGTCGTCTAGGACAAACGTTGGGCGCCGAGCCTTATGCGCATGGCTTGGCGGCTCCAGCAGAGCAAGTTTTACAGTGGCTCCCTTGGGCGCAATGGGTCCGCGTCTTTTCTCCATTTGACCGTTTTTGCTCGCGCTGGAAAATGTGGCAGCGTTGGTTGAGTAAGATTCCGCAACTCAAACATCGTTTGACGCCCGTGTTGGTGCACTTGCAGTGGTAGTGATCGCAACATGCGCCGCCAATATAAAAACAGCAGGGTGTTCCTGCTGTTTTTTATAAAAATATAATTTAAAACAATCGGTTGAGACCGTTCAATGCCGCCACCCGGTAGGCTTCGGCCATGGTGGGGTAGTTAAAGGTTGTGTTGACGAAATATTCGATCGTGTTCGCGGCACCTTTCTGTTCCATGATCGCTTGGCCGATGTGGATAATTTCCGCCGCTCGCTCGCCAAAACAGTGAATGCCGAGAATTTCTTTGGTCTCGCGGTGGAAAAGAATCTTCAAACTGCCGATATCTTTGCCCGCAATTTGCGCGCGCGCCAGATGTTTAAACGAAGATCGCCCGACTTCATAGGGCACTTTCGCTGCCGTCAGCTCTTGCTCGGTGCGGCCGACGGAGCTGATTTCCGGAATGGTGTAAATGCCGGTCGGAATATCTTCAATCAAAATACTGTCGGCTTTGCCTTTGGTAATCGCTTGAGCCACAAAGCGGCCTTGATCGTAAGCGGCACTGGCCAGGCTCGGGTAACCGATCACATCGCCGACGGCATAAACATGCGGCACTTCCGTTTGATAGTTACTGTCCACTTTGAGCTGGCCGCGTGAGTCACCTTGCAACCCAACCGCCGCAAGGTTGAGTTTGTCGGTGTTGCCTGTACGTCCATTGGCGTACAGCAGGCAATCGGCTTTCATCTTCTTGCCCGATTGCAGATGCACGATCACGCCATCTTCCGTGCCTTCAATGCGCTCGTAGGTTTCGTCATTGCGAATCACTACGCCACTGTTCCAAAAATGGTAAGAGAGCGCGTCAGACACTTCATTGTCCAAGAAAGCCAGTAAGCGATCGCGTGTATTGATGAGGTCGGTTTTCACCCCAAGCCCACGAAAGATAGATGCGTATTCGCAGCCAATCACTCCTGCTCCATAAATGATGATGTGGCGCGGGTCATGCTTTAAGCTCAGGATCGAGTCGCTGTCATAAATACGTTCGTGATTGAAATCGACATCCACTGGTTGATAAGGGCGTGAACCGGTGGCGATGACAAATTTGTCGGCAGTATAAATCTCTTGGGTGCCATCGGCTTGGGTCACCGTCATCGAGTGGCTGTCGCTAAACGCTGCGCTGCCGAAGATCAATTGGCACTGGTTGCGGTCGTAAAAGCCTTGGCGCAGGCGTGTTTGCTTATCAATCACCGATTTGGCATGACCAAGAATGGTCGAGAAAGTCGCGTGTAAGCTGGTGTTGTTGTCACAAAACAGCGGGTTGCTGTTGAACTCAATAATTCGGCTTACCGCATGGCGCAGCGCTTTCGAAGGAATGGTGCCCCAGTGAGTGCAGCCGCCACCGACGCTGCTCTCTTTTTCTACCACCGCGACATTCAGCCCTGCTTTGGTGAGCCCCATAGCCGCCCCTTCGCCTCCCGGGCCGCTGCCGATAACTATCACATCAAAGTGATTCGCGTGCGCCATGATCTGTTCCTTGTTATATTTACGTAACATTGCTTTAGCGAGATTTTAACTGATTATACCAGCAGGTAAACAGCGCGCTCGGTAGAGAGTGGATGTGATCACGCACATTACCGCAAAAGGGGCGAATGCCATGTTGCAGGTCTCCAAAATGAAGACAAGGGATTGCATAACCGGCTCTGCCGGTAGTAACGTGCATGCCGTGCAGAGTCTATGACTTATCGGCACGCGCGATTCGCGTTATATTAGCGGCCAGAGACTAAAACAGAACAAGAGCAAACGTCATCATGAAGTCAATGGGTATCCGCGCGCAGCAAAAAGAGAAAACTCGTCGCTCCCTTATCGACGCGGCCTTCAGCCAACTGAGCGCTGATCGCAGTTTCTCCAACCTCAGCTTGCGTGAAGTGGCCAGAGAGGCGGGCATCGCACCCACTTCGTTTTACCGCCACTTTAAAGACATGGACGAGCTTGGCCTGACCATGGTGGATGAAGGCGGATTGCTGCTGCGCCAGCTGATGCGCCAAGCGCGCCAACGGATCGCGAAAGAGGGCAGTGTGATCAGAACGTCGGTCGAGACGTTTATGGAATTTATTGAGAGCAGCCCGAACGTGTTTCGCTTGTTACTGCGAGAGCGCTCAGGCACTTCCGCGGAGTTTCGCGCCGCGGTTGCCCGCGAAATACAACATTTTGCCGCTGAGTTGACCGAATACCTCACCAGCACCGGGATGAGACGTGATGAAGCGCTTGCTCAGGCAGAAGCGTCAGTCATCTTAGTGTTTAGCTCAGGGGCTGAAGCTTTGGATTTAGATCGACGTGAACGCGACGAACTCGCCGAGCGTCTGATCATGCAACTGCGAATGGTCGCCAAAGGGGCGTACTGGTATCGCAAAGAACGTGAACGTAACCGATTAAAAGGTGAAATAGAATAATGTCGAATGAAAACAAAGCGCTTTCGCGCAGATCTGAAAATAAAACCCTCGTATTGGCACTGATAACGGGAGTGTGTGGCAACGCCATTCTTTCTTGGTTGACCATGAGTGAAGTCACTTTCTCGATTTTTCCGCTGATCGCCTTGGTGCTGGCCGTTCAAGCGCTTTACCAAGAGTATCTCAACCATCCAGTGTCGGAAGACATTCCGCTAGTGGGCCTAGCGTGCTTCTTTGTTGGCGCCTTTGGTCACTCGGCGTTTGTTAAAGCGCAATATCCAGAGGCGGGCTCAAACTTCTTTGCCATCATGGTAGCGCTAGTGCTACTGGCTTGGATTGGCAAAAAGCTCGGCTACCTGCGCCGCGCCGCATAAGATTCGGTGAAATCAGTGAATAAAAAACGAGCCAAGCGGCTCGTTTTTTATTGTAGGTAGAAGTTGGACGCTTACGCTCACCACCCCGTTTAAAACGCGGGCTCGATGGTGCCATTAAAGGTTGTGGCTAAGTAATCTCGAATCGTTTGTGACTGGTAGATTTCGACAAACTTTTTATAGTCAGGGTTATCTTTGTTTTCCGCTTTGGTTGCGATAACCATGACTGCCAATGCTGCATCTTTAGGTTCTAGATAAATGGCCTTCTCTTTGGGATTTAGCCCTGAAGACATCACGTAGTTCATGGTAATCGCAGCGGCATCCACATCGCTCAACGTTCTGGGCAATTGTGCCGCATCCACTTCGATAATTTTGAAATTTTTGGGGTTGTCCACAATGTCATTGATACTGGCTTTATGCCCCACATTCTCCTTTAGAGTAATCAGCTTAGCTTCTTGAAGCAGCAATAAACCACGTCCTCCGTTGGTTGGGTCGTTAGGAATCGCAATGCGTGCATTTTGAGGCAAATCGGACAAGGATTTTACACTGTCCGAGTAAATCCCCATACGCATCAAAATCGATTGCCCGATGGACACTAAGTCTGCGTTGCGGCTTTGATTGAAGTTAGTGAGAAAAGGCAAATGTTGATAGCTGTTTATATCAATACTTCCGTCAGCGAGTGCCGCGTTGGGTGTAATAAAATCGGAAAACTCGACAACTTGAACATTCAAGCCATGCGCTTTTGCTTCTTTGGCAACGGCTTCAACGACTTGTGCGTGCGGGCCGACCGTTGCCCCCACTTTGATGACTCTCGCTTCCTCTTGGCCGCACGCGGTTAAGCCTAGCATCGTCGCTGCGATGACCAATGTTTGTAATGCTCTCTTTTTCACCTTCATCTCCATTTATTGCTGGGCATCTGGCCGTCTGGAGCTCTATTTTTGCTGTGAGCGTTACATTTATCAAGCGCTTTATTTAGTTGTTTTTGTTCTAATTAATGCATCTCTGTTGCGCTGCTTTGATTTGACAGCGATAGCGCTTTAGCGGCCTGTGACCAATGTTCCTCGTGTAATGTCGAAATTATCACGAACACATCTGATTGATTATGCTACCTTATGCGCATTGTTAGACGATAGGCATATTCAGCGTGACCATACACACTCTTCAAGAACGGCATCGGTTTTTAGAAATGCTTGCCTTGTGGCAAGGCTATGTTCGCAACAAAGATTTGGTCGATCAGTTTTCGATTACCCGCCAGCAGGCCTATCAGGATATCCGAGCCTACCAAGAGCAACATCCTGAACGGTTAAAGAAGATGGCGTCTGGCCCTTATCAATTTAGCGCGCAATATCTCTTTGATGCCCCCAAACACTCGCTCGAGCATTATTTGCAGTGGTTCAGTACGGGTCAGTTTTATGCGCCTCAGTCATCATTCAATGCCGCGCTGGGTGAGCACTGCTCCGTTCCACAGCGTTATGTCGCGCCGCAGGTTATTGCCGCGCTAACGGCAGCGATTCGTCAGCAAAAACGCCTTGAGCTTGGCTATGTGTCACTGTCCAATCCCGAATGGGAAGGGCGAATTTTCCACCCCCATACCTTGGTTAAAACGGGTTTGCGTTGGCATGTTCGTGGTTACTGTGAAAAATCGCAGGGCTATCGCGATTTGGTCTTAAGCCGCTGCCGCGGTGATGCTGAGTTACTCGATGCTTCACAGCGCACCAAAGAGGATGATCGGGTTTGGAATACGCAGGTGGATTTAATTTTTGCCCCTGATCCACGCTTAAATGACGAGCAAAAAGAAGTCATCGCCCACGATTACCAAATGGAAAACGGACAACTGCGCATAACCACGCGCGCAGCATTGGTCGATTACCTACTCAAAGAGATGCAAGTCAAAACCCACTATCTCGAAGGCACGCCAGAAGCCCAACAACTGATTTTGGTTAACCCACGCGACGTCAAACCTTGGTTATTTGAACGTTAATACTCAGCCAAACCACGCGTAGGTAAAGTCACTTTACCTGAATAAATGCGCAGGATTGAGCTTAGGAAACAGATGCATAAAGTAGATGCATAACCGTCAAGCATGGATCAAGTTATGGACGATCTCTCACCCTCCGATCTTAAAGTCATCCTGCACTCAAAGCGCGCCAATATGTATTACTTGGAATATTGCCGTGTGATGCAAAAAGATGGCCGCGTGCTCTACTTGACCGAAGCCGACAAAGAAAACCTCTACTTCAATATTCCGATTGCCAATACCACAGTGTTGATGCTCGGCAACGGTACTTCAATTACTCAAGCCGCCATGCGCATGCTCTCACAGGCTGGCGTATTGGTCGGATTTTGTGGTGGCGGTGGCACGCCACTGCACATGGCTTGCGAGGTGGAATGGTTCACGCCACAGAGTGAATATCGCCCAACAGAATACTTACAAGGCTGGCTCTCATTCTGGTTTGATGATGAAAAGCGCTTGGCCGCCGCCAGACAATTTCAAAACGCACGGATTGATTACTTGCAGCGTGTTTGGCGATCAGACCGAGAATTAACCCATGAGAAATTTAATCTGCAAGATGAAGTAATAAAGCAATCCCTTGATACCTTTCACCAACGTACTGAAGCCGCGAGTAAACAATCCGATCTGCTCCTCACCGAAGCGCAACTCACCAAAGCCCTGTACAAGTACGCCGCCAATAACACAGGCAAAGAAGGCTTTACGCGTCAGCATCAGCCGGATAAAAAATGCACCGACAAAGCCAACGATTTTCTCAATCACGGCAACTATTTAGCCTACGGGCTTGCGGCAAGCTGCCTGTGGGTGCTGGGCATTCCGCACGGCTTTGCCGTCATGCATGGCAAAACCCGCCGTGGTGCCTTGGTATTTGATGTCGCGGACTTAATCAAAGATGCCATTGTGCTGCCGTGGGCGTTTGTTTGCGCCAAAGAGAACGCCAGCGAACAAGAGTTTCGCCAACAAATTCTGCAAGCCTTCATCGAGCACAAAGCGCTCGACTTCATGTTTGACACAGTGAAACACGTCGCACTGCAAGGTAAATACGAAGAAGAGCGGGAGGCACACCAATTATGATGGTCACCTTTGTTAGCCAATGCGAGAAAAATGCCCTCAAGAAAACCCGTCGTGTACTGGATGCTTTCGCCAACCGCATTGGCGATAACACCTGGCAAACCCTCATCACGGAAGAAGGGTTACTTACGGTGAAAAAAATGCTGCGCCAAACCGCCAGCCGCAGCACCGCTGTTAGTTGCCACTGGATCCGCTCTCGTTCGCGCAGCCAGTTTTTGTGGGTGGTGGGTAACAAAAAGAAATTTAATGCAGAGGGATACGTGCCAGTAAACAGTACAGAGAAAGACCTGTTGAACAGTGAATTTGAAAACGATTGGAAATATTTACCTCTGATTAATGCGATCACTGGCATGGCCGCTTTGCTGCACGATTGGGGTAAAGCCTCTTTACTTTTTCAGGAAAAGTTAAACCCAGAAATTAAAACCAAGCATAAAGGTGACCCGCTACGTCATGAGTGGATATCTTGCTTGCTGTTTCAACAATGGATCTCTAATCAAAATTATGAACGTCTTGATGAGGTTTGGTTAAACGCACTCATAAATCAAGGGATTGATGAAACTTGCTTTAACACCAAGGTGTTACAAAAAGAGAAAGCACTTGCCGAATTGCCGACAGCGGCGGCTTTGATCGCTTGGCTGATCGTTTCTCATCACCGCCTGCCTCTACCCAAAGAGAAAGACTTGTGTGATAGACAACGAGAAGCTGATAACTCGTCGTTGGCGGATTTACTTGCCAGAATTACCCCAGCATGGGGTTATGAAAACCGCTTTGATGAGTACAACGCGCTGCTGCCGAAATGTTTTGAATTTCCGTTAGGTCTGCTCTCTAATTCCTCGATTTGGCTTGCCGAACTTAAACGTCGTGCCAAGGATCTATTGCATCATCTACCTTTACTCGATCAGGCAATCAATGATGGTAGTTGGCGAGGGATTCTACACCATGCTCGTTTGTGCTTGATGCTAGGTGACCACTATTACTCTTCACAGCCTAATGATCATCAATGGAAAACCTCGATAGAGCTGTACGCTAACACCGATCCCAGCACCAAAGCACGTAAACAAAAGCTGGATGAGCACTTAGTGAATGTCGCTAAAGTCGCAGTGAACACAGTGAAGTTACTGCCGTTTTTTGAAACCGAGCCGCTCAAAGCCACCGAGCTCAGCGAGCTGGTACCTAAGGCCAACACGCCTAAAGCATTCCGTTGGCAAGACAAAGCGGTACGCAAAATCAATGAGTGGCGTGAACACACGGAAGATAAAAGCCAAGGTTATTTTGTAGTGAATATGGCCAGTACCGGCTGTGGCAAAACCATCGCCAACGCCAAAATTATGCAGGCGCTCTCGGAGGATGGTGAAAGTCTGCGTTTTATTCTCGCACTTGGTTTGCGCACACTCACTTTGCAAACCGGAGACGAATACAAAGAAAGACTCAAACTGCAAGAGAGCGATTTAGCAGTGCTGATTGGCTCTAAAGCCATTTCTGAGTTGCATAAATCGGGTAAGGCGGTTGAAAAAGACGACATTGAACCTGAACAAGCGGATGCTGGTTCTGAGTCTTTGGAGAGTCTTCAAGATGAAAACGATGTCCTAGATTGGCAAGGTGTGCTACCTGAAGAAGAACTCACGACTGTTTTAACCAAAGAAAAAGACCGAAAACTTCTGTATGCCCCAGTACTGGTGTGCACCATCGACCACATCATGGCCGCGACCGAAACCAAGCGTGGTGGACGCTATATTCTGCCCTGTTTACGTTTAATGTCATCCGACTTGGTGATTGATGAAATTGACGACTTTACCGGTGATGATCTGATTGCGATTGGCCGATTAGTGCATCTGGCAGCCATGCTGGGGCGCAAAGTGATGATTTCCTCTGCCACCATACCGCCGGATTTAGCATTGGGTTTATACAATGCCTATCGTCAAGGATGGAAAGTCTTTGCTGCCAGCCGTGATCGAGTTAGGACTGTTAATTGTGTTTATGTCGATGAATTTAGCGCTGATGTTCAGATGGTGGGCAGCGATGATGCTGATTTAGCTGCCTATGATGCTTTCCAGCAACGCTTTGTGTCTAAACGCGTTGATAAGCTAAAACAGCAAGACGCGAAGAGAAAAGCCAATATCATTCCATGCATTAAACATAATGAGCAACCGCTGGAGGAACAGTACTTCGAGACAGTGAAGCAAGCGGTTTTAGCCAAGCACCAGCACCACAACACGTTAGAACCAGAAAGCCAAACCAGGGTGTCGTTTGGCGTGGTTCGGGTGGCCAATATTCAACCTTGCGTCGAGTTAACCCAATATTTACTCAGCTGTGATTGGCCTGCCGATACCGAAGTGCGTTGCATGGCTTATCACAGCCAGCAAGTGATGTTGCTGCGTCATGCGCAAGAAAAGCATTTGGATGAAGTACTCAAGCGCAAAGAGAAAGCGGGTGAACTGCCGAGTGCTTTTGCTCATCCAGTGATCCGCGAACACCTAGCGGCTTGCCAAGCAAAAAACCTGATTTTTATTCTGGTGGCAACCCCAGTTGAAGAAGTGGGACGCGATCATGACTTTGACTGGGCGGTGATTGAACCCTCATCTTTTCGTTCGATTATTCAAATGGCAGGTCGGGTACGCAGGCATCGCGATGGCGAGATTAAAGAGCCCAATATTGGCTTGTTGCAATACAACGTTAAAGGCTTTAAAGGGAGAGATGAACGAGTATTTAATCATCCCGGTTATGAAACAGACAGCGCCACCCAGCTCGCCACTCATGATTTATCTGAGCTGGTGGATGAAAAGTCGCTGCTGCAAGCGGTTAATGCCATTGTCCGTATTCAAAAGCGAGCAGTGCTAGAACCGCGCAACAACTTAGCGGATTTAGAGCACTTTGCCACCGCGAAAACCCTTGGCACTGAGCAAATTGGCAAACAACAGCAAGCCAATATCAGCCGTCAGGATAGATACAACCGTAACCGACGCACCAGTTCACCGCAGTCATGTTGGCATGAGCATCTGCATGGTCATATTCACGGCTATTGGTGGCTGACCGCACTGCCGCAATACTTCAAACGCTTTCGTAAAAGTGAACCCACAGTGCAAATCTACTTAGTCAAAAAAGCGCGCAGCATCGAGTTTTGTTTGCGTGAAGAGCAGGGCGGTTTACACCCGATTGAACGCACCTTGAATATTGAACATCTGCCGCTGGCACCAACGCAACAACAGAAGCTTTGGCTACAGCGTGATTACAGTGAGTTAGTCAGTTTATACAGCACAAGCACTGAACAGGAGTTCGCCACCTCAGTGCGCTATGGCGAAATCAGTTTTGTCTACCGTGAAGGTAATCAGCAATACAGCTACAACGACCAACTAGGGTTGGTTAAGGTCAAATAATGGAAAATGAAAAGTGTGAAATAAAACAAAATCTAGACAGGCTGATAAAAAATAGGCCGGATCTAGTATTTAAAAAAAATGACAAGAACGGTAAAGCAAAACCTGATTATTTTAAGGTCTTAGATAGGGTATTGAGACATAGCCTGCAGAGTTATTTGCCTAAATCAGTTTCTGAGTGTGATGCCTGTCTATTGATGATTAGCTCTATTACTGAAGGAGCGACAACATTTAAATTTGAGAATGCTTTTAAATTTATGTGTGAAATTTGTCATCCTAAATTGGATGAGCTGTGGAGTTTACTTGACATTTCTAGTGAGGAAGCAGAAGTTTTAATTGAACTTTCAAAATGCTTTTTTGCTGAAAGATTAGAAGCATATTTCTTATTTAAAGATGGGATGGCGCATGATGAGATTACTAATTTTGAAGGCGAAGCTGTAGCAGGATTAATCGAAAAAGTTGCACAAGACAGCAAGCATGGCACTGTGGTTAGTCACCCTTCTAAAATGAGTCATCCTGCTTGTAAGTATCCGCGAGTGTATTCTACGGATTTTAAAAAATCTCAAGATGGTTATCTTAGAAGTGGTAATGCGGAGACATTTTTTGATTTACATATCAATGCTACTCAATTGAAGGTCTACAAATTCCTGTCTTTGAAAATAAACGACGTTTATATTTTAGAACACTTAAAAAATTCTAATGTCGCATTGCTTGCCGAAACATTCGGACTTAGTAGAGCGTTTTTTGAGAATATTGTGAACATGTTTACTGAGTGCATTTATTCGCAATCTGTTGACACTGATAGGTTTGTAAAACAAGTTTATTTTCCTATTGGTTTTGAGCAGTACCATCAACTTTCTCTGTTAACACCTGCTGGTTTGGTCTTCAATATGAAAGCCAAAATTGATTGGATTACCAGTCGTTCACCTCAAGCTTACTCTGGGAAGAAAGCTAGAAAGAACAATGATTATCATGAACTGGGTTACAAAACGTTATCGGATCTTACGGTAACAAAGCATGGCGGTGATCATCCCAAGAATATTTCTGGCTTAAACAATAAACACCAAACTTATTATTTATTATCTTCCAAACCACCGGAGTTAACACCTCGCGATATTCGTCTGCCGAGAACGGATTTTTTCAAAGAGAGTTTTAACGCTTGGCAAGCCAAAGAGGTGCTTGAATCGCTGCATCGACTCTTTCTCACCGACTACAACAACATCAATATCCGTGATGGGCGCGACTACCGCATTCAGCAATACGTTGATCTGGTGATTGAAAAAATGTGGCAAGTACGCCTGTTTCTTGAAGAGTATTCCGGTGAATTATCGAGTGCGTTGCCGTTGGAGCAAAAAATCTGGCTCTATCCAGAGTTTGCAGAGCAGCGTCAGCAAGAGGATGAGTGGCTCGATAAAATCACTCGCCACATTGCCCGTGGCTTAATCAACCACTACACCCGCAGCAAAGTGATCGCCAGTCCCGTCACATTGGCAGACCAAGAGCTGCTGGCGATAGAAAAGGTGGTTGCCAGCAATAAGGAGAACTTGCGATGAACGTATTGATTTTACCGCATTTAAAAATTCACAACGCCAATGCACTTTCAAGCCCCTTTACTATTGGCTTTCCGGCCATGACGGCATGGCTAGGCTTTGTGCATGCCTTAGAGCTCAAGCTGAACCAGGCTGGGTTATCCGAACTCATGCTGCACAGTGCTGCGGTGGTGAGCCACCGTTGTGATGTACAAACTCATAAAGGCGAAGGTGACTTTGTTTATTCAATTATCGGTACTGGCAATCCACTCGATAAGGATGGTTCGCGCTCGGCATTTATCGAGGAAGCACGCTGTCATTTAGATGTGTCCCTTGTCATTGAGTGGAGTGGCAATGAAGATCAAGTTCAGCAGCCAGACTTTACCGAGCAGTTGCAAGCAGTGATCGCGACGATGAAAGTCGCAGGAGGCGACGTTCTTGCCGTTGGCAAGCCCTCAGTTAAATCGGTGATCACTGAGGATGATACTGGCAGAGTTCTGCGCCAATTAATGCCAGGCTACGTGCTGATCGAACGCCGCGATTTAATGATTGACGCCATGCAGCAAGGCGCCGACGCAATAGATGCGCTGCTGGGTTACCTCACCGTACACCACCATTGTGAGCAGCTTGAAGACCAAAGTGTTGGTTGGCATAGCCAGCGCAAGACGAGTGGCTGGATTGTGCCGATTGCCACTGGTTTTCAGGGTATCTCACCATTAGGTGAAGCAAAAAATCAGCGCGATCCATCAGTGCCGCATCGCTTTACCGAAAGTGTGGTCACACTGGGTGAATTTGTCATGGTGCACAAAATCAAACATCTCGATGACATCCTTTGGCAATACCATCCCGATTTAGAAAACGATCTTTACCTTTGTCAGCCAGTTAACGCTATCAACGAACATCAATAAGGAACAACCTCATGGCTAAAAATAACGACACCGCTTCAGTATTAGCATTTGAAAAAAAATTGGTCCCATCTGATGGTTACCTCTTTGGATGCCAATGGGAAACCAAAGCGCAAGCAACGCCATTAGCCCTGCAAGAGAAATCGGTACGCGGCACGATTTCTAATCGCTTCAATAAGAAAGACGCAGGTGATTTCACAAAAGATCCAGCTAAACTCGATGCAAAAGTTGAAAGTCCAAACTTGCAGCGAGTGGATGCGTGTGCGTTGGGGCAGGATCACGATACTTTGAAGCTACATTTCACACTCAAAGTATTAGGTGGGCTTGCCCAGCCTTCTGCGTGTAACAATGCGCTGTTCAAACAAAGTTACAGTGCTGCGGTCGCGCAGTACATTGCCAAACATGGTTGTGTTGAATTGGCAAAACGCTATGCCACCAACCTTGCCAATGCCCGCTTTCTATGGCGTAACCGCGTTGGCGCAGAAGAGATTGAAGTGCACGTCAAAGCCTTGAAAAAAGGCGCAGAGCAAACTTGGACCTTCCTTGCCAAACAATTCAGCACTCGGCACTTTGATCATAATGACTCTCAGCTTGATAGCTTAGCGCAACGCATTGCCGAAGTACTGGCCAGTGACGCCGATCATTTGATGCTGCAAATTGACTGCTACGCTAAAGTGGGTAAAGCACAAGAAGTTTACCCCAGTGAAGAGTTAGTGCTCGATAAAGGCAACAGCAAAACCAAGAAAAGTAAAATTCTGTATGCAGTTAATGAGCATGCTGCGATGCACTCTCAAAAAATTGGTAACGCACTGCGCTCAATTGATACTTGGTACCCAGATTATGCATCTGAGGAGCAAAGTGCAGGAGCCATTGCGATTGAACCCTATGGCGCAGTCACAAACTTAGGTAAAGCGTTTCGTACCCCTAAAGACAAGCAAGATTTTTACACCTTCTTCGATAAATGGGCGCGTGGTGAAAGCTTGCCCCGCGAAGAAGATGAGCATTACGTCATGGCGGTATTGGTGCGTGGTGGTGTATTTGGCGAAAGTGACAAATAGGTGGCAGTGATGAACTACTACCAAGAGATCACTTTATTGCCAGATGCCGACATTGCCTTGGGCTTTCTTTGGCAAAACGTCTTTCAACAAGTGCACATTGCCTTGGTGGAGCACAAAGTGGGAGGCAACCAATCTTTGGTTGCGGTCGGTTTTCCTGATTATCGCCAAGCGCAATTTCCGCTCGGCAGTAAGTTGCGTCTATTTGCTAAAGATCAGGCGACACTGGAAAATTTGGATATCCACCGTTGGCTAACTCGGCTAGAAGACTATGTGCATATCAAAGGGTTCAAGCCCGTACCAAACGATGTAACTTACGTAAGCTTTGTACGCAAGCAGGTGAAATCGCCCGAGCGAATAGAGCGGGATATGCAGCAAAAAGCCGCACTATGGGCAGCAAAATCTGGCAAACCGCTGGTGGAATGTTTAGTGGATTTGCAACAAAGCAAGCCGACAGCGTTGTGCACCTTGCCGTTTATTTACTTGCATAGCCAGCAAACCAAGCAACGTTCACCAGAAAAAAACAGCAAGTTCCCGCTGTTTATTCAGATGCAGCCGCAAAGCACATCACAAGATGGGAGCTTCGATTGCTATGGTTTAAGTAGCAAAGCGAATGGGCAGTCAATATTGGCGACCGTACCGCACTTTTAAATTGAACGAAAAAGGGTAGTTTTTACCCTTTATTTTTGCTCTTTAAAAATGTGCTTTAAATACAAATAGTTGCAATAGGTGGGTTTTAACAAGGTAAAAAGATGATTTTTATCCTAACATTCTGTTGCAGCTTATTTTTATCGGTTTATTCTATTGTTCACTGCCGCACAGGCAGCTTAGAAATTTTAAAATAAGGGGCCAAGAGTTACGTTGGCGTTCACTGCCGCACAGGCAGCTTAGAAATCACTACCGCAGACATACCCGACCGAATTAACGTTCACTGCCGCACAGGCAGCTTAGAAAAGAGTTAGTTCAGCAGCTTGAAGCCATTCTTGGTTCACTGCCGCACAGGCAGCTTAGAAACATACTAAATACCAGATTTGTGACTTTGTTCAGTTCACTGCCGCACAGGCAGCTTAGAAATCTGGGATTAGCTCTTTGCACTCAGGCCAAACGTTCACTGCCGCACAGGCAGCTTAGAAATTTTGATGAACCCTGAAACAGACAAGTATGAGGTTCACTGCCGCACAGGCAGCTTAGAAAATTGTGATGACTCACTAGCAGCGCGTGGCCGTGTTCACTGCCGCACAGGCAGCTTAGAAATTCAGAAGAATAAAAAACAAACCCCTCGCTTGGTTCACTGCCGCACAGGCAGCTTAGAAAAACTACATCCTGACAAACGGGCTAGGAAAGTCGTTCACTGCCGCACAGGCAGCTTAGAAATTGTAAACTTTCACCAGCACCGCATTGACAGCAAAAAAAGTGTGATCATTAGCACTGGATCCCATTTTGCCTATTGAGTGATCATTCCTAGCGTTCATGCTGACTGCATGACTAAGAAAAAATCAAAATTCTCATCCTCACCACCTATTGCCTCAGACATTAACGAAGCGAATGCGTTGATATCCGAGTTATGGGAACAGTTGCGCCATTACGAAGATAGGCTAAAAACCAGCAGCGCTAATTCCTCTAAATCACCATCATCCGATGGACCCAAAGAGCGGGCTGAACGAAAAAAGCTCAAAGCTCTAGTGGTCGCCATCCGAGAGGAGCTAAACAGGGTCACGAAGGGCATAAACGACAACTCTCAGAACTAAAAGGATCCGATACGGTTGTTGATTGTTACCCCGAAAGCACATGCCCTTGCTGCGGTGACGCTGACCTCAAAATGAGTGACAAACCATTTTATCGCCACCAAGTTCATGAAATCCCAGCGCCACGTATCGACATTACCGAATATCGGCTCTATTCAGGTAAATGCGTGCAATGTGGGGAGGCCGTGAAAGCCCAGAAACCTAGCGATATCCCTCAAGGGATAATGGGGCCAAACCTAATGAGCCAAATCGCCATACTGGCTGGTCAATATCATCTCAGTGTCCGAAAAATACGCTCACTACTGCAAGAGCAGTTTGGTACCACTTTCTCAGTGGGTGCCATAAGTGAAGCGCAAAGCCGCATTGCTTCTATGCTGACGCCACTGCATCAAGCTATCAAAACCAACATACAATCTGCGCCACTGGTCCATGTAGATGAAACGTCGCACTCTAGAAATGATGAGAAGCGTTTGCGTTGGTGCTGGCTAGTGGCAAGCGAGGATTTAGTCTATGAAAAAATCCTTTACTCTCGTTCAATGCATTCAGCAAAAACGGTATTGGACTCAGACTATTGTGGCATTGTGGTCAGTGACCAATATAGCGGTTACAACTGGCTTTCTCCGGACAGACACCAACTCTGTTGGGCGCATGTCATTCGCAATCTA
>NZ_JZAM01000143.1:0-439 GCF_000960595.1 Vibrio sp. S234-5
CATCTCGGTATAAACTGTGTTCATGATTGATTCCATAAGTGAAACGTCGCGTAGCTTCCCCAAGGGGCTGCGGTGTGCGTATTGAGTGATGGGTAGCGCTGCATCGCTTTTTTCACCACTAAGTCTTTATCTAAAAAGCAATCGGGTTGGGATTGCCCACGCAGTTGAGCATAACTGACCGTCCAAGGTCCAATGCCTTTCAACGCTAACCATTGTTGCGGATCCGTCTCCGCGTTGCTTTGCATAAACTGAGCGAAACGCACCAACGTCTCTTTACGACTTTGCGGCATCCGCAAAAAACTCACGTCGGCATTCGCAATCGCATCTGGCGTCGGGAAAAAGCGCTTGTCAGCATCACCACAGAGCGTTTTTACCAATAAGTTAAGCTGGCCTATCGCGGCCTTGACCGACACTTGTTGACCAAGAATTGCGCTTAGGC
>NZ_JZAM01000144.1:0-400 GCF_000960595.1 Vibrio sp. S234-5
TGTGAATCATATCTGTTGCTCTCACATCTTTAGGCAGCTCTTTAAAAAATAGAAATAATCCCTTTTGAAATAAAAACCTCAATATTGGCCAAGAAGCAAGACGAGCTGTTTTCTCTGAGATACCTTTACGCCCTAAATTATCGAGGCTTCGCTCAGATACTTTTAAATCTAACGACAACTGCTCTTTTAAGATCCTAGCTTTGGATCTAGCAGAGACACCAACGCCTAAAAAAAGCGCGAACTCATCGAGCGATGGAAAGTAGATAGCATTGGGAGTAATTGGCTTTAATGTCACCTTTTCTTTCATAGTCATTAGTGCCTTTTGCTTGTCAAAATCGCTACCACGATTTTAAGTAAAACCTTTGACATATCATTATCATACAATGACAAATTTCACTCA
>NZ_JZAM01000145.1:0-54775 GCF_000960595.1 Vibrio sp. S234-5
AAGTAAAATGGTGTAGCTCTTATCGTGCTTAACGGTAATATCGGACGCGGGATGGAGCAGCTTGGTAGCTCGTCGGGCTCATAACCCGAAGGTCGTTGGTTCAAATCCAGCTCCCGCAACCACATTCAAAGCTCTCACTGTGCTTAACAGTGACACAATACGGACGCGGGGTGGAGCAGCTTGGTAGCTCGTCGGGCTCATAACCCGAAGGTCGTCGGTTCAAATCCGGCCCCCGCAACCAATTTCTTCTGGCTTATAAGCCATCGCTCTTTAGTAATGCTGAGAAGCATGAACCCCAAAGAATGAAATAAATATCCGGAAAACGCTTTCGGATATTTTTTTGTTGCCTCTTGTTTTTGAGTCACTTATTTAGCCTAGCTTTCTCAAGAAAACTGGGCATTTCCCTATTTCGCTAACAGACTTATCCACAGAAATTATATTGTGGATAACTTAGTTGATAACATGTTCTGCAGTAGTTGACTTTCTTCTGAAAAAAGGATCTTTGCTCTCCCCTTTAATAAGCTGTTAGTGGCTAATTCTGTTAACTATATGTTTTTTATTGTTTTTTATTGTGATGGTTAGTCATTCATGCGTTATATTTGGATCATAATGGCATCTTTTTTTGATCCTAGTCATTGATTGGATATGTGCTTAACTTTTCCGAGAAGGCTGTAGAATGCGTTGCTCCTGGATTTTTTCCACATTTTGGAAAATTGAGAGGGAGGTCAAATATTGCACTGTGTTTCTGTGCTCTGCCCACGCCTCATGCGTCCCTAGGCAGACCTTTTTCAACGATACGGATTAGCCTTTGGTTTTTGATATCGATAGTAGAGTGATCGGCCGATTGGTTCAGTTGTTCTGCTAGAGCCCAATCGATGTGAACATCCAGTAGTTCATTTTGTCCCTTGCGTTCTTGTAATGCTTGCACAATTTTCAGTGAATAAGGGGCGTTCCCCATGGCTATCGCCAAGTTTCTCAGCCACTGCAAGTGACCAATGCGACGGATCGCCGAACCTTCCATCTTTTTCAGAAAGGTGGGCTCATCCCATAGAAACAAATTCACAAGGTCAGCTTGACGTAGCGAGTCACGGCGATGGAAGTCGCTCTGCTCGGTGAGTTCCGCTTCACGATTCCAAGGGCAAACTAACTGACAATCGTCACAGCCGTAAATTCGGTTGCCCATTGCTTTGCGAAATTCCTCAGGAATGACCCCAGAAAACTCTATGGTCAGGTAGGAGATACAGCGTCTGGCATCGACGATTTTGTCGTCGACGATGGCTTGGGTTGGGCACGAGGTGATACACGCTTTACATTTCCCACAGTCATCGTCACTTGGTTCGTCGACAGGTAAAGGCAAATCGATCAGCAGTTCGCCGAGGAAAAACCAAGAGCCAGCTTCTTTATCTAAGATCAGTGAATGTTTTCCAGTCCAGCCAAGTCCGGCTTTTTGCGCCAAAGGTCGCTCCAAAATGGGGGCTGAATCGACAAAAGGCCGATAACCGAAGGCACCGACCGCATTTTCAATACGTTTGCCGAGTTCACTGAGCTGCTTTCTAACTAGCTTATGATAGTCACGGCCCAGGGCGTAGCGGCTGATGTAGGCTTGAGTTTTGTCAGCCAGATTTGCAGCAAACTGCGCTTGTGGAGGAAGATAGTTGATGCGCACGCTGATCACTCGGATGGTTCCGGGGAGCAACTCGTCGGGGCGAGCACGCATCATGCCGTGTCTGGCCATCCAATCCATGCTGCCGTGATAGCCTGCATCTAGCCACTTTTGCAGCTCGGCCTCGTGTTCACGCAGATCAACATCGCAGATCCCGACTTTTTGAAAACCGAGTTCGGCTCCCCAAATTTTGATCTGTTGCGCGAGTTGCTGGTAGTCCATGCGAGTTGCCTGAAGAAAAACGGACGCGGATCTTACTGGATCTTCGGCCAAGGTTCTAGCTTAGTGAGCGATCTCGGAGGATTTTTCCACGAAATGACATTTAGGCGCTTGTCTCTCAAAACAGACACAGTTTACTATTCCTGTTCTTTTGATTTTTATATAGTCAGTTCCCAGATTCAGAGACCGATGATCATGCACGTAAAGCAGTTCGAACTTAAAGATGAGCAGGCCACCATTAATCTTGGCGCACAGCTTGCCAATCTTTGCTCCCAACAAACCACCATTTATTTGCATGGGGACTTGGGTGCAGGAAAAACCACATTCAGTCGTGGTTTTGTTCGTGCTTTGGGCCATGAGGGCAATGTTAAAAGCCCAACCTACACCTTAGTTGAACCCTATCAGTTAGCCAACTGGCAGGTGTACCACTTCGATCTATATCGTTTGGCTGATCCTGAAGAGCTGGAGTTTATGGGGATTCGCGACTACTTTACCGCCGATGCCGTCTGCTTGGTCGAATGGCCAGAAAAAGGCGCGGGGTTGCTGCCCGAGCCGGATTTAGATATCGATATTCGCTATCAAGGTGAAGCTCGCATCGCACAACTAACAGCAAACAACCCGTATGGCATTGAGCTGCTCAGTAAATTGGAGTTAAGTTGAGTTTAAAGTGCATCAAAACCGCTGCGATATGGCTGTCAGCGGTTTGTCTTCTTCTGCCAGCGTGGGCTTTTGCTAACGTTCTGCAAAGTGTCAGGGTTTGGCCTTCTCCGGATGAAACCCGCGTGGTGATCGATTTGGCGGATGAGGCGGATTTCAGTTATTTCTCCCTCACAAAGCCAGACCGTTTGGTGGTTGATTTAAAGAAGACGAGTTTGGGCGCAAAACTGCCAGTCACGGTGGCAGACAGCCCGGTATTGAGCAAAATCCGTAAAAGTTCGCCCCCAGAATCGGGCACTTACCGACTGGTGTTTGAACTGAAAAAGCGTTC
This sequence comes from Vibrio sp. S234-5, assembly GCF_000960595.1. NCBI lineage: Bacteria > Pseudomonadati > Pseudomonadota > Gammaproteobacteria > Vibrionales > Vibrionaceae > Vibrio > Vibrio sp. S234-5. Next base: position 2,871 of record NZ_JZAM01000145.1, read on the forward strand.
TCAGGCAGAACTGTTTAAGTTGGCACCGACCCCTGGCGGCGGTTATGGTCACCGTTTGGTGATCGATTTACCGCACAAAGAGCGCACAGCGAACGCATCGGCCTCACCGACACCCAGCGTCAGTAAAGACATTCAATCTGTCCATCGAGCGGAAGATATTCTGATTGTGATTGATCCGGGACACGGCGGTGAAGATCCCGGCTCTATTGGCCCAACACGTCGATACGAAAAAAATGCCACTTTAAGTATCTCAAAAAAGATCGCGGCAGAGCTCGACGTCGTGCCGGGAATCAAAACCCAGCTCACTCGCTCTGGCGACTATTTTGTCAATTTAAACCGTCGCGTTGCGATTGCGCGCGAAAACGAGGCTCACTTCCTTATCTCGATTCACGCCGATGCGTTTACCTCGCCACAACCTCGGGGTGGGTCGGTATTCGTTCTCAATACACGTCGCGCCAATACTGAGATTGCTCGTTGGGTCGAAAACCACGAGAAACAGTCGGAGATTTTGGGCGGGGCAGGCACTGCATTTGCGAACGTCAACGACAAAAACGTTAACCAAACCTTGCTGGATCTGCAATTTAGCCATTCGCAGAAAGAGGGTTACAAGCTTGCTACTGAGATCCTCGGCGAAATGGGCAAGGTAGCAAAGCTGCACAACGAAAATCCGATCAATACCAGCCTAGCGGTGCTACGTTCACCACAAATCCCATCGGTGCTGGTCGAAACGGGATTTATCTCCAATCCTACCGAAGAGAAACTGCTGTTCCAACGTGCTCACCAAGACAAGCTCGCGAAAGCCATTGCTAAAGCGGTGATTAAATATTTGCAAGATAACCCACCGGAAGGAACGGTTTTCTCTGCCAATGCGAAACCGATTTGGCACACGGTGAAGCGCGGCGAATCGCTGTCGCTGATCGCCAAACAATATGGCACAACGACGCAAGCGATTATGCGGGACAATAAACTGAAAAGTTCCACTTTGGCGATTGGGCAGACGCTACGCATTGATAATGGCGCGCCGACCGCGGCGATCATTCCGGAAAAGCCAAATACAGTGGAAACGGAGCGCATTACACATACTGTCGGCCGTGGTGAGTATTTAGGCAAGATTGCCGAGCACTATAAGGTGGGTGTCGATGATATTCGGAAGGAAAACAATCTTAAGTCCGATATCTTATGGGTTGGGCAGAAGCTAAAAATCACCGTCAGTTTAAAAGACAAGCCGATCCGCAAACACAAAGTGGTGCGCGGCGAGTATCTGAGCAAAATCGCGGCTAAGTATGATGTCAGCGTTGCCAGTATCCGCTCGGCCAATAATCTGCGTTCCGACGAACTCGCGGTTGGGCAGATATTGATTATTCCCAACAAGTAGGCGGGCGTATGGCAATCAAAATATTACCCGCTAGGCTCGCCAACCAAATTGCTGCCGGGGAAGTGGTTGAAAGGCCCGCTTCGGTGGTGAAAGAGTTAGTGGAAAATAGCCTCGACTCCGGGGCGACTCGCATTGATATCGATATCGAGAAAGGCGGCGCTAAGCTGATTCGAATTCGTGATAACGGTTCGGGTATTTGCAAAGACGAACTGGGTCTGGCGCTCAGCCGTCATGCGACATCGAAAATTCATACTTTAGATGATTTAGAAGCGATCATGAGCCTTGGTTTTCGCGGTGAAGCGCTGGCGAGTATCAGCTCTGTCTCACGTCTTACGCTCACGTCTCGTCCGGCAACCCAAGAGCAAGCTTGGAGTGCGTATACGGAAGGGCGTGACATGCAGGTAAATCTGCAACCGACCGCTCACCCGATCGGCACAACGGTTGAAGTGTTAGACCTGTTTTTTAACACCCCTGCGCGGCGCAAATTCCTGCGCACGGAAAAAACCGAATTTGCCCATATTGATGAACTTCTCAAACGTATTGCACTCAGCCGTTTCGATGTCAGCATCACACTGCGTCACAATGGCAAGGTGGTTCGGCAGTATCGAGCGGCGAAAACGCCCAGCCAAGCAGAAAAGCGCTTGGCTTCAGTTTGTGGCAACGCGTTTGTTCGCCATATGTTGGCGATTGAACTGGAGCATCAAGGGTTAAAACTTCATGGTTGGATCACCACGCCAGAGGGCGCGCGCCAGCAAAGTGATTTGCAGTATTGTTATGTGAATGGACGGATGATGCGCGATAAGCTCATTAACCATGCGATCCGTCAGAGCTACGAAAACAGTTTAAAACCGGAACAGTTCGCCGCCTATGTGCTGTTTATTGAACTGGATCCTCATCAGGTCGATGTCAATGTTCATCCAGCCAAACATGAAGTGCGCTTTCACCAAGCGCGCTTAGTGCATGACTTCATCTACCAAGCGCTGGCCAGTGCTTTGGCACAAAGTGACGTGATTGAAGCGCCGCAGATAAGTGCTTCCGCGTTTCATCATCCCGCCGAGCCAGAAAATGAATCCGCGGCCGATGAAGCGGTTGATGCAGTACCAGAGTCGGTTTATCAAGCGATAGATAAGTCGCCTGCTTATCCTCGCAAGCAAGTGGCGCGTGACAGTGAAGCCGCCTCGGGCGTTGCCGAAGCTTTTGTGCCTCCCACTCGTGGCGAAAAAGCGCCAGCGCGTCAGGCTTGGCAAGAATCTCGTCCATCCTCATCGGGGCGTGGTAACTCAGAATATCATCCCATAGAGACGCCCTCTAAACAGCAAGTCAAAGCTTACCAAGATCTATTGCAGACGCCGGATGTGCCTTCTCCTCCAGAGACAATGACGCGCGTTGAGTCTTTGCAAACGCAGACATCTCATGCGCCGAGTGAGCTGGGTAAGGCTGTCGCGATTGTAGAGCAAGTCTACGTGCTGATGGGCAGCAAATCAGGTAGTTTTCTACTGTCTCTGGCTAGGGCAGAGTATTATCGCTGCCTAGGTCAGCTCAATACCACTGCACAAGCATTAAAATCTCAACCCTTGCTGGTGCCGCTGTCACTCAAATTGACCTCAGAGCAGATGTCAGCCTCTGCGCAGCTAGAGCAAACTTTTGCTCGTTTTGGCCTTCAGTTTAAACCACGCAATGACAGAGCCTTGCTCGTGATGGGTGTCCCTGCGCCGCTTCGGCAACAAAACCTACAACTTCTGATCCCAGATCTGCTATCTTACGCAGCTTCATTTGCTCAGGAAGCTAGGAATGAAGGTTGTGCTTCGTCGCTAGCCCATTGGCTCGCTCTGCGCATCACCAAAGTGAAAAGTCACTATACTCTTTCTGAAGCAATTCAAATTATTTCGGAACTCGAACAGCTCTGGCAGGGTCTACTTCCATTGCAAGATGGCAAATTGCTCACAGAGATCGATTTCTCAGCGACGATAGCAAAACTGAAACCATGACAGACAGATTACCTTTGGCCTTGTTTTTAATGGGGCCTACCGCATCGGGAAAAACGGAACTGGCCATCCGCCTACGTCAGAAATATCCAGTTGAGATCATCAGTGTGGACTCCGCGCTGATCTATAAAGGTATGGATATTGGCACGGCGAAGCCGGACGAGCGGGAGCAGCAGTTAGCGCCGCATCGATTGATCGATATCTTGGATCCGGCGCAATCTTATTCCGCGGCGGATTTTCGCCGAGATGCGTTGCAAGCGATGCACGAGATTGCTGCGCAGGGGAAAATACCGCTATTGGTCGGCGGTACTATGTTGTATTTTAAGGCGTTATTAGAAGGTTTATCACCATTACCTGCCGCAAACCCTGAAATACGTCAGCAAATTGAGCAAGAGGCATTGACTAAAGGTTGGTCAGTATTGCACGATGAACTCAAAGAGATCGATCCTGTGTCGGCGGCGAGAATTCATCCCAATGATCCACAAAGATTATCTAGGGCATTGGAAGTTTTTCGCATTTCAGGTAAAACTCTTACTGAGTTGACGCAAACCAAAGGCGAAAGCCTGCCGTTTCGAGTCAAACAGTTTGCAATAGCTCCTAAGGATAGGGCAGAACTTCATCGTCGTATTGAGCTGCGCTTCGACAAAATGATGGAAGCGGGATTTGAACAAGAGATGAAAACCTTGCACGCACGCGAGGATCTTCATCCGGATCTTCCTTCTATTCGATGTGTCGGTTATCGGCAGATGTGGGACTATTTAGACGGGAATGGCACTCTAGCCGAAGCGATTTATCGCGGCATCTGCGCCACCCGTCAATTGGCCAAGCGACAGATTACCTGGCTGCGCAGCTGGGATAGCCTAACTTGGTTAGATAGCGAGGACATTGAACAGTCATTAGAAACTCTTTCAGAAGCCATAGCATCTGATTGAGATAGCTGTGTATAATGTGATCGTTTTTGCGTGAATACACTCACTGAAGGATCGTTATTGGCGACGTTAGTGACAACTGGCTAATAACTAGAGTGTTATTTTGTTCGTTTAGCTCAGATGCAAAGGCAGTCTCTTTTGCAGTGCACCACTAGCTAAATAATTACAACTACAAATTAAATAAGGAAAATAAAATGGCTAAGGGGCAATCTCTACAAGACCCATTTCTAAATGCACTCCGTCGTGAGCGTATTCCAGTGTCTATCTATTTGGTAAACGGCATCAAACTACAAGGTCAGATTGAATCATTTGATCAGTTTGTCATCCTACTAAAAAACACCGTTAACCAAATGGTTTACAAGCACGCTATCTCTACCGTTGTACCGGCACGTCCAGTAAGCCACCACAGCGGTGAGCGTAGCCCATCGGATCGTCCACAAGATAAATCTGAAGATTAATCTTTTCGTCGATCGTGTTACTACATTAAGGAGTTGATTGCTTGTTTGACCGTTATGAATCCGGTGAGCGAGCCGTACTTGTTCATATCAACTTCACGCAAGAAGGTGAGTGGGAAGACTTGGCAGAATGCGAAATGCTAGTCTCCTCTGCTGGGGTAACGACACTGCAAGTGATTACGGGCAGTCGACGTTCCCCGCACCCGAAATACTACGTCGGAGAGGGCAAGGCTCAGGAGATTGCACAGGCAGTGCAAATGACTGGTGCTGAAATTGTGGTTTTTAATCACGCCCTCTCTCCTGCCCAGGAACGCAACCTCGAAAGACTATGCCAGTGTCGTGTTATCGATCGCACAGGCCTAATTCTTGATATCTTCGCTCAACGAGCACGAACCCATGAAGGTAAACTTCAAGTCGAACTGGCTCAACTGAGACATATATCTACTCGCTTAATTCGTGGTTGGACGCATCTGGAAAGACAAAAAGGTGGTATTGGTCTGCGAGGACCGGGTGAAACCCAGCTAGAAACAGACCGCCGTTTATTGCGTGAGCGGATCAAAGCGATTCTTCGCCGCCTAGAAAAGGTATCGAAGCAACGTGAACAGGGGCGTCGTGCTCGAAATCGCGCCGAAATACCCACCCTTTCATTGGTCGGGTACACCAACGCGGGTAAATCTACCCTATTTAACCGCATTACCGAAGCCGGTGTTTATGCCGCGGATCAACTGTTTGCCACGTTGGATCCTACGCTGCGTAAAATCGACTTGATGGATGTTGGCCCTGCAATTTTGGCTGACACCGTTGGCTTTATTCGACATCTGCCACATGATTTAGTGGCTGCATTTAAAGCCACCTTGCAAGAGACGCAAGAAGCTGACATTTTGTTACATGTTGTTGATGCCAGTGATGAGCGTTTTCGTGAGAATATTCAAGCTGTTCACGATGTGTTGACGGAAATTGATGCACATGAAATCCCGACTTTGGTCGTGATGAACAAGATCGACAACATGGAAGATCAGCATCCACGTATCGAGCGTGATGATGAAGGTGTTCCTCGTGTTGTTTGGGTCTCAGCAATGGAAGGAAAGGGCATCGACTTGTTGTTCGCGGCGCTCACCGAACGGTTAGCGTCCCAGATCATCGAATATCAGTTGCGAATCCCTCCACAGCATCAAGGAAGACTTCGCAGTATATTTTTCCAAATGAAGTGTATTCAGCAGGAAGGATACGACCAAGATGGTAACTTGTTGATCGATATTCGAATGCAGCAAGTAGATTGGTCTAGACTTGAAAAAAAAGAAGGGGCAGTTTTGCGTGACTTTATCGTTACTTAAAGGACTGCTACAGTATAACGTCATATCAAATGATGGAGCTTTCTAATGGCGTGGAATGAGCCTGGAAATAACAACGGCAATAATGGCCGCGATAATGACCCTTGGGGTAACAATAATCGCGGTGGCCAGCGTCCGGGGGGCCGAGACCAAGGGCCGCCGGATTTGGATGAAGTGTTTAACAAGCTAAGTCAAAAGCTGGGTGGCAAGTTTGGCAACAAAGGAGGCAAAGGCCCTTCATTCTCTGGTGGTAGCGCAATTGGCTTTGGAGTCATTGCTGCAATCGCTGTTGCAGTGTGGTTCTTTTCTGGTTTCTATACGATTGGTGAAGCTGAGCGTGGCGTCGTGCTGCGCTTAGGTAAGTATGATCGTATCGTTGATCCAGGTTTGAACTGGCGTCCTCGCTTTGTTGATGAAGTGACTGCCGTTAACGTACAAGCGATTCGCTCACTGCGTGCATCGGGTTTGATGTTGACCAAAGATGAAAACGTGGTCACTGTCGGCATGGATGTACAATATCGCGTGTCTGATCCATACAAGTACTTGTATCGTGTGACTAATGCTGACGATAGCTTACGCCAAGCAACCGACTCAGCGTTACGTGCCGTGGTTGGTGATTCTTTGATGGACAGCATCTTAACCAGTGGCCGTCAGCAAATTCGCCAAAGTACCCAAACGACCTTGAATCAAATCATTGATAGCTATGATATGGGCTTAATGATTGTCGATGTCAACTTCCAGTCGGCTCGTCCGCCAGAGCAAGTGAAAGATGCGTTCGATGATGCGATTGCGGCGCGAGAAGATGAAGAGCGTTTCATTCGTGAGTCTGAAGCGTATAAGAACGAAATTCTGCCTAAAGCAACAGGCCGAGCAGAACGTTTGAAGAAAGAAGCGCAAGGTTATACCGAACGCACGGTTAACGAAGCATTGGGTCAAGTGGCACAGTTTGAAAAACTGCTCCCTGAGTACCAAGCGGCTCCAGCGGTTACCCGTGATCGTCTCTACCTTGATACGATGGAAGAAGTGTACTCAAACACATCGAAAGTGCTGATTGATTCGCAATCGAGTGGCAATCTGCTCTATCTGCCGATTGATAAGCTGACCAGCCAAAGTGGTCAAGCAGAGAGTAAGCGTAAAGATCCGTCTTCGGCGGCGTACGACCAGATTCAACTAGAGTCTCAGAGTAACAGTGATGATGTGCAGAGTACGCAGTCGCGCAACACTGGCTCACGTCAAGGGAGATACTAATCATGCGTAAATTAATGATCCCTGTGTTGGTGATTGCCCTTGCGTCACTACTTATGTCCTTGTTTGTTATCCCTGAAGGTGAGCGCGGTATTGTTGTCCGTTTCGGTCGTATTCTGAAAGATAACAATGAAATTGCTCGAATCTACGAACCGGGTTTGCATTTTAAAATGCCACTGTTTGATCGAGTAAGAACGTTAGATGCGCGCATCCAAACAATGGATGGCCGCTCTGACCGTTTCGTGACTTCAGAGAAAAAAGATGTGATCATCGATACCTATGTCAAATGGCGTATTGAAGACTTTGGTCAATACTACTTGGCAACGGGTGGTGGCAATGCATTGACGGCACAAGCACTGTTAGAGCGTAAAGTGACAGACATTCTTCGTTCTGAAATCGGTTCTCGTGAAATCAAACAAATTGTTTCGGGCCCACGTAATAAAGATGTCTTGCCGGAAAGTGCTGATGACGAAGTCGTCACGACTGAGGCTGCGAAACAAGCATTGGAAATCGATGGTCAGCGTGACCAAGTGATGGAAAATGTGTTGGAAGATACGCGTAAAGGCGCACTGAAAGATTTAGGCGTGAGAGTGGTTGATTTCCGTATTAAGAAAATCAACCTCCCAGATGAGATCAGTGAGTCTATCTATCGTCGTATGCGTGCTGAACGTGAGTCAGTAGCTCGTAAACACCGCTCTCAAGGTCGTGAAAAAGCCGAAGTCATTCGCGCTCAAGCTGAACTTGAAGTGGCGACTATCTTAGCGGAAGCGGATAAAACGGCTCGCGTAACTCGCGGTGATGCTGATGCTAAAGCGGCGAAGATCTACTCTGAAGCGTACAACAAAGATCCTGAGTTCTTCAGTTTCTTACGCTCTCTAAGAGCCTATGAGAAATCCTTTAGCTCCAAGAACGATATTCTGGTTTTGGATCCGAAGAGTGATTTCTTCCAGTATATGAACAGTGGTAAAGGCGTTGAAGCTAAGTAAGCGCTAAACCGCACAAATCGAAAGGCTCCCGTTGTTGGAGCCTTTTTTTATCCGTGACTCATCATGTAAGCAATCACAGCCCCTGCAACCACTAGGCAACCGCCAATACGGCGCAACTGATGGTCGGGTTGTTCACTGAGCTGTGCCACCATGCTGCGCCATCCTCGAGGTGCGAGCAAAGGTCCCAGCCCTTCAACAATCAAAACAAGCCCCAATGCGATCCAAAGTGAATCTGCCATAGAATAAATACCCATCTAAGAAGCAAGAGAGCATGGTAGCAGTGAAGCGTGTGATGAAAAAGTATGCATGTGTTTTTTCACTCTTTTGGACCCTGGCTGTGTGAACAAAAAATGACTGCAAGACGCGTAATTCGGTGCTAGAATCCTTTTTTAACTATCAATCAGATTTGGAAAGATGGCAAATAACGTAGTCGTTCTGGGCACCCAATGGGGTGACGAAGGTAAAGGCAAAATCGTTGACCTTTTGACTGAAGATGCAAAGTATGTGGTTCGCTACCAAGGCGGTCACAATGCTGGTCACACTCTTGTAATCGACGGTGAGAAAACCGTTCTCCACTTAATCCCATCAGGTATTCTGCGTAATAACGTTAAATGCGTTATCGGTAACGGCGTTGTGCTTTCACCTGAAGCGCTCATCAAAGAGATGAAACCTCTTGAAGAGCGTGGTATTCCAGTTCGCGAACGTCTGTTCATTTCTGAAGCTTGTCCTCTGATTCTTCAATACCACGTTGCGCTCGACCAAGCGCGTGAAATTGCGCGTGGTAAGAAAGCGATTGGTACTACGGGTCGTGGTATTGGTCCAGCGTACGAAGATAAAGTGGCTCGCCGCGGTCTGCGCGTGGGTGACTTGTTCGATATGGTATCCTTTGCAGAAAAACTGAAAGAAGTGATGGAGTACCATAACTTCCAACTCGTGAACTTCTACAAAGCGGAACCAGTAAGCTACGATGAAGTGCTTGAGCAAGCAAAAGGTTATGCTGAGCTGCTTACGTCTATGGTGATTGACGTGACTGACGAACTTGACGCAGCACGTAAGCGTGGCGACAAGATCATGTTCGAAGGTGCTCAAGGAACGCTACTCGACATCGACCACGGTACTTACCCCTACGTGACTTCATCTAACACCACTGCTGGTGGTGTGGCTGCAGGCTCTGGTTTTGGTCCTCGTTACCTAGGTTACATTCTGGGTATCGCAAAAGCTTACTGTACGCGCGTTGGTGCCGGCCCATTCCCAACCGAACTGTTTGACGATGTCGGTGAGCACTTAGGTGTGAAAGGGCATGAGTTTGGTGCAACCACTGGTCGTAAGCGTCGTTGTGGCTGGTTTGACGCTGTTGCGATGCGTCGCGCGATTCAAATCAACTCAGTGTCTGGTTTCTGCCTGACTAAGTTGGATGTACTGGATGGCCTGAAAGAGCTGAAAATTTGTACCGCTTACCAAATGGAAGATGGTTCAATTCTAGAAGTCTCTCCAATGGCGGCTGAAGCGTTTGAGAAAGCGACGCCACTCTACGAAACCATGCCGGGTTGGTCAGAGAGTACTTTTGGCGCTAAATCACTGGCAGATTTACCAAAAGCGGCGATCGATTACATCAAGCGTATCGAAGAACTCACTGGCGTACCGGTAGACATTATCTCTACTGGCCCAGATCGCAATGAGACCATCATTAAGGTTCACCCATTCGAATCTTAATCTTTGCTCACGAATGATAAGAAACCGACCACGATGGTCGGTTTTTTTATCCCAACAGTTTGTCTTGTGCTTTTTTTGAGCTAACTGGTGCAAATGTCATCACGGCGTGGCAATCTATTGCCTGTGGATGGCAACTTTTGTCTAAAGCTGTGCGATACGGTGCCGATAATGTTATCAAGCCCGCGAGATCCTCCGGAGATCCTGGTTGCCAGATAAACATTAAAGAGTGATGAATATGAAATTACGAACGGTGGCTGCTTCGCTACTGTTGGTGTTGAGTGCTCCTTTTACTAAAGCCAGTGTTGCTGATGTCGGGGTGCCAGTACCCATCTATACCGAAGCAGAGCTTATCAAGCTGATTGAGCAGAATAAGCACCTGGAACGAGTACGGGCAGACAATTGTCAGCTGGTGGAAGATATTGTCGCGCGTGCTACACGGATCAGCTTACCCGCGTACGAGTTTCTGTACGGTGATATGTTGGCGTGGGGTGTGTGTGTTGACCAAGACGTCGAACTCGGTCTCTACTACATGGAAAATGCCGCGCATCAAGGCTTACCTGCTGCGCTAGAGCAATTGGGTCGTTACTATTCACGTGGAACTTTGGTGCAACAAGATAAAGAGCGCGCCATTCCTTACTTACGTGAGGCCGCTGCCATGGGCAATTTAAATGCTCGGATACACCTAGCGGAGCTACTACTTCGTGATTATGGCAGCCCTTTAGACTACGAAGACGCCTATCGCTGGCTATATAACTCCGTCACGGCGGATCAAAGGCAGCATCAGCGCATCTCAATGTTGCGGCAAGGTTTGGAGCAGCGCATGCCAGAGAACATTATTGCCAGAGCCAAGCGGCGCGACACCTTCTGGTAGCAATCAAATTTTCTCACTCTTTATAATAAAGCCCACTTCGCTGAGTGGGCTTTGTTGTTTCTGTTGAGTCTTAATGTTCAACTAGCCAAGTTACATCACTTTATGTGGGCCAAAACACTCGTAATGGATTCGCTCGCTGGTGAGACCAAGCGTGACCAACTGCTTGGCGGCATATTGCATAAAGCCAATGGGTCCACAAAGGTAAACTTGCGCATGCTCTGCTTGTAGCTTGTCGCGAATCTCATCAAGATTGACCAAACCCGTGAAATGGAAATCATCGCCGAGACGGTCTTCGGTACTTGGCTGATGGTACCAAATTGCCGTCTGTCCTTGTTCGAGCTTGGAAACTAAAGCCTTGGCGTGTTGTTTAAAGGCGTGCTGCTGGCCATTTTCCGTTGCATGCACCCAAGTAAGCGGCGCTCGATGCTCAGATAAGCTTTCCAGCATAGCAAGCATTGGAGTTAGACCGACACCTGCAGAGATAAGCACGACTGGAGTTTGGGGCGTGATGTCGAGGTAAAAATCCCCCGCAGGTGCGGTGAGCTTGACTGTTTCGCCTACTTGCAGTGTATCGTGCAGATAGTTGGATACCAAACCGCTGGGCTCACGTTTCACAGAAATACGATAGACCCCCTCTTGTGGCGCACTTGATAAACTGTATTGACGGATCTCTTGATGCTCAAGGCTTGGGTGCTGGATATGAATGCCAATGTATTGCCCCGGTTTATAGCGAGCAACATTTAAGCCATCGGTGGGTTTGAAAACGAAGCTGCAAATGGTGCTGCTTTCATAGTGTTTATCGATCAATTCAAATTCGCGTACTCCACGCCATCCGCCTTCTTGCGCTTCATTATGCTGATAAATCTGCTCTTCTCGGGCAATAAAGACATTGGCTAGCACGCCATATGCTTCGGCCCATGCATCGAGCACCGCTTCTCCTGGCGAAAAAAGTTCATCAATGGTGGCAAGCAAGTGGCTGCCAACAATCTGGTATTGTTCGGCAGAGATGAGAAAGCTGGAATGCTTGTGGGCGATTTTTTCGACCGCTCCTAGTAGGGCAGGAAGGTTGTCGATGTTGTTGGCATACGCGCAAATTGCATTAAACAAAGCTTCTCGCTGATCGCCGTTACGCTGATTACTCATGTTAAAAATTTCTTTGAGCTCGGGGTGATGGGTAAACATGCGTTGGTAGAAATGCGCGGTCAATTGAGGACCCGTTTTTGCCAGAAGTGGCGCGGTGGATTTAACAATCTGGATGGTGTTTTCGCTGAGCATAGCGGACTTCCTTTGAAGAGAGTGAGCAGTTTTTTATTAGTAATAAGTTTTAAGTTGCATTATCAATGCATGTTTAAAGTTGTATCTCAAATGTATCTTTCACGCAAGAAAAGTTTTAGACTTTCAAAACAACACAGGAGAGCAAAATGCAACTGACCAGTTTTACCGATTACGGTTTACGTACCCTGATTTATCTTGCTTCCTTACCAGAAAATCAATTGACTAATATTACCGAAGTAACTGATCTATTTTCAGTTTCTCGAAACCATCTAGTGAAGGTGATTAATCGTCTTGGTCAACTCGGCTACATCCAAACCGTGCGAGGAAAAAACGGCGGTATTTGTCTCAATCGTCCGGCTAGCACGATCTCGGTCGGGGAGGTAGTGAGAGACTTAGAACCTTTGGTACTGGTGAACTGTTCAGCCGAGTTTTGTCACATCACCCCTGCATGCCGTTTAAAAGAGCGATTGGCGCGTGCAAAACAAGCGTTTTTAGCGGAACTGGATCAATGCACGATTGACGATTTATTGAGTGATAATGCAGAACTGATGATTCTTCTTGCTAGAGCGTAGCCATTCTTTTTCAAAGCAATTCTGTAGCTTATCGAGAGACTCGGATATACTAACGCTATACCTTCCTTGCTAAATAGGCGTGCCTATGTCAGACGTAATTCAAAACGATCCTTTTGCTGATCGTGAATCAGAAAACTACGAAAATCCCATTCCGAGCAGGGAGTTCATTCTTGAATTCCTCGCGCAGGCTGGCGTTCCGATGAATCGCAACGATTTGTTTGAAGCGCTGCATCTCAAAGATGAAGAACAGTACGAAGGGCTAAGACGCCGCTTGCGTGCCATGGAGCGCGACGGGCAATTGGTGTTTACGCGTCGTCAGTGCTATGCCTTGCCTGAAAAGCTGGAAATGATCAAAGGTTACGTGATTGGACACAAAGACGGGCACGGCTGGGTAAGGCCGGATGGCAGCACCAACAAAGATGATGACATCTTGCTGCCACACCACCAGATGCGTAGCGTGATTCACGGCGATTATGTTTTGGTGCAACCGACCGACAACAGCAAGCGAGGGCGTCGTGAAGGTCGTCTTGTGCGCATTCTTGAAGAGCGTCAATCGCAAATCGTCGGCCGTTTCTTCCTTGAGTATGGCTACTCTTATGTGGTGCCAGATGACTCGCGCATTAGCCAAGATATTCTGATCCCGAATGAACTGAAAGCGGGTGCGCGTATGGGCAACGTGGTCGTTATTGAGATCACCGACCGTGGCGCCCGCTCTCGTGGCATGATGGGCAAAGTGGTGGAAGTCTTAGGCGAGAACATGGCGCCGGGCATGGAGACGCAGATTGCGATTCGCACCCACCAGATCCCACACGAATGGCCGCAGGAAGTGGAAAAGCAAATCGCCAACTTAGGCGAAGAAGTGCCTGAAGAGTCCAAAGTTGGGCGCGTGGATCTGCGCCAACTGCCACTCGTTACCATTGATGGTGAAGATGCCCGCGACTTCGACGATGCCGTTTACTGCGAGAAGAAAAAAGGCGGTGGCTGGCGCTTGTGGGTAGCGATTGCCGATGTGAGTTACTACGTGCGTCCAGATACGGCGCTCGACAAAGAAGCCATTAACCGCGGTAACTCCGTCTACTTCCCGTCTCAGGTTGTTCCGATGTTGCCGGAAGTACTGTCAAATGGCTTGTGTTCTTTGAACCCCCAAGTCGATCGCCTCTGCATGGTGTGCGAAATGACCATTTCTGACACCGGCAAACTCTCAGGGTACAAACATTACGAAGCCGTGATGAATTCGCACGCCCGTTTGACTTACACCAAGGTGAGCGAAATTCTTGAGGGCGATGAGGAGTTACGTGAACGCTACGCAGCGTTAGTACCGCATCTGGAAGAGCTGCATGCGATGTACAAAGTGCTCAAAGCGGCTCGTGATCAGCGCGGTGCGATTGAGTTTGAAACGGTGGAAACCAAGTTCATTTTCAACCCTGAGCGCAAGATAGAAAGCATTGAACCTGTGATTCGCAATGACGCACACAAGATCATCGAAGAGTGTATGATCATGGCGAACATCGCTTCGGCCTCTTTGGTGGAAAAAGCCAAAGAGCCCGCTCTGTACCGCGTTCACGAATCTCCTGGAGAGCTGCGTTTGCAAGGTTTCCGCGATTTTCTCAGCGAGCTAGGGCTTGATCTGAAAGGCGGCTTAGAACCCTCGCCGACCGATTACGCTGATCTGGTCAAACAGATCGGTGAGCGAGCCGATAAAGAGTTGATCCAAACCATGCTGCTGCGCTCGATGAAGCAGGCGGTATACAATGCCGACAACGCGGGTCACTTTGGCTTGGCGCTGAAGCGTTACGCGCACTTTACCTCGCCTATCCGCCGCTATCCGGATCTCTTGCTGCATCGTGCAATCAAATACCTGATTGCCAAAGAAGAGGGGCGTAATCAGGACCGTTGGACGCCGACGGGCGGTTATCACTACTCTTTCGATGACATGGATTTCTACGGTGAGCAGTGCTCGATGACTGAACGCCGTGCTGATGATGCGACTCGCGAGGTGGCTGATTGGCTTAAGTGTGAGTACATGCAAGATCACGTTGGCGATGAACTCGACGGTGTGATTGCCAATGTCACCAGTTTTGGTTTCTTTGTGCGCTTAACCGAGCTGCACATCGATGGCTTAGTGCACATTTCGACGTTAGCGAACGACTACTATCAGTTTGATCCGATTGGCCAGCGATTGATCGGAGAAAGCTTCGGGCACATCTATCGTCTCGGCGATGCCGTGAAAGTGAAGGTGCTGTCGGTCAATCTGGACGCTAGACAAATTGACTTTGAATTGGTTGAAACCAGCCGTAAGCTACGCGGCGAAGGGAAAACCGCGAAAAAACGTGTTGCTGAAGCGAAAGAAAAGGCCAAAGCGAAGAAAAAAGGCATCGCTAAGGCCTCTGGCAAAGCCATGCACCATGAGCCAGTGATCGAGCCGACCAAACGTCCTGCCCCCGTTGAAGGGGCAGACAAAAAGCAGAAAGTAAAAAAAGCGCGTAAGAAAAAACCACACAGTAAGCCAAAGAAAACCAAGCACAACGCAAAAGCGGCTGAGTGAGCAGGCAGTGGTCTTCTACACGAGTAAACAGGTTAAGCAATGAGTAATGAATTTATTTACGGTATTCACGCGGTAAAAGCGGTTTTAGCGCGTGAGCCAGAACGTTTTATTGAAGCCTATGTGCTGAAAGGCCGTCAGGACGATCGCCTGATGCCGATTTTAAGCGAGCTGCAAATGGTGGGTGTTTCCATTCAGCAAATGGCACGCAAAACCTTAGATGACAAAGCGCATGGCGCGAACCATCAGGGCATTATCGCCAAAGTGAAACCCGCTAAGCAGTTGAACGAAAACGATCTGGATGACATTTTAGCTCAGCATACGACGCCACTATTGCTGGTGTTGGATGGGGTGACCGATCCGCATAACTTAGGCGCGTGTCTACGTAATGCGGACGCGGCTGGTGTGGCTGCGGTGATTGTGCCGAAAGACAAATCAGCGCCAATGACCGCGACGGTGAGCAAAGTGGCGTGCGGCGCAGCCGAAACGGTGCCGCTTATTCGCGTGACCAACTTAGCGCGCACCATGCGTCATCTGCAGGAAAAAGGCATCTGGTTTGTTGGCACGGCCGGTGAGGCGACGCACGATATTTATCAGGCTAAATTGACTGGCCCGCTGGCGATTGTCATGGGCGCTGAAGGAGACGGCATGCGCCGTTTGACGCGGGAAACGTGCGATGACTTAATCAAAATTCCGATGGCGGGCAGTGTCTCTAGCCTCAATGTGTCGGTGGCGTCAGGTATTTGCCTGTTTGAAGCGGTGCGTCAGAGACTGGCGTCACAATAATCGGACAGGTATAGTACCCGCAACGGTCATTTAGAAAGGATGGGCATGCCCATCCTTCGTTTTTTAGAGAGTTTCCATTTTATGTTTCAACAAGACATTCAACTGATCGCTTTCGATCTTGATGGTACATTGCTTGACAGCGTGCCTGATCTGGCGGTCGCCGCAGATCAAGCGGTGCAAGCCTTGGGCTTTCCTAGTGTGAGTGAAGTGCAGGTGCGCGATTACGTTGGCAACGGGGCTGATATCTTGATTGGTCGTGCGCTGAGTCAAAGCTTGACCATTGATCCGAGTTTGAGTGATGAGCTACGTGGCAAAGCGCGCGAGCTGTTTGACGATTTCTATCAGCAGACAGGGCATCGCTTGAGTCATTTGTACCCGATGGTCAAAGAGACGCTGCAAGAGCTGCATCGTGCGGGCATAAAAATGGCTTTGGTTACCAATAAACCGAGCAAATTTGTTCCTGATGTTTTAGTGCAACACGGTATCGCCGACTATTTTGTGGATGTGATCGGTGGAGATACTTTTGCTGAGCGCAAGCCCAACCCGATGGCGCTCAACTGGCTGCTGGAAAAGCATCAATTGGATGCTGCGCAAATGCTGATGGTCGGCGACTCAAAAAACGACATTCTTGCGGCGAAAAATGCTGGTTGTGCCTCGTTTGGTTTGACGTATGGCTATAATCACGGAGAGCCAATAGCCAACTCCAACCCTGATTATGTCGCGGATTCTTTAGCCCAACTGATTGATGTGGTGCTCGTTTCTGCTTGAAGTGCGATTCGTCTCAGCCCAACGCAGTGAAAACCACTAGAAAAATACTCATCAATGAGTACACTGAGGAAACCGTGCGCCAAGTCTGCACGGTTTTTCATTTATTTAAGATTAAGAAGTCAAAGGAAGCATTTCATGAGCAAACCCATTGTATTGAGTGGTGTTCAACCGTCAGGTGAACTAAGTATCGGTAACTACTTGGGTGCTCTACGTCAATGGCAGCAGATGCAAGACGACTATGATTGCCAATATTGCGTGGTTGATCTTCATGCCATCACGGTTCGCCAAGATCCGAAAGCATTGCATGAGGCGACTCTGGACGCTCTGGCTATCTGTCTCGCAGTTGGCGTTGATCCGAAGAAGAGCACGCTATTTGTTCAGTCCCACGTGCCGGAGCATGCTCAGCTTGGTTGGCTTCTTAACTGCTACACACAGATGGGCGAACTGAGCCGTATGACTCAGTTTAAAGACAAATCTGCCCGTTACGCCAACGATGTTAACGTTGGTTTGTTTGGTTACCCAGTGTTGATGGCGGCAGATATCCTCCTTTACGGTGCGCACCAAGTACCCGTGGGCAGCGATCAAAAGCAACATCTAGAACTGGCACGCGATATTGCCACTCGTTTCAACAATATCTACGCACCAGAAAACCCGATTTTCACTATTCCTGAGCCATACATTCCAACCGTGAACGCACGCGTGATGAGCTTGCAGGATGCGACGAAGAAGATGTCGAAATCGGATGACAACCGCAAAAACGTGATCACTCTGCTGGAAGATCCAAAATCGATCCTCAAGAAGATCAACAAAGCGCAAACGGATACCGAAACGCCACCGCGCATCGCCTATGATTGGGATAACAAAGCGGGCATCTCGAATCTGATGGGGTTGTACTCAGCAGCGACGGGTATGAGCTTTGCAGAGATCGAAGCCAAGTACCAAGGCGTGGAAATGTATGGTCCATTTAAGAAAGACGTTGGTGAAGCACTGGTGGCGATGCTTGAGCCGATTCAAGCCGAGTACCATCGCATTCGCCAAGATCGCACTTATATGAATGAAGTGATGCGTCAAGGTGCAGAAAAAGCGTCGGCACGCGCCGCACAAACATTGAAACAAGTTTATCAAGCCGTGGGTTTTGTGACGCGTCCATAAATCAGAAATATTTTGCAAATAATAAAAGGTCGCCAATCAGTGCGGCCTTTTTTATTATTTCTTGCTCGCACTAATATACCTATCGCTAATATATCCCGCCTCTTTATCATATTTGAAAATTCAAAACTGAGCGTTTGCTCTAACTTTGAAAATGTTGAGTTATTGTTGATTATATTAACAACGATATTTGTTGAAAGTATAAAACCCTTCGTATTAATACTTTTATAATTGTGAAACATTTCGCATTTAATATGCTTATCTCTTTTCTTTTTGCATAAAAGAGAGACATTAGTCCAGTTTAGATAAGATCTGGTTAAACGGAACCTCTCCTCGCAGCGAAAGAAGCGAGCACGGCTTTGTGTGCCTAAAATTTGACCGATAAATATCCTGTTGGCCAATCAATGAAATAACAGAGCCCTGTTTACCATACAGAACATCATTCCAAGTTGGATTTTAAGATACAAGGAAATAGCAATGTTAAAACGAAATGCAGTGGCAATAGCGATATCTTCGCTATGTATGGCGACCGCAGTGAATGCTGCCACTATTTATCAGGATGATAATGGTGATTACCTGAAATTATATGGTGAAGTCGGCGTTGGCGGTCATATCGGGGCAAATTTTGAATACGGCGAGTTTTTCAAAGACCAAAGCTTCATCGACGACTCATTCGCTACCATGGGCGTTCGCGGCAAAA
This sequence comes from Vibrio sp. S234-5, assembly GCF_000960595.1. NCBI lineage: Bacteria > Pseudomonadati > Pseudomonadota > Gammaproteobacteria > Vibrionales > Vibrionaceae > Vibrio > Vibrio sp. S234-5. Next base: position 21,553 of record NZ_JZAM01000145.1, read on the forward strand.
ACGATCGCATGCACTACCGTTTAGAGCTCGATTACGAACGTGAAAACTGGGCAGGTGGTTCGGGCGATTTAGTGCTGAGTATCGACAAACTTTTTATCGGCTATGACGTGGTTCAAAGTCAGCGATTTAGCCAATACGTTGAAGTGGGCCTGACCGATACGGCGTTTGATGACTACGACAACTGGGGTGACCTGACCTTTGATACCACGGTGGAAACTGGCGAAGCAGGCGACCAAGACATCACGGCCAAGTACGAAGGGCAATTCTTCACCTACCTCAAAACGGGTGTCTCTTATACCTATGGTGGTAAATCTTCTTCTGGTGACGAGTTAGGCGATATTGTTAACGGCTATATTGGTTTCTTCCACGACAGCTTCTCTGTCGTGCTTGGCCTAGAAGGCCGTGGTGGTTCAGACGGTGCAACAAAATACGGCGAGCAACGCCTAGTTGGTCTGGGCGCTCGATTTGCTGTCACCGATACCATCCATCTTGGTATCAATGGTTTCTTCGAGAAAGAAGATATTGCACAGAACAAAGACTTACAGTCTGTAGATACTACTACAGGGAAGAAAACCTACATTCACAATGAATATGAAACAGAAGAAAACAAGGGCTACCTTGCTTCTGCAAAATACATTTTCAGCAAGAACTTGGAGTTCACTGCTTCCTATAACTTTGAAGAGTATGAGAAGTGGGGAAAAAACAATCAGAAGTTAAATGCGAACCAGTATAGCTGGGGTGATAGCCGCACGTGGGGCACCGTTGGCGTGAACTACAAACCAACCAAATCCAGTGTGATTGCGCTTGAGTTAAACGCAGGTGAAGCCGCACAAGATGCCTATGCGTATGCGCGCGTTTACTTCTAATCGTGTCAGAGGGAATGAGAAAAATGAATAGAAAAATGACTTTACTTGCTGGTGCGATTAGTAGCGTATTAAGTGGCGCGGCGCTAGCGGATATTAACCACATTTTAATTTCGGAATATGTCGATGGTTCAGGTAGTTATGCTAAAAACACAGCCGTTGAGCTGACCAATACAGGTAGCACAGATTACACCTTTGACGACACTGTCGGCCTTTTCTATAGCTCTTATAAGAACCAGGTATTGGTAGCGGGTTCTGGTGATGGTCAAGGCAAAGGCAACGGAACGTCGATTTTGACCGGTAAGACTATTCCTGCTGGTAAGAGTCTGGTGATTGTCAATGGCGATGCAACTGCGGAACTCACGGATTATGTCGAGCAAAATGGCGGCATTTTGCTGAAAACAGGTAACTGGACGACAGACAAATATGACTCATTGAACTTCAATGGTGGTGAAGCGGTTTGGATCGGTAGCAAAGATGCGCCGCTTGATATCATCGGTGAAAACAGCAACAACTGGGGCGCGGACGTTACCTACAAACGCGTTAATACCGCGATGACGCAGAATGCGGCATTTGTGGAAGCGAACTGGGCTGCTGAAGCGGTGGACACTTTCGCTGATCTGGGTAAGCCAACGTTTGTTGAGCCACCTGCGCCGCCAACACCTCCGACTGAAGTCACTCTTGCTGAAGTGCAAGGTTCGGGGATGTTCTCGCCATTGATTGAGAAAGAACATGGCAGCGATCTTAAGGAAGATAAGTTCTACGAAACCGAAGAAAACTATAAGTTGACCGCACGTGTTAGCCATGTGTTGATCAGTGCCAACAACGGCATCTCGAAAGGTTTCTTCCTCTACGATGAAGACAACAATCCAGCCACCTCCAACGGTCTTTTTGTTTACTCGAACAAAGCCAATGCAGATATGGTGGGCCAAGAGATCACGGTGACCGGTAAGGTACGTGAATACTTCGGCCAAACGCAGTTTAAACTGGAAACGGATGGCGAATGGGTCGTTACCGACAGCAATAAAGTTACGATTGCGCCTGCGGAAATGAAACGTCTTGAGTCCGATGGTGCATCTTTTGCTAAAACGCTGGAGCGTTACGAGGGCATGCTGGTTAAGCTGGTTGAAGACATGGATGATGCCAAAGAGGGCAATCAAAGCATGCATGTCGCACGTGCCTTTAACTTCGACTTCGAGCTTCTAGACAAAAAGCAGTACCGAAACAACATGGTGCTTGCGTACGAACGTCCGAACTTCCACCCGAACCAAGATCACGTGGCAGGCAGTTTCGAATCTCTAATGCAGCTAAATCAAAACAGAGATCGTACTCTGTTTGTCGACAGTGCGGTTGCGCCAAAGAACGGTGAGATCCCTTATTATCCAGCGTTTAATAGCGACCCACAGAAAAACTATATTCGCATTAACGATACGGTCAAAAACCTTGAAGGTGTCATGACCTACAGTTACGACGAGTATCGTTTAGTGCCAAGTAATCAGTTGAGCACTAGTGACATTGTACACAATACGCCACGTACGACTGCGCCAAGTATCAATACCGATAATGGTTCTGACGGCTTTGTGATTAAAGTGGCAACGCAAAACGTACTCAACTATTTCAACTCGCCATTCGGTGGGTCAGATAACACGTTTGGTGATAACCGTGGTGCCAAATCCTCGCTGGAATTTGAACGTCAGCAGGCAAAAATTGTTGAGGCTATCTATGGCTTGAATGCCGACATCGTCGGTCTGATGGAAGTGGAAAATAATGGTTTTGGTGACTTTGGCGCAATCAAAACCTTGTTAGCAGCCATCAATGCTAAATATGACTATGAAAATTATGGCGATCGCAATCATGCTCGCTCTATTCATAATCGCTATGTCTTTGTTGGCTTTGATAAAAATGGCGACCAAGTGTTGGATGATCTCGACACCATCGGCAGTGATGCGATCACCACAGGCGTTATCTATCGCCCTTCAAAAGTGTCACTACAGTTTGGCAAAGTTATCTCGATGCCTGAGCAGCATGCACCGATGATTGAATACCCTGAAGGGGGCGCGATTGTTGGTGAAGATGGTGAGATCCGTGAAAGCGGCGCCAACTTCCAGCGCAATACCATTGCTGCGACCTTTGGCGTGCTCAATACTGGTAAGAAACTGACCGTTGCCATCAACCATTTGAAATCAAAAGGCTCAACCTGTTATGAAGATTGGGCAGGATGGCAGAACTGGGCGAATTTCAACCCAGTGACCGACGATGTTCGCGATGACGACTACCAAGGTGCGTGTGAGAACGTCCGTGTTGCGGCCGCGGTGCATCTGGGCGAAGAGATGGCCAAGCTATCGGGTGATAAAGTGCTGCTGGGCGATATGAACTCCTACGCGCACGAAGATCCTATGTTGGTTCTGACCAGTAACCCAACGGGCAAAGCGCTGTACGCTGCAGGTTATACCTACATCGATGGCCAGCCACAGTATGGTCCTGAAGGTGCTCGCATCACCAAGACGTATGGCTACCTGAATGCAGTCGATCTGTTTACTGCGCAAGGCGAAACCTCATGGAGTTACTCGTTTAACAATGAAATTGGTTCGCTTGACCATCTCTTGGTTTCGCCATCAATGAAAGATCGCTTAGTGGATGCGAAAGATTGGCACATCAACGCGCCAGAATCGAACCTCTACGATTATGGTAACTACAAGAAAGAACCGAGTGAACAGAGCAATCCATTCTATGCTCAAACGCCGTTCCGTTCATCAGACCATGACCCAGCGCTACTGGTGATTGGTTATAAATATGGTGAAGCGGGTGAGAACCCAGTCACTGTCGCGGTGAAAAGTGGCCGAGCGGACATTGCTTTCCCAGTGTCAGCCAAAGCGAAAAAAGGTGATGTAGCCGAGATCGCTATCTCGCCTCGCCCTGCAGGCGTCGCGCTACCGAAAGTAACTTTGAGCAATGATGGTGCGCAAACGGTGATGTTTGACGTGGTTGGCCTGAATGCGGGCGAGTACACCTTCACCATGACACTCAAACGTGATGCGGTTGAGAAGAGCGCAGCGCAAGAGACCGTTGAAAGCAAAGCGCTGGAAATGTCGGTGGTTAAACGTGACTCAAGCAATGTGAAGCCAGTGTATCCAGAGAACGACGGTTCTGGTGGTAGTTTTGGCTTTGGTGCCCTGCTGTCACTCCTTGGCTTAGGCCTGCTACGCCGTCGTCGTTGATCGGCTCTGAAAGGGTTGGCGCTGCTGCGTCAGCCCTTTTTTCTTTCTCAAGTGGATGGCTCAACACGAGCACTCACACATCAAAAAACTTGTTTACCGATGAGGGTTAACAATGAAAAAAAGTCTTATTGCCGCCGCTATTGGGGCGGTGGTTGCACCGAGCGTGCATGCCAATATCGTCATCTCGGAGATCACTGAAGGCAGTGGTAACAACAAAGCGATTGAGATTGCAAACGTCGGCGCAGCGTCAGTGCTGCTTGATGGCTACACCGTGGAACTGGCGGGCAACGGCAAAGATTGGGGAAATAAGCTCTCTCTCGATGGCGTGACCTTGGCCTCTGGGCAAACCTACGTGATCATCAATAGCGGAGCGGCTGCGGACCTCAAAGAAAAAGGGGATATTGCATCTGATGTTACTTATTTTAACGGTAACGATGACGTCGCGATTAAGAAAGATGGCACTATCATGGATATTGTCGGGAATCGAGATGGGAAAGATTTCAACAAAGATGTTACGTTAAGACGCACCGACTTCTCACCATCCACCACTTATGATGCGAATAAATTTGCCACCGTGGATATGAACGATTGGAGTGATTTTGGCAACGTGGAGATCGGCGGTGGTACCAATCCCGATCCTGACCCAGATCCCGATCCAGATCCACAGCCGCAAGTGCTGATCAGTGCTCTGCAAGGCAGCGGCTGGGCATCGCCTTATACCGATCCGGCCAACGGCAAGTTTATCTCTAGCGAAAGCTTTACCGTTGAAGGGGTGATCACGGCGATTCAAACGCAAGCGTTGGACGGGGATTTACCAGTCGGTTTCTTCATGCAAGATGAAACGCCAGATAGCGATGCGAAAACGTCGGACGGTATTTTTGTGGCGGCCAGTGTGGATGGGCTTGCCGTTGGCGACAAAGTACGTGTTACAGGTCCTGTTGAGGAAAACTACGGCTGGACACAAATGCCTGCGACCGCAGTCGAGAAAATCGGAACGGGAAGCGTGAGCGCGGTCGCGGTGACGACACTCAGCGACGACGCAGAGTTTGATTTTACCTTAGAACGCTACGAAGGCATGTTGGTGAAGCTGACTTCCACCACCGACATGAAAGTGTCTCGCAGCTACAGTTTTGATGAGGGACCACAGCGTTACAACTTGGTGCTGACTCAGGGCAAAGTGAATGTCCACCCGAACCAATCTTTCTTCCCCGGCACACAACAAGCAGCGCAAGCGGCTGATTGTAATGATGATGCCCGCCTAGTGGTGGAATCATTTAGCAAAGACACTCAAGGTCAACCTAGTTGGTATCCTGAGTTTGGTAAAACAGACATCGACCAAAATGGTTCGAGTGAAGATTACATTCGAGTGGGTGACCGCGCGAGCAACCTGCAAGGTGTGCTCGGCTATTCTCACTCTGACTACCGTCTGTATGTGACAGAAGAGGCGAACAACGACACCTTTATCGCTCGTGGCAACAACCGTACTCAGGCGCCTGTGCTGAAATCAGGCGACGTGCGCATTGCGACGTTCAATACCGATGAATACTTCAATAGCTTGGTTGGTAATGGCGAGGCGAATCCGTATCTCAGCGCAGGGCAAACTGCGGGGGCAGAAAATGCCACGATATTGCAACAGCAAACGGCTAAATTGGCTGCGGCATTGGTTGCACTCGATGCGGACATCGTTGGTGTGATTGGGGTAGAAAACAATGGCTTTGGTGAAAGCTCTGCGATCGTGCAGTTGGTGTCTGCCGTCAATGCCAAACTGCCAGAAGCGAAAAAGTATGAGATAGTCAAAGAGAAAGATCTTACGCACATCGGTCGCTTGGCGAGCAGCAACTATGTCATCTATCGCCCTAGCGTTGCGGGTATAAAAGCCACTCAGGTGATTGCGATGCCAGAGCAGCGCTTGGAGGGTGGGCAAGTCATCGCTCAGCCAGATGCGCTGGTGCCTGAGTTCTCTTTTAAAGATCGTGACGAAACACTGACGGTTGCCGTAACGCAATTTGTCGATAAAGATCAAGCGTGTTTGGAAGATACCTCCAATAGCGATAAACAGGGTGCATGTGAGAACTTGCGCGTCTCTGCTGCCGATTATCTTGGCCAGAAACTGGCTGACATCGACGGTGAGAAGGTGATTCTCGGTAACCTCAATAGCTATGGCAAAGAAGACGCCATCACCGTTCTGACCAATCGCACCTCGTTGCCAGCGGGTTACAAAGTCATCAAAGCCGCAGCTCAAACGTTTGTCGATGACAAAGCGTTTGATAGCGAAAGCCGTGTGATCGAGGCCAGCTACGGATACGAAAACGTGCTCGATATTGTTGCACCAAAGAGCTTCAACAGTTTGAACGGTGATGAAAGTGGCAATTTGGATTACATCCTCACTTCCGCCGGTTTGAAAGCGAACGTATTGGATGCTGGCCATTGGCATATCAATGCCGCTGAATCTGCCTTGTTTGCGGCTGATCACAGCGTAGGACAGAACTATGCAGATGCCTACCGCGCGGCAGAAATCGATCCTGTTGTGGTGGACATTGCCTTTGCGGGTAAGCCGCTCGATCCTGTCGACCCAACGCTGCCTGGTGATAAGCCGATCGTTGTTGGGACGCCGATTGCACTGCCAAGCGAACCCATCAATGAGCCGCGTCTCGAAGCGCCGTCAACGGCTGGTTTTAAATATCTTGTCGATCTCACCGCGTACACGGGTTCTTCTTATCTCAAAGTGGGTGATGAAGTGGTGGTGAGCTTTAGTGACGCCAATGCGGCTTTTGTCGCTACCTCGTCCAGTGTTGCCAAAGACGTGTTGGATGAATTTGAGATCGCACTAGGTTGGACCGAAGTGCCTATCACGGGTATTGCCGCTGGTGAATATACGGTGACCACCAGTATTGATGGCACGGTATTAGAGCGTAAACAAGTGGCGGTTGCTGATAACAGCAGTGACTCGGATGGCGGTAGTACAGGCTTAGGCGCGTTGTTGGCGTTACTCGGCCTTGGCTTCTTACGTCGTAAGTTCAACTAATTCGCTGCCTAAAGGAGAGGAGTGCTTGCACTCCTAAGCAAAAGATATGAAAAAGACATTATTGACTTTACTGATTCCATGCGCGTTTAGTGCGAGCGCCGCTTACCAGCAAGCCCACGATCCTCATGTGGTGGGCGGGTTACCTACCGTGACCTGTCAGATGGAAATCGTGACACCGCCGGTCACACCGGGAGAAACCCATAACCCGGATGGTTACTACGACAGCGCGCTCGATCTGAGCGGAGATGCCCTGAAAGCGGCGCTAAACCAAATCATCTCTACTGGCATCATCAAGCTACCGTACTCTTCGAGCAGCTTTGATGTGTGGGATGCACTGGATATCACCGATGAAGATCCAAACAACAGTAACAATGTGATTCTACTCTATACCGGACGTTCACAAGCGAAAGGGCAGAAATCAGGTCAGGGCTCGCTGGGTCAAGATAACTGGAACCGCGAGCATACCTATCCGAAATCGAATGGTGGCTTTGATAACAGCAACGCTTACGCATACACCGATATCCACCACCTGCGTCCAGCGGATGAATCGGTCAATGGTAGACGAGGTAATCTGGAGTTCGATAACGGCGGCTCTGCGGTAACAGAAGCGCCCGGAAACTACGTTGACAGTGACTCATTTGAGCCACGTGATGCCGTGAAGGGCGATGTGGCGCGTATGATGTTCTACATGGCGACTCGCTATGAGGGCAAAGACAGCAGCGATCCGGCTAATCCAGATCTTGAGCTCGTACCTGCGGTCACCAACAATGGCACCGCGCTGGGCAATGTGTGTGTGCTGCTGGAGTGGAACAGCCAAGATCCGGTGGACAATTTCGAGTTTGAACGCAACGCCAAGATTCAGAAGATTCAGGGCAACCGCAACCCGTTCGTAGATAACCCACACTGGGCCGAGTCTATCTTCCGCAAAGATTGTACGCAGTAGATTTCGAACGGGATATAACCCTTACTATCCAAGGCCAGCGCATGCTGGCCTATGTCCACCCATCCATCACTTCTCTGTTTAACACTCACTTAGTGCGTTCAATGCCTGCCGCTTTCAAAATGTACTTCTCATAGATTGGCTCGCTGGTGCCTTTTTTCACTTTGTAGAGGAAATACTTTTCGAAGGCGATTTTGGCTAAATGCACCCATTGTCCCATCCCGGTCCAGTTGGTATTACGTGGGGGATTCTGTGGTAGGGCAACAAAGGCCGCGCCTTTATCTCCCATGTCAGCAAGGCATAGTGCGTTCAAGGTCGGTTTGGTATGCATCTGTTCGCCTTTTTCTAGGCTGAGAATGTTTTCCACAATCGTCGTCGTCATGGATTCAATCATAAAGCCCGTTTTTGGTGCACCGACAGGAACCGGTGTTTCTTCCAAGGGAGGGATGGCTACACACACGCCAGCCGCAAAAATTTCAGGGTAGACAGGGCTGCGTTGATATTCGTCGGTGAGTACAAACCCTTTGGGATTGCAGAGCTCAGGAACCGCAGCAATCGGCGCTGCACCTTTAAACGGTGGTAGAAACATTGCCATGGTGAAGGGCAGGTGATGTTCAAAATCCACTTCACCTTTGCGATTGAGTTCTTCAATGTGTGCCGTACCGTCCTCAAAGTGCGTGGTTCTGGCGTTGCAGATCCATTTGATGCCCCTCTCGCGAAACTCATGTTCCATCAGCGCTTTGGAATCCCCTACGCCACCCAATCCCATATGACCCACGTACGGTTCACTGGTTACAAAGGTCATTGGAACACGGTCGCGCACTTTCAGTTTTCGCAATTGGCTTTCCAGAGAGAGAATGTATTCGTAGGCCGGGCCGAAACAACTTGCGCCTTGCAGTGCCCCAACGATGACGGGGCCTGGGTTTTCAACCAACTGTTGATAGGCTTGATGGGATTTAACAGCGTGATCAACCGTGCAAATCGATTGGGTAAAGCCATTTTCTGGTCCGGCTCCCGGTACGGCTTCAAATGCCAATTTAGGCCCTGTGCAGATCACCAAATAGTCGTAATGATATTCTTCACCATCGCCCGTTTTTAGTCGGCATGCTTTGGCATCAATGTGTGCCACACCAGAGACATTGAAAGGAATATTAAATTTTTTTACATAAGGCGTGAGTTCTAAAACGACTTGCTCTTTGGTGCGTTCTCCCAATGCCACCCATGGATTGGATGGAATAAAATGAAACTCCGATCCTTCGTTAATGAGCATGACTTCATGATCGCTGGGCAATTTTTGTCTGAGTTCATACACGACCGACATGCCACCTAAACCGGCACCAATGACTATGGTTCTCTTCATTTTTAATTTCCTTTATTAGCTATTGCTAAAGTAATTTTAGGAAAATAATGATGAACTGCCAAAGCGGAAGTGTCGTCTGGATCATAAAGTGAAGGAAAAGCGTGTTATTGATTGAATCTGTAAGCCGGATTCGTAGAATGCTAAAGTTTTCATCTAGGCTAAGACAAATTTATGCTGCTGATCATCGACAACTACGACTCGTTTACATACAACCTCTACCAGTATTTCTGTGAACTGGGTGCTGATGTGCACGTGGTGCGTAATGACGAGATCGATATTGCCGAGATCGAGCGTCTTCAACCGACCCATCTGGTGATTTCCCCCGGGCCATGTACGCCCAATGAGGCGGGTATCTCTTTAGCGGCGATCACACACTTTGCGGGTAAACTGCCGATCCTCGGCGTCTGTCTTGGCCATCAGGCGATCGCCCAAGCCTTTGGTGGGGAAGTGGTACGCGCACGGCAAGTAATGCATGGTAAAACCTCAGCCATTGAGCACAATGGGAAAAGTGTCTTTCGCGGTTTGAACAATCCACTTACCGTTACCCGCTACCATTCGCTGGTGGTCAAAAATGGCACCTTACCTGCCGACTTTGAACTCACTGCTTGGACGACGCTGGCAGATGGCAGTATCGACGAAATCATGGGCTATCAGCACAAAACGCTGCCGATTGACGCCGTGCAGTTTCATCCTGAGTCGATCAAAACCGAGCAAGGGCACGCGTTGCTGGCCAATTTTCTCGCTCGTTGAGTCGCGCCTAACCCTGATCTTGATCACCATTCTTAACATTTTCTTCATCTTTTTTTCAGCCAAGGCGAAGTGCAAAACTATTCGCCACTTTTTGCTTTCCCCTTCCCATTTTGCCATTAAACCAAGTGATTTGTTGATCGATTAAAAAAATGCTTCATAATTTGCGGAATATGATGCATAAATAATCATGAATAGTGACTATTGGGTATTCCTCCGGGCTGTAAAAAGAATATTTCACTATTGAATTCGTTAATTAATTGTAAATACAATGCCGCATCAGCTTAAATGCAAAACAATATTTGCCGGCCAGTCACAGTCGGTTGGATTCGCTCTCTGCTAGGCGTGCGGTATCAAGAAGGAATGTGCAATGACAGTGGAAATGAAAGTAGATCGTGGTTTGTTTGATGAGGTGATGGTGCCTTGCTACAACCCAATGGAGATGATCCCAGTGAAAGGTGAAGGTTCACGTATTTGGGATCAAAACGGCAAGGAATACATCGATTTCGCGGGCGGAATCGCGGTGAGTTGTCTGGGCCACTGTCATCCGGTTATGGTTAAAGCGCTGACTGAGCAAGCGGGTAAACTGTGGCATTTAAGTAATGTCATGACCAACGAGCCCGCATTGCGACTGGCGAAAAAACTGACCGAAGTGAGCTTTGCCGAGCGCGTCTTCTTTGCCAACTCGGGTGCGGAAGCGAACGAAGCGGCGCTGAAACTGGCTCGTCGTTACGCAGCGGACGTTTACGGTGCGGAAAAATCTGAAATCATTGCTTTTAAACAAGGTTTCCACGGACGTACTTTCTTTACTGTGACCGTCGGTGGTCAAGCAGCTTACTCAGATGGTTTCGGTCCAAAACCCGGCGATGTGACGCATCTGCCTTACAACGATATCGATGCCCTGCAAGCGCACATTTCCGATCGCACTTGTGCGGTGATGATGGAACCGCTGCAAGGGGAAGGCGGTATCGTGCCACCGACGCCTGAGTTCGTGCAAACCGTGCGCGAGCTGTGCGACAAGCACAATGCCCTGCTCATTTTTGATGAAGTGCAAACGGGCAACGGACGTACAGGTGATTTTTATGCTTATCAAGGCCTTGGTGTGACGCCTGATATTCTCAGCACCGCCAAATCACTCGGTGGCGGCTTTCCAATTGGCGCGATGCTGACGACAGAAAAACTGGCCGCGCACATGAAAGTGGGCACTCACGGTTCGACTTACGGTGGTAACCCGCTCGCTTGTGCAGTCGCGGAAGCGGTGGTGTCGGAAGTCTCCAAGCCAGAAACCTTGCAAGGCGTGAAAGAGCGCGAAGCACTGTTTCGTGAAGGGTTAAGCAAAATTAACGATAAATATCAGATTTTCTCTGAAATCCGTGGCAAAGGCTTGTTGCTCGGCGCGGCGCTTAATCAAGAGTGGCAAGGCCGCGCACGCGATATTTTGGTTGCTGCGGGTAAAGAGGGACTGCTGGTGCTGGTGGCGGGCATGAACGTGGTGCGCTTTACACCATCACTGGTGATCACTAAACAAGAAATAGAAGAAGGCTTGGCGAAACTGGATAAAGCAATCGCCACTCTGGTTTAAACGCTTCTCAAACAGACGCCTACCCAGGAAGCGGCGGGCGTCTACATCACATCCTAGGTAGTAAACCTAGGGCCTTCTATGCATCTGGAGGGAGTATTGATGCTAGTTGTTCGCCCTATTGCAATGTCGGACTATGACGCACTGCACACATGTGCAGTGGAATCGGGACACGGATTCACATCTCTGCCGGTTAATGAAGAACTGTTAACCAATCGAATTACACACTCTGAATACAGCTTTGCCAAACACGACGTTTGTGAGCCGGGCGATGAAGGCTACCTGATGGTCGGCGTTGATGCCGAAAGCGGTGAAGTCGCCGGAACCACAGGTATTGAAGCGGCGATTGGTTGGGACGTGCCTTTTTACTCGTACCACATCAGCAAAATTGTCCATTCCTCGCCAAAACTTGGCGTCAACAACGTGGTGAAGCTGCTCACTTTTGGCAACAACTACACCGGTTGTAGTGAAATTTGTACCTTGTTCTTGCGGGAAAAATTCCGTGAAGGGCTCAACGGTCGCTTGATGTCGAAATGCCGCTTTTTGATGATGGCCGAACATCCGCATCGCTTCTCGAAAACCATTTTCGCCGAGATGCGTGGGGTGTCGGATGCCAATGGCAACTCGCCATTTTGGCAATGGCTTCAGGACCATTTCTTCTCCATCGATTTCACCATGGCGGATTACCTCACTGGTATCGGCAAAAAAGGCTTCATCGCCGATTTAATGCCTAAGCTGCCGATTTACATCAACCTGCTGAGCCCAGAAGCGCAAGCGGTGATCGGCGTGGTACATGAAAATACTCGTCCAGCGCTCAAGCTGCTTGAGAAAGAAGGCTTTACCAGCCGTGGTTACGTTGACATCTTTGATGGCGGCCCCACGGTGGAGTGTGACCTACGTAATATTGAATCGGTACGCCACTCAGTGCGAGCGAAAGTGCGCGTTGCGGAGCACTCCAGCTCGCAAGACTTTTTAATAGCCAATACCTCATTTGAAAACTTCCGCGCCACGGCAGCCAAAGCCGCGTATGACCAAGCCTCTTCCAGTGTGATTTTGTCACCGAAAGTGGCCCAGGCTCTGATGGTGGAAGATGGCGAATACGTACGCATGCTAGCGCAGTAATGATTAAGGGAAAGACGATGACACAGTGGATTGCAGGTGAATGGGTAGAAGGGCAAGGCGAAGAGTTCACCTCCTTGTCGCCTTATGACAACCAAGTGGTTTGGCGTGGCAAAGGTGCCACTGAGCCGCAAGTCGAGCAAGCAGTGAAAGCGGCGCGTCACGCCTTTCTGAGCTGGAAGAAGCTCACGTTTGCCGAGCGCGAAGCCTACGTGCTGGCCTTTGCCGAGCGTGTTAAAGCGCGCAGCGAAGAGATTGCTCAAGTGATCGCCAAAGAGACCGGCAAACCGCTGTGGGAGACGCGCACGGAAGCGGCAGCGATGGCAGGCAAAATTGCCATTTCGATCCGCGCTTATCATGAACGCACTGGCGAGTCGCAAAAAGAAGCCGCTGGCAACCAAATTGTCTTGCGCCACCGCCCACTGGGTGTGATGGCCGTCTTTGGCCCGTATAACTTCCCGGCGCACTTACCAAACGGTCACATTGTGCCCGCACTGTTAGCTGGCAATACCGTGGTGTTTAAACCGTCCGAGCAAACGCCTTGGACGGGAGAGCTTGCGATGAAACTGTGGCAAGAAGCGGGTCTGCCAAGTGGCGTGCTAAACCTAGTACAAGGTGGTAAAGAGACTGGGATTGCCTTGTCGCAGTCCAAAGGCATCGACGGCCTGCTGTTTACTGGCAGCGCCAACACGGGCCATCTGCTGCATCGTCAGTTTGCTGGTCAACCCGGCAAGATGCTGGCACTGGAAATGGGCGGCAACAACCCGATGGTGATTTCAGAGCAGTACGGCGATCTTGAGGCGACGGTTTACACCATCATTCAATCGGCATTTATCAGTGCTGGTCAGCGCTGTACTTGTGCACGCCGTTTGTATGTGCCGCTGGGGGAAAAGGGCGACGCACTCATTACTCGTCTGGTTGACGCGGTGCAAAAACTTAAAGTTGATCAGCCGTTTGCCGACCCTGCGCCTTTTATGGGGCCACAAATTTCTGAGGCGGCCGCGCGCTTTATCTTAGACGCACAGGCCAATCTGCAGTCGCTCGGCGGTGAAAGCTTAATTGAAGCCAAAGCGGGCGAGGCCGCCTTTGTTTCACCGGGAATTATTGATGTCACTCAGATCGCAGATTTGCCTGACGAAGAGTACTTTGGACCACTGCTGCAAGTGGTGCGCTATCAAGGACTCGAGCGTGCGGTTGAGCTGGCGAATGACACCCGTTTTGGTTTGTCGGCTGGGTTAGTCTCGACCGACGATAACGAGTGGGCGTACTTTGTCGATCACATCCGTGCTGGCATTGTCAATCGCAACCGCCAACTGACGGGCGCCAGTGGCGATGCGCCATTTGGCGGACCGGGCGCGTCGGGCAACTTACGCCCGAGTGCTTACTATGCCGCCGATTATTGCGCGTACCCAATGGCATCAATGGAAGGGGTGCAAACGGAACTACCCGCCACGCTTAGCCCGGGTGTGGAACTTTAATAACGATAACGACCTTTAGGTCTCTGACCTGCGCTACTTCGAGCCATCATTGGTAGTGCAGGCTTGTTTGCTTTCAAACCATGAACGTCACAGGTTGAGGATTGCGGCGGTGATTTCTGCACGCACCGCCGCAGTCCACTCCCGATACTCTGATAATGTGAACCGATACAACAAGGAGGCGTTATGACGCCAGCTGTGTTATTTGAATCGCTATGGAACGACTATATCCAACGCCTGTGTCCTTCCGCGGCGAAAGTGCATCAACTATTGCAAGAAGATGTAGCCCTGATCAACGACCATATCGCGCTACGAACGTTTAACGTCGAGCCGCTTGGCATTGAAACTCTGGCGAAACCGTTTATCGAATTAGGCTACAAAGCGTGTGGCGACTATCTGTTTGAAAGCAAAAAATTAGTAGCCAAACATTTTGAGCACCCTGATCCGACTCAGCCTAAAGTCTTCATCAGTGCGCTGAAAATCGATGAATGCTCAGAGGCGCTGCAAGCGATTGTGAAAAAACTGGTTGCTCAAGTGGATACAAGCCAATTGCAAGGCCACGAGTTCCTTTACGCTGGTCGCTTGTGGGACTTGAGTTTTGCGGACTATCAAACGCTGGCAAAAGAGAGTGAATATGCCTCTTGGTTGGCGGCGCATGGTTACGGCGCGAATCACTTTACGGTCAGCGTCAATCAGCTCAAAGCATTTGACTCGGTGAAAGGCGTGAACGATCACTTACGTCAAGCGGGCTTTACCATCAATGAAATTGGCGGTGAAGTGAAGGGCACGCCGGAAGTGCTGCTGGAGCAATCTTCCACGATGGCAGATAAAGTGGCGGTGCAGTTTATTGAAGGCAGTGAAATCATTCCCGGTGGTTTTTACGAGTTTGCCAAACGCTACCCGATGGAAAACGGCGATCTGTACCCAGGTTTTGTGGCCGCGTCGGCAGACAAGATCTTTGAAAGCACCAACGGCTAAGACGCATCACGAACCAACAAAAAAGCCACCGCAGGGTGGCTTTTTGCAATTTGAACGTCGATTTCTGGCGTGAAATTAACGAGTCCCGTAAACAACAATGGTTTTGCCGTGCGCAGAGATAAGGTTCTGCTCTTCCAGCATTTTCAGAATGCGGCCAACGGTTTCACGCGAACAACCAACAATCTGACCAATCTCTTGACGAGTGATCTTGATCTGCATGCCGTCTGGGTGCGTCATTGCGTCGGGTTGTTTGGCTAGGTTCAGTAGTGTCTGAGCGATGCGGCCAGTCACGTCCAAGAATGCCAAATCGCCCACTTTCTGGCTGGTCACTTGTAGACGGCTTGCCATCTGTGCTGACAAGCGCATGAGAATGTCTGGGTTGACTTGGATTAACTGACGGAATTTCTTGAATGAAATTTCAGCCACTTCACAAGGAGATTTTGCACGAACCCAGGCAGTACGCTCTTGGCCTTCTTCAAACAAGCCTAGTTCACCGATAAAGTCACCTTGGTTCAGGTAAGAAAGAATCATTTCTTTACCTTCTTCGTCTTTGATAAGCACGGCAACAGAACCTTTCACTATGTAGTACAAAGTTTCTGCTTTTTCGCCCGCGTGGATCAGCGTGCTTTTTGAAGGGTACTTATGAATATGACAGTGTGAAAGAAACCACTCTAGTGTTGGGTCGGTTTGAGGTTTACCTAGAACCATAATATCTCACTTCCTCTGCAGGGTACGCTTGCCGCTATCCATATTTTAGCCAAGCCTTGTTATAGACTTGCTAGAATAAGAGCTCTTGATTGATGCTGCAAGCTATCTTGTGTTTCGGTTTGAAATAGTATCCTTTTTCGAAAACGATTTCTTGATTTTAATCGTGTCGAGAATGGGATTTTCTACGCAAAATTGTGCACATGATCACGGTATGAAAAGTAAGCGTGAACCGGCCTCAAATTTTAGCCAATTTTGCCTGTTTCAATCAGTTGTTGCAGGATTGGCTGTACAATCAGTTCCATAGCGAAACTCATTTTGCCTCCCGGCACCACTAAGGTGTTGTGTCGCGACATAAAGGAGCCGTCGATCATCGCCAATAGGTAAGGGAAGTCGACGTTCTTGATACCGCGCAGGCGAATCACCACAAAACTCTCATCCAAACTCGGGATGCCTTTGGCATTGAGTGGGTTGGACGTATCCACCGTCGGGACGCGCTGAAAGTTAATGTGAGTGCGTGAAAATTGCGGGGTGATGTAGTTGAGATAGTCGTCCATTGAACGCACAATCGAATCCATCACCGCTTCGCGCGAATGACCGCGATCACGCGTATCGCGCACGTATTTTTGAATCCATTCCAAGTTGACTATTGGCACCATGCCGATCAAAAAATCTACGTGCTGGGCAACGTTGACTTCACCATCGACCACCCCGCCGTGCAGCCCTTCATAGAAAAGTACGTCGGTGTTATCGGGCAGCTTTTGCCATGGGGTAAAGGTGCCGGGCATTTGGTTGTAAGGCACGGCTTCGTCAAAGGTGTGCAGATAACGGCGCACTTCACCCGTGCCCGATTTGCCGTACTGGCGGAAAAACTCCGACAGCGCCGGAAAATCGTTGGCTTGCGGCCCAAAGTAGCTGATATGTCGCCCTTGCTCGCGCGCTTTGCGGATCTCAACGTCCATTTCGGGGCGAGTGAAACGGTGAAAACTGTCCCCTTCAATCCAAGCGGGCTTGATGGACATCATATTGAACATTTTGCGAAATGCTTCTGACGTTGTCGTCGTGCCGGCACCGGACGAACCTGTGACGGCGATGATTGGATGCTTTGCTGACATGACAAACCCTGTCGTTGTAGTACTTACCTGTCGGGCCGGAATGTGGCTTCCGGCATGTGCAATCGTTTGGCCACTATAACACGTTCCACGTGCTTGTCATGGGATAAGGTGCGGTAAAAATCTCGGCCAACTAAAATTTTTGCTTGAGCTGAATATCAACGGTTTCATGCAGTTCCGAGAAAACGATCACCGCTTCACCTCGCTTGAGCTGGGTTTTTACTTGCTCGATTTTTTGCTCTAACGAGACTTCGCTTTCGCCATAGTCGGTGCCTTCACGCAGAACAAATTCGCGGATCAAATTGCTCAGCGCATCGGCACTGATCTCTTGCCAAGGAATGATCATAAATACCTCTTTACTTTATGCTCAATAAGGAAATGCCGCGCTATTATGCCGAAACCGCCAAGCTTTCATAGTAGCTCGGCAGCGATTCTTCTAACCAAAAGCGGGGATGCAGCGCGCTGCCGGTTAAAAAGCCGACATGGCCGCCATGATCAAACAGGCGATAGTCAATGTTGTCGGGTAGGACAAATTTGGGGATCACCGCATCGGTCATAAACGGATCGTCTTTGGCGTGAATAATCTGTGTAGGAATGCGGATTTCACGTAACTTGTGCAAGCCCGAGCACTGCTGGTAGTAATCGAGCGCATTCTTAAACCCGTGCAGTGGCGCGGTAATCAGATCGTCAAATTGGTACAAGCGGGTGAGTTTTTTGATCGAACGGGGCGAGATGGCCAACGCATTTGACAGCAGATGATGCTTTTGTAAGGCGTTCTTTTTCAGTGACGAGAGCAAATAACGGCGATAGATGCGAGAAAAGCCTTGCTCGATACGCTCTGAGCAAGCCGAAAGATCCAGTGGCGCGGAAACGATGGTGGCGGCGTCCACCAGAGGAGCGTCTTGATAAGTGGCGAGGTAATTGGCCAGCATGTTGCCACCAAGTGAGATGCCAAGTGCCACTTTGTGATTCTGCGGAAAATGACGCTGAAGGTGTTGCAAAAAATAGCGCGCGTCTTCGGTTTCCCCTGAGTGATACGCGCGCGCGAGGCGGTTAGGTTTACCGCTGCAACCGCGAAAATGCATCATCACGGACAGCCAGCCAGCGTTGGCAAAGGCGTACATCAGGCCATTGGCGTAGGGGCTAAAAAAGCTGCCTTCCAGACCGTGAAACAGCACAAAGAGTGGCTTTTTACTCGCACTTTCATTGCTCGGGTCTTCACTCCACGCGAGATCAAGAAAGTCGCCATCTGGGGTGTCCAGAGTTTGCCAAATGGGCTCAAACAGCGCTTTTTTGCGGATAAAGCGGGGCAGTAAGGTTTGCAGGTGAGGGTTTTTGATCCCTCTTGCGGCAGTAAATTGAGTCATACTTTTCACTCATGGTTCTGTTGCTGGCTCGCAATACGCGTTGTGATGTCCGCTGCGTGTGTCGCTCTCTTTTTCTCAACGTTGAGCCAACTTTATTAAGGCCCGATTGTTTAGGCGGGTCAATGTTCTGGCAGAGGCGAGCTCGATAACTCGGGCTCGGGATCACAGAAACTAACTGGATTTCGCCAAGGGGGCTGAGGGCGGTTTAAATGCCGCATAGAGGTGAGCCGCGCCTAAATGACGGCAGTAGATCTGGGTGAGTGGCTCAGTGTGATTGGCTCGCAGAGCCAGTGTGTTAATGCATTCGACCAGATCGGCTTGTTGCTGTTTTTCCAGTTGCAGCTCAAACTGCAACGCTTCGCGATAGAGGGTGTCAGGTAGGTGCTGTTTGCACTGACGACGTAATTCGCGATAGGTATGCAGCAGCGTTTCGGAGCGGCCTAAGCAGCTTTGCAACTTGTGCCACTCCTCTTCATCGAAACTGAGCTGTTGTTCATCCAGCCATTTGAGCAACAGCAACAGATTGACGTTGCCGTTAAACTGATTTTGCAAACTCAAACACGCCGCTTTCACTTCTTTCACGCCATAGTATTGCAGGCTGAATTGCCACAGCCGCTCAAGCGTAAGTAAAAGTGGGGCGTGTTGATTGCTCATTGACTGTTGAACTCCTGTTCCATCTGCTCTAGCACTTCCTGCTGGGCCATCCATTCCATTTCGACCTCTTCCAGTGCACTTTTGTTTTGCGCCTGAATGGCCAGTACTTGAGTAAGTTTAGCTTTGTTTTCGCCATCATACAGTGTGTTATCTGACAATTGCTGTTGAGCCTCGGCCAGTGCTTGCCCGAGCTTATCCATCTTCGCTTCAAGCTGTGTCAGCGTTTTGCGAATTGGCGCTGTGAGTTTACGAAAATCCGCTTCACGCCGTTTCTGCTCTTTTTTCGCTGCTGCGCTATTGTTGCCATCTTTGGCTGGCAGCTCGGCTTGCGCTTCTTTGCGTTCGGCTTTCTGTTGCTCTGTCAGCCACTTGTAGTAATCGTTGAGATCGCCATCAAAGGGAGCCACTTGGCGGTCGTGCACCAGATAGAGATCATCGGTGGTGGCACGCAGTAAGTAGCGGTCGTGCGACACAATCACCATAGCCCCTTCGAAAGTTTGCAAGGCCAACGTCAGCGCCTGACGCATGTCGAGATCAAGGTGGTTGGTCGGTTCATCGAGCAGCAACAGGTTGGGCTTTTGCCACACAATCAGTGCCAGCACTAAGCGTGCTTTCTCGCCGCCCGAGAAGGGAGCCACTTTTTCCAGTGCTTTGTCGCCATGAAAACCAAAACTGCCCAGATAGTTACGCAGTTCCTGCTCGGTTTTGTCTGGCGCTATCTGCATCATGTGTTGCAGTGGCGTCTCTTCTGGGTGCAACGTTTCCAACTGATGCTGCGCAAAATAGCCAATTTTGACCCCTTGAGAGAAAGTCAAATCGCCACCTTGCGCTTTGAGCTCGCCCGAGAGCAGTTTGATTAACGTCGATTTACCTGCGCCGTTGCGCCCAAGCAGACCAATGCGGCTGCCGGGAACCAGATTAAGGCGGATTTGTTGCAAAATCAGTTTATCACCGTAACCGGCGGAGACTTCATCCATCATCATGATTGGATTTGGCAGCGCTGTGGGCTCGCGAAATTCAAAGCTGAACGGGTTATCAAACTGAGCCGGCAGCACCTTTTCCAACTTCTCTAGCGCTTTGATGCGGCTTTGCGCTTGGCGCGCTTTAGACGCTTTGTAGCGGAAGCGGTCGATGTAGCTTTGCATGTGCGTCATCTGCTTCTGCTGTTTTTCAAACATCGATTGTTGCAAGATCAGCTTTTGCGCGCGTTGGTTTTCAAACGAAGAGTAGTTACCAGTGTATTCGTTGAGCTTCTGGTTTTCGATATGAATGATGCGATTGACGATCGGATCAAGGAAGTCGCGGTCGTGCGAGATCAGCATCAGGGTGCCCGGGTAAGATTGCAGCCAGCGTTCCAGCCACATTACCGCATCGAGATCCAAGTGGTTGGTGGGCTCGTCCAGTAGTAGCAAGTCGGAGCGACACAGCAGCGCTTGGGCCAAGTTTAAGCGCATCCGCCAACCACCCGAAAATTGGGTCAGGTTCCAGCTCATCTGCTCTTGGCTAAAGCCGAGACCATCAAGCAATTCTGACGCGCGTGCGCGAATACTGTAGCCGCCGATGGTTTCAATTTTGCCATGGATATCCGCGACTAAGGTGCCGTTGTCGGCTTCTTCTGCGGCAGCGAGTTGCGCTTCCAAGTCGCGATATTCGCGATCGCCATCAATCACATATTCAATTGCTCTGCGCTCAAGGGCTGGAGTTTCCTGAGCAACCCAAGCCAGTTCCCAGTGCGCTGGTTTGCTAAACGAGCCTGCGTCGGTAGAAAGCTCATCTTTAATCAGAGCAAACAGGGTCGATTTACCGCAGCCGTTCTTGCCGACCAGACCAATTTTGTCTCCCGGATGAATGGTTGCAGAAGTTTGATCCAGAAGCGGGAAACCGCCGCGGAGCAGTTGAATGTCGGAAAAGGTAATCATATCGCTGAGCTCAGTTGATGCCGAATAGTCTGTGCGTTTATCGCTGCGAATAGTAGGAGGAATGAGGATAAATGTCGATCATTATGCAAATTTGAGTATGATGATTAACATCAAGATAACACTTTGTTTTTCTACCACCGTTTGCTCCCAGGGAAGGTTCGCGGAATGTCAGAGAAAAAAATCGCCTCAGCCAGTCTGCCAAAAGTCCTGGTGCTTTACGCCCATCCTGAGCCACACAACTCGGTGGCCAACCAAGTGATGTTGAAAAAAATCGCCTCTCTGCCGCACGTGACCATTCGCGATTTGTACGGCCTTTATCCCGATTTCTTTATTGATGTGAGCCAAGAGCAGCAGCAGCTGCGCGAACATGAGGTGATCGTCTTTCACCACCCTATGTATATGTACTCCTGCCCGGCGCTGCTCAAAGAGTGGCTTGACCGTGTCATGAGCAAAGGGTTTGCTTTTGGCAGTGGCAATGCCCTTGAAGGTAAGTATTGGCGCAGTGTAATTACCACAGGTGGCAAGAAAGAGGCGTTCAGTGCCAAGGGGTACAACAAGTACCCGCTGGAGGAGATCTTACAGCCATTTGAGCTAACGGCTGCTCTGTGCCAAATGCATTGGCTTGAACCGCTGGTACTTTACTGGGCAAGAAACGTGTCCGATGTCGAGCGTTATCAACACGCCGAGCAGTATCGCCAATGGCTGCTCAATCCGTTAGGAGGCGTGCATGGCGTTGACCAGTGATTTTCTGCAAACCAGCGTGATCTTTCTCTCTGCGGCGGTCGTGGCTGTGCCGCTTGCGCAGCGTTTTGGCTTGGGCTCAGTGCTCGGTTACTTGCTGGCGGGCGTTGCGATTGGTCCTTGGGGGCTGGGAGTTATCAGCGATGTCGACGCCATTTTACACTTTGCAGAGCTGGGTGTGGTGCTCTTACTATTTTTAATTGGCCTAGAACTCAATCCGAAAAAACTGTGGCAGATGCGCGTGCCGATTCTCGGGCTTGGCGGTGCTCAAGTGCTCGTCACCACCTTAGTGATCGCCAGCGTCGTGAGCATGTTTGATCTGGCTTGGACGTCGGCGTTGGTGATTGGCATGGGATTGGCGCTCTCCTCGACGGCAATTGCCTTAAAAGTGCTGGAAGAGCAGGGCTTGGCCCGCACCGAAACCGGGCAGTCGGGATTCGCGGTGTTGCTTTTTCAAGACATTGCAGTCATCCCAATGCTGGCGCTGTTGCCTTTGCTTTCAGGCGGAGGCATGAGCGGCGATGGGTTGAGTGTCGTCGCGACCTTAGCGGGTGCTGGCGCGCTGCTCGTTGGCGGTCACTTTTTGCTGCGCCCGCTGTTTCGCTATGTGGTGATGACGGGAGGGCGTGAGCTGTTTACCGTCACCGCACTGTTGGTGGTACTGGGGATTGCAGTGTTGATGCAGCAACTCGGGCTCTCTATGGCGTTGGGCACCTTTTTAGCCGGTGTGCTGCTGGCTGAAAGTGAGTATCGCCATGAGCTGGAAATTGCCATTGAGCCTTTCAAAGGCCTGCTGCTTGGGCTGTTTTTTATCGCGGTCGGCATGGCGGTGAATTTGGGGCTGCTGGTGGCGTTTCCGCTGGAGATCCTCTTGGCCGTGCTCGGATTGGTCGCGGTGAAAGGCGCTGTGCTCTATCTGCTTGGGCGTTTAGTTGGCATGCGGGCGAAAGCGCGCAGCAAAATGGCAGCGATCCTCAGTCAGGGCGGGGAATTTGCGTTTGTGATTTTTACCGCTGCCAGCAAAGAGGGGCTGCTCAATGACAACGAAGTGGCATTTTTGCTGGTGGTGGTGAGTTTATCGATGGTCACGACGCCGCTCTTGCTCTCGTTGCAAAATGGCTGGTATGCAAGAACCTTGAATCAGGAAAGTGAAGCGCTCTCACCGGATGTGGTTGATACGGAGCCGCGTGTCATCATTGCGGGCTTTGGCCGTTTTGGGCAGATTATTGGCCGCCTTCTCTATGCCAACAAAATCAAAATCACCGTGCTGGAAAGTGATGCCAGCCAGATCAAATTGTTACGTAAATACGGCTACAAGGTGTTTTACGGCGACGCGACCCAGCTCGACCTTCTGCGTGCCGCGGGGGCTGAAAAAGCAGAAGCGCTTGTGATCTGCACCGATTCGCCGGATCAAGTGATGAATATTGTGGAGCTGTGTCGCCAACACTTTCCTAATCTCAAGTTAATGGCGCGTGCCCGTAGTCGGGTTGAAGCGTATCAACTGCTCGGGTATGGCATTCATACCTATTCGCGGGAAACGTTTCTCGGTGCCTTGGACTTGGGGCGGCAAACTTTAGTTGAACTGGGGATGCATCCTTATCAAGCCAAACGCGCCGAGGCGCATTTCCGCAAATTGGATAACGCGATGCTCAAAGAGTTATTGCCGCAGCACAATGAAGATAAAAAACTGGCTCAACGCGCCAAAGAAGCGCGCAAAGAGCTGGAAGAGATTTTTGCCCGGGAGATGGAAAATGATCGCCAATCCCGCAATTTCTGGGAAGAAAAGTAGTGAACCAAATGAAAAGTAAAAAACGCTTTATTGCCGGGGCAAGTTGCCCGTCCTGCCAGCAGCAAGACACCTTAATGTGGTGGACAGAGAACAACATAGAGTTGGTCGAATGTGTGGAATGCGATTTTAAAGAGCAGCGTATGCCCAAATCTGTAGAAAAAAATAAACACGCGAATCAGGAAATGATCGGCATTTTTAAGCCGGAATAATTGTGTTTCTCCATTTGATCCCCATAATAGCGGGATTGATCTTTCGTCCTGGCCTATCTTTCCGTCAGGCAAATTGACCTCTCTGGAGTAGTTATGAAAATTGAAAAGAACGTCGTTGTTAGCCTTGCGTATCAGGTAAAACTGGAAGATGGCATTGTGGTTGACTCTTCAACAACGGATGCACCGCTGGATTACCTGCACGGTCACAACAACCTAATCACTGGCCTAGAAAACGAGCTTGAAGGTAAAGTGGCGGGTGATAAATTCACCGTGACTGTCGCACCAGAAGACGCATACGGTGAGCACAGTGATGCACTGGTTCAACGCGTTCCAGCAGAAGTATTCCAAGGTGTTGAGCAAATCGAAGTCGGCATGCGTTTCCTTGCAGACACGGACCAAGGTCCAATCCCAGTAGAAGTAACTGAAGTTGACGGCGACGAAGTGGTGGTTGACGGTAACCACATGCTAGCGGGTCAAACACTGACATTTGACGTTGAAGTGATTGCAGTGCGTGAAGCAACGGCAGAAGAGATCGAGCACGGCCATATCCACCAAGGTGGCGGCTGCTGCGGTGGTCATGAGCATGATCACGACCACGATCATGAGGGCGGTTGTTGTGGCGGCGAAGGCCATGACCATCACCACCACGGTGAAAAAGATGGTTGCTGCGGTGGCGGTAGCTGCGGCTCTCACTAACCGCATTGGGCCTCCTCAAGCGTTCGCCTTGAGATGTTAAACCGATAATAAAGCGCAAGTTGAGTAATCAACTTGCGCTTTTTGTTTTTCTGCGCTGAGATAACCCGTCCCTTGTTAGTTGTTGAGTTGAGAGCATGAACAAACCTATTTCAATCGCCATTCATGGTGGCGCTGGCACCATTTTACGCACGCAAATGAGCGCTGAATTGAAGCAGGCGATCTTGAGCGATCTGCAGCGCGCCGTGCAGGCAGGCTACGCACTGTTGCAAGAGGGGGCCGATGCCCTGGACGCGGTGGTTGCCGCGGTCAAAGTGATGGAAGATTCACCGCATTTCAATGCGGGAAAAGGCTCTGTGTTGACTAACAACGAGATGGTTGAAATGGACGCCTCGCTGATGCATGGGCGCGATTTGCAAGCTGGCGCGGTCGCCGGAGTGCGTCACATCAAAAACCCGATAGAACTGGCGCGTGACGTGTTGCGAAAAAGCCCACATGTGCTGCTAATCGGTGAGGGCGCGGAGAAATTCGCTTTTGAACAGGGTCACGTTTATACCGAGCAAGATTACTTTTTTACTGATCGCCGTTACGAGCAACTACTGTCGATGCGCGAAAAAGGCTTGTTTGCCCTTTCCGAAGCCAAATATCCGGATGATAAAAAGCATGGCACCGTGGGAGCCGTGGCGCTGGACGCGCAGGGAAACCTTGCTGCCGCAACCAGTACCGGAGGAGTGACCAACAAAAAATATGGTCGGGTCGGTGATTCGGCGCTGATCGGCTGTGGCACGGTGGCAGAAAATGGGGTCGTCGCGGTATCAACCACGGGAGTAGGGGAGTTTTTTATTCGTAAACGTGTGGCCGAAGATGTGGCAGCGCGCATGCGTTATCTCCATGAAGATGTACATACTGCCTGTGAGCACATCATCCAAGGCGAGCTGAAAAGTATGGGCGGCGAAGGTGGGTTAATCGCACTGGACGCACACGGTGAGATTCACTTTGCCATCAACAGTTCGGGCATGTACCGCGCCTCAATAGACGTTGCGGGCAATCTGAGTGTGAAAATTTACGCTGACGAATAACCTTAAGTTCAAGAGCCTGCAAAGTGCGAGGCTCTTTCTCAATAGTGCGGTGGCGGTGGCTCTTTAGCGGGATCGGCCAAGTTCGACGTCTCCATGTTCTTCATCTTGCCAACCATATACTTCATCTGATGCTGCATTTTGCCGATCAATAATTGCTGTTGTGCCAAGGCATCATTGAGCTCTTCAATCGTTTGTTCCTGAAAAGCAAGCTGGCATTCAAGGTCGTGAAGCCGATTTTCCAACTGTGCAATGGTTTTGTCTGTCATGTTAATTCTCTAGTGTCCAAGCTTGCGCTATGCCAGCGGATGTCGCAGTAATTACTCTGCGCTTAGCATCGAAAGCGGCATCATACACTACCGCGCGCGGTGGGCGAGCATCTTTTAGCGGCTCAACCTCATAACTTTCCTTCCGCTTGCCGCTGGTGGTATTCCACAGTGCTACCTGCCCAGATGGCGTACCTGTGAGCAGCCAGCGACCATCGTCGGAAAAACGCGCCGTGGAGAAAATCAGTTGCCGCGCCCAGCTTTTAAGCTGTGTCACCTGTTCACCACTGGTTAAGTCCCAAATCACCGCCTGATTGCCGCCATCAGAGGTAAAGGCTAATTGGCCATCGCGCTGCAACGCTACCCGGTTGACCCGCTCTTCATGTTCGAAAGTACGCAAAATCAGCCCGGTTTCGGTGTCCCACAAATAGGCTTTATAGTCATTTCCTCCCGTCAAAGCAAAGCGGCCATTGGACGACAGGGCGACCGAATTGACTTTTTCTTGATGGGCGAGGAACTCCATGCGTCTGCCGCTGACTAAGTTGACGTAAATGGCTTTGCCGTTAGACAAACCAAGCAACACTTGTTCACCATTGCTGCTGATATCGGCATCGCGAATAATACCATCAGAGATAGACCAAAGACCTTGGGCCTGAGTCCAGCCCAAATCCCAAACCGCAAAGTTCATTTGTGTTGCGGTAATGGCAAAACGGCCGTTGTCTGAAATGCGAATATTGGAGACCACGTTGGCTTGTGGGTCTTGCGCGCCTAACTGAGAGAGCTCTTTGTTTTCCACCAGATCCCAAAGTACCAGTTGGCGAGAAGTTGAATAAAGCAGAGCAAAGCGTCCGTCACGGCTTAGTGCGAAACTGGTGGCGCCTTGCGGTTCTATCTCCCAGCGTTGTACGTCCTGCTTGGAAAAAAAACAGCCATTTAACACGGTGATGACAATCAACAGTAGCGAGGAATGAAAAATTCTTTGCATCACATCTAATATTCCGGTTTGTGTCCCAAGACATATCACTAGTATATTGGTATAACGATGGACTTCACCAATCTGTTACGAGATTTGTGCACAATAACCAATGGTTTAACCCATTAACTGGAGAGTTTAATGAAATCAGTTTTAAAAGTGTCACTGCTTGCAGCGACAGTTATGCTGGCGGTAGGCTGTCAGAATGAAGAAGCAAAACCAGACGCTGCGCCAAAAGTTGAGCAAGTGCAGGCTGAAACTGGTAAAGCGGTTCAATTTAATTCAGAAGATGACAAAGCGGCTTACGCCATTGGTGTCTCTTTTGCAAACTACCTAAGCGCCAGCTTAGACAAGCCAAGCGAAATTGGCATTACACTGAACAAAGATTTGGTTCTTAAAGGGATCGAACACGTATTTGCGGGTAACCCAGAGCTGAATGAAGCCGACACACGTGCTGCGCTAGAAGCGCTCGATAAGCGTGTTGCAGAGACCATGCAGAAGAAATCAGCGGAAAAAGCAGACGCAGCGAAAAAAGCGGGTGACGAGTTCCGTGCTGAGTTTGAGAAACAAGAAGGCGTGGTTAAGACCGAATCTGGCCTACTTTACCAAGTGCTGACACCAGCAGAGGGCGAGAAGCCGAAAGACACTGACACAGTGCAAGTGCACTACAAAGGCACACTCACCAACGGCGAGCAGTTCGACAGCTCTTACGATCGCGGTGAGCCAGCCACCTTCCCGCTGAACCGTGTTATCCCAGGTTGGACTGAAGGGGTACAACTGATGCCTGTGGGTTCTAAGTTCAAGTTTGTTATCCCGCCTGAACTGGCTTACGGCACGCAAGACACACCAAGCATCCCAGCAAACTCAACGCTGGTGTTTGAAGTGGAACTGCTGAAGATTGAAAATGGTGACGCCGCGCAGTAAATTATCGCGGTTTATCATCTACGAGGGCCTGAATTTTTTCGGGCCCTTTTTTGTTCTAAGTCACTAGTTCGAGAGTTTGCTAGGTGTTCTGTTCAAAATTTCTGATAAACTTACAGCAATTTGTTGATTTTTCGCTCGAAGGCTACAACAGTGACAACTACAGAAACATTAACTGCGGACATGTTGCTCGAGATGGAATCCGTTCACGTGAAACCATTTACCGAGCACGACAAAATCATTTTGCGATCTTATGAGGCGGTCGTTGACGGCATCGCCAGTTTGATCGGCCCTTTTTGTGAGATCGTTCTGCACTCACTTGAAGATCTCAACACGTCGGCGATTAAAATTGCTAATGGTGAGAATACCGGGCGTCAGGTAGGTTCACCCATTACCGATTTAGCACTGAAAATGCTAAGGGACATCGAGGGTTCGGAGCGCAATTTTTCCCGTTCCTATTTCACGCGTGCCAAAGGCGGCGTGCTGATGAAATCGATCACCATCGCGATTCGCAATGGGGAAAATCGCGTTATTGGCCTATTGTGTATCAACGTCAACCTTGATGCGCCGTTTTCTCAGGTACTGCAATCGTTCATGCCAACCGAAGAAGCCAAGCAAGCCGCGTCATCGGTCAACTTTGCCAGTGATGTGGAAGAGCTGGTGGATCAAACCGTAGAACGGACCATTGAAGAGATTAACGCAGACAAGTCGGTCTCCAATAACACCAAAAACCGCCAAATCGTCATGGAGCTGTTTGATAAAGGCATTTTTGATATCAAAGACGCCATCAATCGCGTGGCGGATCGCCTCAATATCTCCAAGCACACGGTCTACCTCTACATTCGTCAACGCAAGACCGAGGATGATGAGAAGTGAGCGTATTGACGTACACCCTCGTAGTCACTGGGCCAGTTTATGGTACTCAGTCGGCGCGCAGTGCCTATCAGTTTGCGAACGCGCTGATTGAGCAAGGCCACACCTTAGTGAGTGTTTTTTTCTATCAAGAGGGGGTCAGCAATGGCAGTGGCTTGACTGTGCCAGCGAATGACGAATTTGATTTGGTCAAAGCATGGCAAAAGCTTGCCAAACAGCACAAAGTGCGGCTGGAGACTTGTGTCGCGGCGGCGCTTCGTCGTGGTGTGGTCGGAGAAGAAGAGGCCCAGCAGCATGCCTTAACGCAGCATAATTTAGCTGAGGGTTTTACTCAGGCAGGGCTTGGCAGCCTCGCTGAAGCCATGTTAGTGCAAGATAGGGTGGTGCAGTTTTGAGTCAATTAACCTATTTATTTCGTACTGCGCCGCATAGCAGTGCCTCTGGCCGAGAAGGCATTGATGCACTTCTCGCCGCCTCTGCCTACTGTGAAGACATTCGCGTGATTTTTATGGGGGATGGGGTTTATCAACTCTTACAAGGGCAGCAGCCCGCTGGTGTTCTCAGCAAAGACTATGCACCGATGTTGAAACTGTTTGACCTTTATGACATCGAGCAAGTCTACGTTTGTACCCAGTCACTAATAGAGCGAGGGGTAGCGCATGCGGATTTGGTTATCGAAGCCCATCAAATCGATAAACTGCAGTTGCAAGCCAAACTTCAACAAGCCGGTAAGCTGCTTACCTTCTGAGAGAGAAATATGCTGCATATTGTCAAATCCGTCTCCGCCATTGCCGAGCTTATTTCGCTTGTCGCTGAGCAAGATGAGATCATTCTGATTGAAAACGCGGTCTATGCGGCGAACCCGCAGCATCGAGATTTTCAACAAATTCGCCCGTTTCATGTCTTTGTTCTTGATAATGACTTATTGGCCAGAGGTCTGGCAGAGCGAGTCAGCCCCTCGTTTTCACGGGTCGATTATCTCGGTTTTGTTACGCTGACAGCAAAGCATGATAACTCACTGACTTGGAACTAAGCCCTTATCCTCAAAGGGATGTCATCAAATATGCTTACGTGTTGGACAAAAAAGATTCGCATATTCCTTGACACACTTCTCACTGCTGCATAGAATTTTGCGTCCCTAACTCGCTCATGTGGGTTGGGGACTAGATTTTTCACAAGCTTACTTTAAGTAAATCAGGAGCTAGTTAATGGCAACTATTAACCAGTTGGTGCGTAAGCCACGTGCTAAGCAAGTTGTTAAAAGCAACGTGCCAGCACTAGAAGCGTGCCCACAAAAACGTGGTGTATGTACTCGTGTTTACACTACTACACCAAAAAAACCTAACTCAGCACTTCGTAAAGTTTGTCGTGTACGTCTGACAAACGGCTTCGAAGTAACATCGTACATCGGCGGTGAAGGTCACAACCTTCAGGAGCACTCAGTTGTGCTTATCCGCGGTGGCCGTGTTAAAGACCTTCCAGGTGTTCGCTACCACACTGTACGTGGTGCACTTGACTGTGCAGGCGTGAACAACCGTAAGCAAGCACGTTCTAAGTACGGTGTGAAACGTCCTAAGTCTTAATGCACTTCTTTTTAGTAAGAAGCGTTAAGTAAGGCCAAACACTAAAATTATTTTTAATTTTGAAGAAACTGAAAAGTTTTGGATAACCTGAAGAAGACAACGGAGAATATCCATGCCACGTCGTCGCGTTATTGGTCAGCGTAAGATCCTTCCAGATCCAAAGTTCAAATCTGAACTGCTGGCAAAATTCGTTAACATCCTTATGGTTGACGGTAAAAAATCTGTTGCAGAGAAAATTGTTTACACTGCACTAGACACCATGGCTGAGAAATCTGGCAAAGATCACTTAGCTGTATTTGAAGAAGCTCTTGAAAATGTTCGCCCAGCGGTAGAAGTTAAATCTCGCCGTGTAGGTGGTTCAACTTACCAAGTGCCAGTAGAAGTACGTCCGGTTCGCCGTAACGCACTTGCTATGCGTTGGTTGGTTGAAGCTGCGCGTAAGCGTGGTGAAAAATCTATGGCTGCTCGCCTAGCTGCTGAAATGCTAGATGCGTCAGACAACAAAGGTACTGCTGTTAAGAAACGTGAAGACGTTCACCGTATGGCAGAAGCGAACAAAGCGTTTGCTCATTACCGCTGGTAATGCCTTCTGTGCTGCGAGGTCCTCTCGCAGCACTTTTCTACACTCTAAGGATTCCCTTAGTAAGAGGATACAATCGTGGCTCGTAAAACTCCTATTGAGCGCTACCGTAACATCGGTATCTGTGCTCACGTAGATGCAGGTAAAACAACCACAACTGAGCGTATTCTGTTCTACACTGGCCTTTCTCACAAAATCGGCGAAGTTCACGATGGTGCTGCAACCATGGACTGGATGGAGCAGGAGCAGGAGCGTGGTATCACAATCACCTCGGCTGCGACGACTACCTTCTGGCGTGGTATGGAAGCACAATTCCAAGATCATCGCGTAAACATCATTGATACCCCTGGACACGTTGACTTTACTATCGAAGTAGAGCGTTCACTTCGTGTACTCGATGGTGCTGTGGTGGTGTTCTGTGGCGCATCTGGTGTTGAACCTCAGTCTGAAACTGTATGGCGTCAAGCGGATAAATATCATGTTCCACGCATGGTATTTGTTAACAAAATGGACCGTACAGGTGCAGATTTTCTACGCGTTGTGAAACAAATTAAAACTCGTCTTGGTGCTAACCCTGTTCCGATTCAACTTAACGTTGGTGCGGAAGAGGACTTTAAAGGTGTCATCGACCTAATCAAGATGAAATTCATCAACTGGAATGAAGCCGATCAGGGCATGACCTTCACTTATGAAGAGATCCCGGCGGATATGGTTGAGCTAGCAAATGAATGGCGCAACAACTTAGTTGAAGCCGCAGCTGAAGCCAACGAAGAGTTGATGGACAAATACCTTGAAGAAGGTGAACTGAGTGAAACAGAGATCAAGCAAGGTCTGCGCTCGCGTACACTAAATAACGAAATTGTTCTAGCCACTTGTGGTAGTGCGTTTAAAAACAAAGGTGTACAAGCGGTGCTGGATGCCGTCATTGAATATCTGCCATCACCAGTAGATGTACCAGCCATTAAAGGTGTGGATGAAAACGATAATGAAGTTGAGCGTCATGCTGACGACAACGAACCGTTTTCTGCGCTGGCATTTAAAATTGCGACTGACCCGTTTGTTGGTACGCTGACCTTTATGCGCGTCTACTCAGGCGTAGTCAATACGGGTGATGCGGTTTACAACTCGGTTAAGCAGAAGAAAGAGCGTTTTGGTCGTATCGTCCAGATGCATGCGAATAAGCGTGATGAGATCAAAGAAGTTCGCGCGGGTGATATTGCCGCCGCGATTGGTCTCAAAGATGTTACTACCGGCGACACACTTTGCGATGTTAACCACAAAGTGATTCTGGAGCGTATGGAGTTCCCTGAACCTGTCATCCAGATCGCGGTAGAACCACGTTCGAAAGCCGATCAAGAAAAAATGGGTATCGCGCTAGGTAAACTGGCGGCAGAAGATCCATCGTTCCGTGTCGAAACGGATGCAGAAACAGGTCAAACGTTGATCTCAGGTATGGGTGAGCTGCACCTAGACATCATCGTTGATCGCATGAAGCGTGAGTTCAGCGTGGATTGCAACGTAGGTAAACCTCAAGTTGCTTATCGCGAGACCATTCGTGGTAAAGCGGAAGTCGAAGGCAAGTTTGTTCGTCAGTCTGGTGGCCGTGGTCAATACGGTCATGTGTGGATCAAACTTGAACCTTCCGAACTTGGTGCAGGTTTTGTCTTCGTTGATGAAGTGGTTGGTGGTGCCATTCCTAAGGAATACATCGCTCCGGTCGCGAAAGGTATCGAAGAACAGATGAATAGTGGTGTTCTGGCTGGTTACCCAGTTTTGGATATTAAAGCTACACTGTTTGATGGTTCTTACCACGATGTCGACTCGAGCGAGATGGCGTTTAAAATCGCTGGTTCAATGGCATTCAAGAAGGGAGCGCTTGAAGCGCAACCTGTTATTCTTGAACCTATGATGAAAGTTGAAATAACCACACCGGAAGACTGGATGGGTGACGTAGTCGGCGACCTTAACCGTCGTCGTGGCATCATCGAAGGTATGGATGAAGGCGTTGCGGGTCTGAAGATCATTCGCGCCCAGGTTCCGCTGTCCGAGATGTTTGGTTATGCAACCGACCTACGTTCTGCAACTCAAGGTCGCGCCTCATATTCAATGGAATTCCATGAGTATGCTGAAGTCCCTAAAAATATTGCCGAAGCAATTATTGCAGAACGCGGTTACTAAACAGGACGTAAATCTGGGAAAAGTGTTCTCTTTTTTACAGATCAATACGCCCAAATATTGCGCTGACGAGCGTTGGCGCATAAAATATCAATTTCTGGCGCGTCATGATCAACAGAGATCGTGGCGAATCATAACTAGGAAGGAACACGATCGTGTCTAAAGAAAAATTTGAACGTACGAAACCGCACGTAAACGTTGGTACTATCGGCCACGTTGACCACGGTAAAACAACTCTAACTGCAGCTATCTGTACAACTCTTGCTAAAGTTTACGGCGGTAA
>NZ_JZAM01000146.1:0-5099 GCF_000960595.1 Vibrio sp. S234-5
CAAGTATTCCCTCTCTCGACTGACAATTTCAAGATAGGCCGAAGCAAACTTGGGAGTAACCAAAGCCAGTTTCAGATCGGTATCAACATCCAATATAAACATGATTTCCTCTTAAAAACATAACGCCGCGTTAAGGGGTGCCGGCACGCAATACAAAAGCTACCGCACAGCGACTTAATCACTGAACCCAACGCAAACCGAAAATGCCACGCGTGCCAAATCCCTCTTAAACGCTTTGTTATGCTTAAGCTTCAATGGGTTACGTTTTTCTGGAAACAAGATTAACTCGACTTTGATTCAGAAACAAAAGCCAAAACTTAGAAAACCGAAATGAATCATAATTTTAATATTCAGGTTAAGGATTTTGGCAGATCTAGTTTGAAGCTTGAAAACCTAGAAATGGATTTCTGATTGAGCCAACCGCCCTAACCTCGCGCTTACCCGAAAATTGACTGAGGCAACTCTCTGATTTTTCAGCGCCAAAGAATAAATGTCCGAAAAGCAGCGCTCACAAAAGCCAACTTGCCGACAAGCACCGAACTGAAAAGCCGAGGGAACAAAGAAAAACCATAAACCACTGATTTTACGTGATTAAGCATAACGCCCGGCTAAGGGGTTGACAACGCACCGCCGAACTTAAAAAAACACACTGTAAACACTGAGCTTCAATTTTGTACTAAAGTCGCCAAGCGTTGGCAATCCATCTTGAGCCGTTTGTTATGCTTGTGCTCAAGTAAACTGCAGAACTAGACAACCAATTAATGCGGGTAAACCTGCAATAAAGAGAACCAAGCCTGTTTGGTAGTTAGCTCGATAATGCTCAACTTGCTCTTCTTCAAAATCATGTCCCTTTACCATTTTGTATACTTTATCGGTAACCGGATCATCTAATCGTGTCGTTTTGCTGTGTATACCACCTTCCCACATTAACTTTGCTAAAAGCCAAATAACAATCACGACAAAAAACAAAAAATCAGCTGGCCGCGTTGTAACAAAAAGAGGAACATAATTAGATAAAGCGAAAACAATCAAAAAGGCCACTATATTGATTAAAAAGACTTTTCTCATCAATTCGGTCAATTTTTACTCCTAGAGCATAACGCCCGGCTAAGGGGTTGACAACGCACCACCGAACTTAAAAAACACACCGTAAACCCTGAACTTCAATTTTGCACTAAAGTCGCCAAGCGTTGGCAATCCCTCTTGAGCCGTTTGTTATATGTTTGGATGAGAAACCTAGCTAGATCTTGAATGCAATGCAATGCATTGAATTACATAGTTATCAACACATTGCATGCGGACGGTATAAAATGCAGCTTATTTATAAAAAGCTTCAACTTCACCTTTTAACTTAATCAGCATCGGCTGGCCAAAACGATCTTTAGCTTTCGGTGACGGAATTTTCACCCACCCTTCACTAATGCAGTATTCTTCAACATCAGTACGCTCTTTGCCATCTAGACGAATGCCAATGTGATGTTCAAAGCACTCCGCTACATAGTGTGGGCTGCGAGGATTACCGGCAAGGTGATCCGGCAAAGCGGGTTTAGCTGTAGTGTCGTTCATATTCATAACCTAAAATATGTAAAAAAGTGCGCTATTGTAGACAATACAATCCTACCGCTCAACAAAGTAAAGATGCTATTTCATATGCGGTATAGAGCGCAGAACTAGATGACATATAACGCCCGGTTAAGGGGCTGACAACGCAAAACACTGAACTCAAAATAACAGCCGTAATCACAAAGGCCGATTTGAACAAAAACCGCCACGCGTTGGCAGTCCCTCTTTAACCGTTTGTTAGGCCAACCGATTGACAACGACACTTTCAAAACCCAAGAACAAGGCTTTTTTGTAAATTTTAAGCAAACTAAACTATTCATTTATAAACCAAAACTCCAACTCAGCAAAGAAACAAAAAACTCAAATTGAGCGGTTTGGAAGAAAAGTGACGAGCGTAGCATTCTCGGCGGACGTTTGGATGCTAAAGGTTATTTTGCCGACGAATTCACAACGCTAAATAACCCAACGCGATCAAGAAACAACAAATATGTGATGACGATTTATTGCTTAACTTAAGCCAGAAAACATGGAATTTACCGTTCAATTCCAACTCGATTTAGCTGATAAAAACTCACTTTGCATAACGCCGCGTTAAGGGGTGCAGGCACGCAATACACAAGTTACCGCACAATGCCGTAACCACCAAACCTAACGCAAACTGAAAATGCCACGCGTGCCAAATCCCACTTGAACGCTTTGTTATGCTGAAGCTTCAATGACTTACGTTTTGATAAAACCAAGATTAACTCGACCTTGATTCACAAGCAAAAGCCAAAACCTAAAAAACGGAAATGACTCATGATTTTGAAAATCAGACTTTGAAATTTGGCTGCTAAAACTTAAAAACCTAAGTTCAATTTGCTGATTGCGCCAACCGCCCTAACCTCACGCTTGCCCGAAAATTGATTGAGGCAACGCTCTGAATTTCCAGCGCCAAAGAATAAGTGTCCAGAAAACAGCGCCCACTGAAGCAAACTTGCCGACAAACTCAAAACTAACCAGCCGAGGGAACAAAGAAAAAACATAAACCACTGACTTTGCGTGATTAAGCATAACGCCCGCTTAAGGGGCAGCCAACGCTACTACAAACTCACCGCATAGCACCGTAATCACAAAAACCAACGCATAGTAAAAATGCCGCGCGTTGGCTGTCCCTCTTGAAGCGTTTGTTATGCCGCTAGCTGAAGCGTGAGGCGAGCTTCTTATAAACAGCGTCTTTATCTCGTTTACCAACAGCGAGTACATAAACGACAACTTCATTATCGATGACTTCATAAGCCAAACGATAACCAGCTGTACGAAGTTTGATTTTGTAAACAGAATCATAACCCCGTAACTTTGATGATGGAACGTGGGGATTTTCTAGCCTTTCTTTGAGTTTCTTTTTAAATTGACTCTGAATAGTTGGCGCTAGCTTACTCCACTCCTTTTGGGCTGCCGGCAAAAACTTTAACTTATAAGTCATCAATATTTATTTCCACAGCTTGCGACAAATCACCACGACGACTATCTACTATTTGGGAAAGCTCATAATCATCAAGCATATCCATCAGATACTCGTAAGTTTCAGCCGGCACAAGGTAAGCTGCGGGTTTGTTGTGGTTAAGGATCGCAATAGCTGAACCATCAGCCTCGTTCAAAAGAGCAGTTGGGTTTTTCTTTAACTCTGAAATACTGGCAGAGCAATTCGCTAATACCTGTCTCATAACTTCACCATATAAGCATTAAAATCAGACCTAATTTTAGACCTTAATTTAAGTAATTGCTAGAGGTTTACAAAAGAGGCATAACGCCGCGTTAAGGGGTGAATGCCGCATAAACCAACTTTCTGCAAACCACTTTAACCACCAAAATTCGCTGCATACCAAAAATGCCACGCGGCATGAATCCCTCTTGAACGCTTTGTTATGCTTAAGCTTCAATGACTTACACTTTACCAGAACCAAGATTAACTCGACTTTAACTCACAAACAAAAGCCAAAAATCAAAAAACTGAAATGACTCATAATTTTGAAAATCAGACTTTGAAATTTGGTAGATAAAACCGAAAAAACCAAGATCAAATTTCTGATTGAGCCAGCCGCCCTAACCTCGCGCTTGCCCGAATATTGATTGAGGCAATTCTCTGAATTTCCAGCGCCAAAGAAAAAGTGTCCGGAAAATAGCGCCCACTGAAGCCAACTTGCCGACAAACTCAAAACTGAAAAGCCAAAGGAACAAAGAATAACCATAACCCACTGATTTTGCGTGATTAAGCATAACGCCCGCTTAAGGGGCAGCCAACGCTACAACTAACTTTCCGGATAACACTGTAACCACAAAAGCCAAAGCATAGTGAAAATGCCACGCGTTGGCTGTCCCTCTTGAAGCGTTTGTTATAAGCCTAAGCCCCATTACTACCATTTTTTACCAGCCACAAAGCACCATCAAAAAGTTTACTAAATACAACCGAATAACCTACCGCATTAGTGATTAATGTGAGTAAAAGCAGGGGCTCACTGAAGCTTGCTAAACTTACACCAATATGAGTGATAACTTTTATTGACAGGTAACACCCAAAACCCACAAAAATGCTTCTGATAAAATTTTCCATTCTCACAACTCTCTCCTTAAGTGTCAGGTTATTGATTATGAACTAGATACATTGAACCTGTTCCAATTGAATTAGTTGGTATGTGATCGATTTTGGCTTATAACGCCCGGTTAAGGGGCAGCCAACGCAATTACCAAGCTTCCGCATAACACCGTAACCACAAAAACCAACGCATAATAAAAATGCCGCGCGTTGGCTGTCCCTCTTGAACCGTTTGTTATGTTTAAGCTTCAATAACTTACGTTTTACCTAAACCAAGATTAACTCGGTTTTGACTGACAAACAAAAGCCAAAACCCAGAAAACTGAAACAACTCATAGACTTGAAAAACAGACTTCGAATTTCGGCAATTCAAGCACAAAAACCGGTGTTCAAAATACTGATTGAGCCAGCCGAACCAACCTCGCGCTTACTCGAAAATAGACTGAGGCAATTCTCTGAATTTCCAGCGCCAAAGAATAAATGTCCAGAAAACAGCGCCAAACGAAGCCAACTTGCCGAAAAACTAGAAACTAACAAGCCGATGGTACAAAGAAAAATCATAACCCACTG
Source organism: Vibrio sp. S234-5 (assembly GCF_000960595.1). Lineage (NCBI taxonomy): Bacteria > Pseudomonadati > Pseudomonadota > Gammaproteobacteria > Vibrionales > Vibrionaceae > Vibrio > Vibrio sp. S234-5. The sequence continues at coordinate 4,709 of NZ_JZAM01000146.1, forward strand.
AATTTACGTGATTAAACATAACGCCCGGCTAAGGGGTTGGCAACGCACCACCGAATTCAAAAAACACACTGTAAACACTGAACTGCAATTTTGCACTAAAGTCGCCACGCGTTGGCAATCCCTCTTGAGCCGTTTGTTATGCAAATTCAATGAGATAAATCGACTTTACACGACCAAAAACCACAATTGCAATGGCTGAGTGATTCAAGAATCAACCCAAGCAAGAACTGCGATAAATAAGCCGCCAAAACAAAGTTCACCTTTCGGTTCATCCGGAAAATCGATACTTCGCCTCATGACTGGCTTTGATTTTTAACTCAAAAAATTCCCAATCACGATACCCATAGGCGACTTTGTTCAGCGTCTTTATTCGGTTGTTCACACCCTCTAC
>NZ_JZAM01000147.1:0-1165 GCF_000960595.1 Vibrio sp. S234-5
CAGGGCAAGATCATGAACATTTCTTGTACAACGCAAGGTTAAATTTGACCTGAAGCACGGTCTGTGATCTTATGCTCTTCTTTTGGGGAGCGACCATGAATATTAATACCATCAAAGCGCATTTCAGTATCATCCGTGACAAACGGCAAAGTGCAAAAGTTGATTATCCTCTGTTTGATATTTTGTTTGGGTCTATCTGTGCCGTGATAGCCGGAGGTCAAGGCTGGACTGACATTCGTGAATATGTTCTTGGCCACCATGAGTGGTTTCTTAAACAGGGGCTGTTTGAAAACGGTGTGCCTGTCGACGATACCTTTGCTCGTTTGATTGCAAATATTGATCCTGCCGAGTTTCGCGACTGCTTCCTGGGTTGGATGAATGCGGTACATACCATGACGTTTGGTGAGGTGGTTGCCATTGATGGCAAGACTTTGCGCGGCTCCTACGATAGAGACGACAGGCAAAGCACCATCCATATGGTGAGCGCCTATGCAAGTGCTAACCAAATGGTACTGGGTCAACTCAAAACCAACAATAAAAGCAATGAAATTACCGCGATTCCAGAGCTTATTAAGATGCTCGACTTGCGAGGAGCTATCGTGACGATTGATGCGATGGCCTGCCAGACCAAGATTGCCAAGGCGATCACTAGCAAGGGCGGTGATTACTTGTTGGCAGTAAAGGGGAATCAAGGCAAGTTGTCGGCAGCCATACAGACAGCCTTCGCCCCACACCGCCGTGCCCCAATTGACAAAACCACCTATCAAATCGAGAAACAAAAAGGCCGCGTTGAAGCACGTACTTGCCATGTACTCAAGGCTAGTGAGTTAGAGGGTGACTTCTCAACGTGGAGCGGACTCGCCAGTATTGTCATGGTTGAAAATTACCGAGTAGCCAAAGGTAAAGCGCCAAAGTTGGAGTACCGCTACTACATAAGTTCAGCAGACCTGACCGCGGAGCAGGCAGGAAATGCCATTCGAGCCCACTGGGGCATAGAGTCAATGCACTGGATTTTAGATGTGAGCATGCGAGAAGACGCTTGTCAGATTTACCGACAAAACGCGGCTGAAAATTTGGCAGGTTTAAGACACATGGCACTTAACATGCTAAGAGCTGAGCCAAGCAAAATTAGTGTGCCAATGAAGCAGAAACGTTGCATGATGAA
>NZ_JZAM01000148.1:0-1376 GCF_000960595.1 Vibrio sp. S234-5
CCAATATTTTGATTGTTTTCTTAATCAGATTTAGTGTAACTTCTGGTTTATCTTATTGAATTTGCATAACAAAGCATTTAAGACGGATTCGCAACGCTTGGCGGTTTTAGTGTAAATTCAGTTTTTGCGTTTTAAGTGGTTTGTCGAGGCGTTGGTGTTTAGCGTCGCTCACCACTTAATGCGGCGTTATGCTTAATCACGCAAAATCAGTGGGTTATGGTTCTTCTTTGTTCCTTTGGCTTTTCAGTTTTGAGTTTGTCGGCAAGTTGGCTTCAGTGGGCGCTATTTTCCGGACACTTGTTCTTTGGCGCTGGAAATTCAGAGAAATACCTCAATCAATTTTCGGGCAAGCGCGAGGTTATGGTGGTTGGCTCAATCAGCAATTTGATCTTAGGTTTTTGAGTATTAGCGGCCAAAGTTCAATGTCTGATTTTCAAAATCATGAGTCATTTCCGTTTTTTAGGTTGTGGCCTTTGCTTGTGAATCAAGGTCGAGTTAATCTTGGTTTTATCAAAACGTAAGTCATTGAAGCTTAAGCATAACAAACGGTTCAAGAGGGACAGCCAACGCGCGGCATTTTTACCATGCGTTAGTTTTTGTGGTTACGGTGTTATGCGGAAGCTTGGTAATGGCGTTGGCTGCCCCTTAACCGGGCGTTATGGCTATCAAGTTGAGTTCATCATTAATGTCGGTAAATTGGCTTAAATTGGAGTACTATTCTGCGATTAAACTCGCTGAAGAACTCGATGACAATCCCAATTAAAAATGTATCAAATCCGGAAATATCGTGCTCAAACTGCCATGCTTGTTGTTGCCGTTTGGAGGTTATGATCATTACCGATACAGGTGTACCAGAGCAACATATTGCATTCGATGAATGGGGTGGAGAAACGATGCTGCGTTTGTCAGATGGTTGGTGTTCAGCTCTAGATCGTGAAACGTTCATGTGCACAATTTACGAAAATCGCCCTTGGATTTGTCGAGAATTCGAAATGGGCTCTTACGAATGTCGAGATGAACGGATAGATCTTTCTTAAAGTTTTACCTAATAAATCAGTGAGTTGTTAGCCATAACAAACGGTTCAAGAGGGATTCCCAACGCTCGGTATTTTGGGTTTGATTCAGCTTTAGTGATTACGGCACAATGGTTTAGGTTGGGTGGTCTGCGTTGCTCACCCCTTAACGCGGCGTTATGCTTAATCACGCAAAGTCAGTGGTTTATGTTTTTTCTTTGTTCCCTCGGCTGGTTAGTTTTGAGTTTGTCGGCAAGTTTGCTTCAGTGGGCGCTGTTTTCTGGACACTTATTCTTTGGCGCTGGAAATTCAGAGCGTTGCCTCAATCAATTTTCGGGCAAGCGTGAGGTTAGGGCGGAAGGT
>NZ_JZAM01000149.1:0-1053 GCF_000960595.1 Vibrio sp. S234-5
ATGGAAGTTTTGCGGCATTCTGACTACACAATAACAAGGGAAGACTTACTCGTGGCTGCAACCCTGCTTGCTCAAAATCTATTCAAACATGGTTATGCTTTGGGGAAATTATGAGGGGATCCCTCAGTACATAGCGGCATCATCTAACGGCTTGAATGCTTGATTGGGGCACTCCAAACACTTTATTTTAGGTTTGCCACATAGATCTTGATGCCACTCGTTTTCGCAAGCGATCGCATAACCACTTCTACCTTGTTGATTCTGCCACCTATGCGCATAGCATTGAGTATTGCCTTTAAAATAACTCTGATAGATAGACAGTTTTTGTTGAGGTGACATTTCACATACAGGCTTCTTGTTAATCGCTTCCTGCGTCAATAGACGCTGCTTCTGCTGTTCAAGTTGAGCCAGCTCCTTTTTCAGCTCATGAATCTTTTGCTCAATTAGCTCAAGCTCATCCATATCTAGCCCCGACAATTACATCATTTTCATGCAGTTAATCATCGATTGTACAAAAGACAATACGAAAACAAAGGCACAATTCATAACCTATCTAACATATTTATAAAGCATTTTTGCCTAAAATCAGTACATACTGTCGCTAAATTAAGAGTTATTCACGTTTTGATGATGCTTCAACATGTGCCTTTCGGCTTAAGAACTCAAGATCAGACATTCGTTGATGTCGCAGATGTTGTGCGAGGGAAAAATTGCGGCTGTATATGCCCTTCTTGCCATACACCACTGATTGCGAGACAAGGTGAAGAAAAGCAATGGCACTTTGCTCATGCGAGCCGCAAGGTTGAAGGAACTGATAAAGAATGTGATTTTTCTTTTTTTGTTTCTGTGCGCATGATGGCTAGACAAGTGATAGAAACAGGTATAGCTATTGTTCTTCCTGAATACAGGAGTTATCTAACAAAACAGTATCCGCCCCATGAACCCACGGGGCGATATTGTTAGTGTTTGAAGTTCCAAGGCAGGAGTGCATCGATATCAGGTTCCGCTTTCGCTAACTCCTGCATGCACTTGACCATGTAGTCGTAAAGGATA
>NZ_JZAM01000015.1:0-360 GCF_000960595.1 Vibrio sp. S234-5
CAGTTGAAGTGCTTTTTTGTTGGACCAAACGGTTGAGAAGTGACGGGGTTTGCCATTAGTCCAGATTACAAATCGGTGTTCGTGAACATTCAACATCCGGGCAACTGGCCATATACCGATGCTGCAGCAGAAGTACCACCTACGGGCGAAACGGTAAGGCCTCGCGCCGCAACGGTCGTGATTCGCCGTGAAGATGGTGGAGAAATTGCGCTCTAATCGCATTTTTTCAGTCAGCCGCAGCCAAAAATGGCCCCGATTTCGAGGGGCCATTTTTTTTCTGTCTATTTGTTTCTTGGGTCTCTCTTCTCATCAAATCCCTTTCTTCTTTGAGAGGTAGACACCGGCTTTTTATACACATCT
>NZ_JZAM01000150.1:0-481 GCF_000960595.1 Vibrio sp. S234-5
TGCTTTAAATGCTCGATCATGATCTCTTTATTAACCCAAGGAACGACCATCGCTTCGCCAATTCCTCTCGCGGGACAGACAGAACCAAACAGATACGCATATTCAAATTGTTGTTGCTTCACGGCTCTGGGGACGTGTTCCTTTCTCTGCCCATAACCGTGTCGTCGTGTTTTGTTGCCCAAATCTGGCTTCATCTTGAAACCAGACATCCACATGCTCTAAAGCGATATGTCCTGGGATCTTCAGGATCGTTTCAATTTTGAATTTTTTTTAAAATCGTCTTGGACTTCTTGAGATTGCTTGGGGTGTTTTGAGCGGGAAGTTATCCATGACAAGCCCATGTGCTCGAGCAGGTAATAGATAGAATCAGGGTGGTAGTGTTGGCCAAATTCTTTCACGATATAAGCGTGGATGTCGGCCCCAGTCAGTCGTCCGCCTTGTGTATCATTGGCTTTATCTTTTATGTATTGGCTCAACTGCT